>NZ_CP047242.1:0-365000 GCF_009856605.1 Trichormus variabilis 0441 | reverse complement strand
CTACAACCCAAATGACAGTATTATTTGTGGCATTAGCTAATCGCTTTTGCATCCGATTCTTTTGCTTTTCTAATGGTGAAGTTCATTTTTAAGAGCTATGAACTAATAATTTTTTAATTTCCTCTGGAGAATGGGCAATTAAATCAGCACCGTGAGTTTTTAATTCCTCCTCAGTTCCATAGCCATAAGTCACACCAATTGCCGTCAAATTGTGCAGCTTGGCTCCGATGATATCGTGTTGGCGATCGCCTACCATGACCACAGTAGAAGGTGTAAGATTTTCTGTGATTAAAATATGCTGAATCAACTCACCTTTCACAGTTCTTGTTCCATCAAGTTCGCTACCATAAACAGCATCGAAAAGCAACGATAAATCAAAATGTTCAATAATTTGCTTTGCATAAATGTGAGGTTTAGAAGTTGCGACAAAAGTTTGATAACCAGCAAATCTGATCTTTTGGAGAATATCTATAATTTGGGGATAAAGGGAATTTTCAAATAATCCAATCGTCGAAAAACGACGACGATAAAGGGCGATCGCCTGATCAATCAAGCCGTTATCTGAAGTTTCCAGTAGCCGAGAAAAACTCTCTTTAATGGGAGGGCCGATACACCATAGCAACTCATCAGCATCAGGTGGTTTGTAACCTAATTCCGATAACGCATACTGAATACAGCGAGTAATACCCAATTTGGGGTCTGTCAAAGTCCCATCTAAATCAAACAAAATGGCGGAATAAGGCATTTTTTCGGGAGGGTGTAGGGGTGTGAGGGTGTAGGGTGTGGGGGTGTTACTTTTGAGATATAGAAATTGATGATTCAGCAACTATCTTTTGGATGATTTGCCGACGGCTATCTAGACGATTTTTGCTAGTAGCTTTGACGCTGTTGATGATGTACTCTGGTGCAGTTTCCGGCGAACCGCTTTCAAAGGGTGGTTGGGGATTGTATTCTATGGCTAGTTGAATTGATTGGGCGATCGCTTCTGTGAATAATTCCCCAGCTATAACTAGTCCAAAGTCGATTCCTGCTGTTACACCTCCCCCTGTAATCCGATTGCGATCAATGACAACTCTCTGTTTGACTACTTCAACTCCCAGTAATTCCAACAAATCTAGGTAGAGCCAGTGAGTAGTGGCGCGATACCCTTGGAGTAACCCAGCCGCCGCCAACAGTAGCGCACCAGTACAAACAGATGTCACATAACGGGCTTGTTCACCTTGAGTTTTCAGAAAGGCGAGAAATTTCTTGTCTTCTAGTTTGACATCAATACCGCTCCCTCCTGGGACGAACAACAAATCTACAAGTGGCGACTCGGCAAATGTGGTGTCAGGCAAAAAAGTGAGTCCGCCATCACTCCTTATAGGTTCTAGAGTCTCAGACAGCAGATATAGTTTTGTGTTTGGTAGTCGGTTAAAGACTTCGTAGGGAGCGGTGAAATCTAACTGTGTCACATTGGGGAATAGTACGATACCAATAGATAGGGAAGAGGTTGGTTGTGCAGTGGTCACTTTTAGTAGTGGGTAGTGGGAGCAAGAGTTAAATTATGAGCGCTGTTGATTATGTATGATTTTTTCACGCAGTAGACGCTTTGCGGCTTCCCGCAGGGTGGCGCAGAGGCGCAGAGAGTGAGAGAAAAATGGAATTAGAACTATGATGGGCTACGCTGAT
Source organism: Trichormus variabilis 0441 (assembly GCF_009856605.1). NCBI lineage: Bacteria > Bacillati > Cyanobacteriota > Cyanophyceae > Nostocales > Nostocaceae > Trichormus > Trichormus variabilis. Next base: position 363,329 of record NZ_CP047242.1, on the reverse strand, counting down.
GAAAAAAGCCTTCTGCACTGAGCAATGCAATTCCTAAAGTCACAACAGCAATTCCCAAACTTTGAATCAGGTTTAAACTTTCGTTAATCGTTATCCAGGCGACTAAGGCTGTCAAAGCTGGACTACTAGAGCCGACGATAGACGCTTTAGTTGCGCCAATCATGCGAATCCCTAAGTTATTTAATATGTGTCCAATAAAACTAATCACACCAGAAAAAATACTGCCAATCCACAGAGGTGTCCAATCAAGTTGAGAACTGGAAGGGGAGAAAATTAGTAAGTTCACACCAGAAAGCAACAGAGTAGAGGTAAAACTGATCCAAGTGAAAGGAACAGGATGGAATTTTTCCAGACATTTTTGGGCGATGATGTTATAAAAGGCATAAATCACACCAGCGCTGAGACTAGCGAAAATGCCGATCGCCACTGTATTACTGCTATAACTGGTAGAAGATTGGGGTATTGTCAACACACCGCCTATGAGGATCATACTCATAACTAGCCATCGAAAGAGTGTGGGGCGATCGCCAAAAAACTTCCAAGCCAGCAGTGCTGTAAATACTGGATAGGTAAAGAACAAAGTCAGGGCGATACCTGTGGGAATTAAGCCAATAGCAACGTAAAGTGCAGCAATATACACAAACATTAGTATTCCACAGCCCACAGCTTGGATGAGAACATCGAAACGTTCCCGCCTGAATAAGTCTTGAATTTCTTTCCCCGCCGATGGATATAACTTCAATGCTAGAGTTGCCATGAGTGGAACTACCAGCAACATTCGCATAAACATCAGCAAAAAAGAATTTGGCAAATCCGGTTTCACATATCCACCTAAGACAAATACACCAAGTACGAGATGTTCGGAAAACAAAACTCGCACAGTGACATTATGAATCGTCAAAAAAAAGGAGGACAGAAGAACCGTCAGCATTATTTTTAAGAGTCTGGCTTTGTTGCTTGCAAGGATGATAGCCGAGAAAATTCATCATACCATTGTGCAAGTTTGGGATAATTGGAAGCTTCCAAATCAAAGATATGTCCGGTTCTTTATACCCTTACTCCTTTAAGTCGTGAGGAAAGGGCAGAAAACATACATAGCTGCCTCCTGCCCTCTGCCTTTCCTGGTAAAACTACTTACTAGCACCTGCTAATTCAGGAGACGCAACTTGGGTAAACTGGTTAACCGGACGTGGTAAACCCAAATTCTCCCGCAGAGTCCGTCCTTCATACTCGGTGCGGAACAAGCCCCGGCGTTGCAATTCAGGGACTACCAAATCGACAAACTCATCCAAACCACCAGGAAGCCAAGGCGGCATAATATTAAATCCGTCGGCTGCATCGTTGCCAAACCAGTCTTCTAACTGGTCAGCAATTTGCTCTGGTGTACCTAAGATGGTGCGGTGTCCCCTTGCGCCAGCAATCCATAAATATAGTTGACGGATGGTTAAATTTTCTCTGCGCGCCAAGTCAGTAATTAACTGCAAGCGGCTCTTACCAGCGTTGGTATCTGGTAAATCTGGCAATGGCCCGTCTAAAGGATATTGTGACAAGTCATGTCCACCAACCAAGCCAGAGAGCAATCCTAAGCCAACGGAAGGATGAATCAAATCTTGCAGAACTTGGTATTTCTCCTTCGCTTCTTCCTCAGTTCTACCAATCACAGGGAAGACCCCAGGCATAATTTTCAGGTGGTCTGGTGAACGTCCGTATTTTGCCAGTTTCCCCTTGACATCAGAATAAAATGCTTGAGCTTCTGCCAAAGTTTGCTGGGCGGTGAAAATTGCCTCGGCTGTTTGCGCTGCTAATTCCTTTCCAGGTAACGATGAGCCAGCTTGCACAATCACCGGATAGCCTTGGATGGGACGAGCTACATTTAAAGGGCCACGCACTGAGAAATGTTTGCCTTTGTGGTTGGGAATGTGCAGCTTGTCATGCTCAAAATAAATCCCCGATTCTTTATCGAGGATAAAAGCGTCATCTTCCCAGCTATCCCAAAGCTTGCTGGTTACTTGTAAAAACTCTATGGCTCGTTCGTAGCGAATGGCGTGTTCTAGATGTTCTTCTTTGCTGAAATTTTGGGCTGCGGCTTCAGCAGAGGAGGTGACAACGTTCCACCCCGCACGACCACCACTTAAATAATCTAATGAAGCGAACTTACGGGCGATGTGAAAGGGTTCTTCGTAGGTGGTGGATGCAGTGGCTACTAAGCCAATATTTTCCGTAACTACGGATAGGGCTGATAATAAAGTTAAGGGTTCAAAGTGGACACTAAATTGTCCCGACCGACTAAAGGCTTCTTTCCCCTGTCCACGATCCCAGACGGCTAGACCATCGGCGAGGAATACCATATCAAATTTGCCTCGTTCAGCAGTCTGCGCCAGCCGTTTGTAATGCTGGAAATTTAACCCCCCATCTGCTTGGGATTCGGGGTGTCGCCAAGCTGCTACGTGATGACCGGAACCTGGTAAGAATGCACCGAGTTTAATTTGTTTTTTCTTAGTCATATTTGATGAGGAGATGAGGGGGATGAGGAGATGGGGAGAAAATTAGAGAAAAATTTCTGCTTTTCTCCCTGTATTCACTCCTTTCTAAGTACAAGGTTGCCTAAAAGGGTAGGGTTTTTAAACGCAGAGGTACGCGTTCGCGCAGCGTCTCGCAGAGAAGGAAAGCACAGATGTATGCAGGATTTCGTTACGAACTTGCGAAATTCTGTACTAGGAAACTAAAGCTGGTTCGCGGCGGTTGTATGCAGATGAATCGCCCTTGATGGCTTCACTCTGCCTACCATCGATACCGACGGGGATATCGCCGACAATGGTCACACGTTGGACGTGACGTGGTTGATTGCCGTAATCTGCGATCGCATAATGTTGAGTAGCGCGGTTATCCCAAAATGCGACATCACCGACTTGCCAACGCCACCGCACGGTATTTTCTGGACGGGTGACGTAAGCTTGCAGCAATTTCACGATTTCGTCGGATTCATTTTGTGATAAACCACGAATGCGGCGCACGAAACCACCAATAAATAACCCACGTTCCCCTGATTCAGGATGGACGCGGACAACTGGGTGTAAAGTTTCATACACTGTTGAAGTGAAGACAGCCCGATAAGCTCTTACTTCTTCTGGCAGATCAACTGTTGCTGCGGCATAGTCGTAGGCGTTGCTGTGTACTGCCCAGAGTTGATCAGCAAGATTACGTAGATGAGTTGGTAAATCTTCGTATGCAGTCACAGAGTTTGCCCAAATGGTATCACCACCAGATGGGGGAATCACCAGCGCCCGCAATACAGAACCAAGCGGTGGACTGTCTACGAAGGTGACATCCGTATGCCAGTTATTCGCCCGCGCTACGGTTTTGCCGTAGTTTAAATCCAGCACTTCTGGATTATCTGGTAGTGAAGGGACAGTAGGATGTGCTGTAGTCACTTCCCCAAACCGACGCGCAAAGGCTACTTGTTGATTAGCATCGATATTTTGACCACGGAAGAAAATGACTTTGTGTTTAACTAAAGCTTTGCGGATATCGCTGATAATTTCATCGCTGAGGTTAGTACTCAAGTCAACACCAATAATCTTCGCACCGATACGTCCAGCAATTGGTTTGATATCAAAGTATTGTGAACCCATATGTTATGTTCTCCAAAAAGTTTTTACTAGTAATTGGTCATTGGTCATTGGTCATTGGTCAATAGTCAATAGTCAATAGTTATTCTTCTTTGCTCCCCTGCTCCCTCTGCCCCCTCTGCTTTATTTCACACCCCAGGGGTAGAACCGCCATCAACAATGATCTCGGTTCCGGTAATGGATGCGGCGAGATCAGACACCAAAAATAGCGCCAACGCGGCAATTTCGTCTGGTTGGGCGATTCTTTTTAAAGGAATACTTTGGAGACTTTCTGCTTTTGCTTGCTCTACAGTAATCCCCCGCGCTTGGGCGTTTTGTCTGGCTAAAGTCTCAGCACGCTCGGTAGCTGTAGCACCGGGTGAGATGGCATTAATACGAATGTTGTACTCGGCTAATTCTTTAGAAATGCCTTTGGTGAAATTGAGCAAAGCTGCATTTGATGTCCCACCAGCGAGGAAGTTAGGACGAGGCGTGCGCCCTGCACCGCCGATTATATTCACAATCCGGCCATCACCCTGGCTTCTGAGATGGGGTACAACGGCTCTGACAAAGCGAATGTAACCCAATAATTTTAAATTCCAAGCATCCAAAAATAAATCATCGGTGGAGTCAAGGAATGATCCAGCACGGGCTGAACCAGCGTTATTAATCAAGATATCAATCTGACCAAACTGTGCCAGTGTGCTTGATACGACTCGATCAACACTTTCGGCTTGAGTCAAGTCAGCACTGATAGCAATGACTTTTGCTCCAGGTGTGGGTAAGGATTGGATCGCACTAACGGCATTTTCTAACCGTTCTTGGCTACGAGAGGCGATCGCTACATTTACACCCTCACTATAAAGTGCTTTGGCAACGGCTAACCCAATCCCAGCACTTCCGCCTGTAACGATCGCTGTTTTACCTGTTAGGTTTAGTTCTAAACTCATGGAAATTGCACTCCGAAAAATAAGGGATTGGGAACTGGGTTCTACAGTTATTAGTGTTTTGAGTTGTTCACTGTTCACAGACATCAACACGATCTTCCTCTCCGGCTTTAGTACCCTCTAAATATCCATAGTCAAAGGGATAAATCGAGATTGGATAATGTGGGTGAATGGTACCTTGTGGGCGATCAATGATGAGATTACTGGTAGTTACTAGCTGATCTAGCTTTTGCCAAAAGCCATCACTCTCTTTTATCTCCAGCACTTAGGGTTACGGTAATTTCCTCAATAGCATTGCCATAAACTACGGTAAATCGATAGGCTTATAGTATTAAGTGATAAAAAACCTACCATAGACGACCATTAAGAAGCAAGCACTCTCATCAAAGATTTGTGTCATTTTTGCCGTCAGTCAGACAATACAAATGTATTATCATTCCTCTACCATATAGCCGTAGTCACACAGGCTGGGTGTTAATTACATCTCTAAACTGCACAATCCTCATGAGGTTCGTTGACAGTTAACTGTCAACACAAAAACTATGCTAATTAGCATAGTTTTTGCTATATCTGACTTCGGTTCGTTGGCGTAGCATCTTATAGGGAAGACAATTTTATAAATTATCAAGCAATCCAAATAAGCAAATTTATTGTATAAATTTAGAATAATAAACTGTTATAGAATTAACTAAATGAACTACCAGCAATTATTTAGAAATCGCCTGGCTGTGTTGGCGACAATGCACCAAAAGGAAAAGGTAATTGCACCATTATTAGAACAAGAGTTAGGTATTAAGGTGATAGTACCACCGGATTTTAATACAGATATTTTTGGCACATTCACCAGAGAAGTTAAACGCCCAGGAACCCAAATTGCCGCAGCGAGATTAAAAGCAGAGAAAGTCTTAGAATTGACTGGAGAAAATTTAGCGATCGCTAGCGAAGGTAGTTTTGCCCCCCATCCATTAGTACCCTACATTTACTCTAATAGAGAAATAATTATTTTGTTAGATAAAATCAATGATATAGAAATTATTGGTGAAGAGTTTTCTACATATACAAACTTTAACCACCAAGCTGTAGAGAGTTTAGATGAGGCATATACTTTCGCTAAGAAAGTTGGTTTTCCAGAACATGGTTTAGTTGTTTGGTTTGAAAACTCAGAAAAGAAATGTCATGAGATTATTAAAGGGATTACACAAGAAACAGCGTTGATCGAAGCAATCAATTTTGGTCTGGAAAAGTCACCCAATAGTAAAATAAATCTTGAGACGGATATGCGGGCCATTTACAATCCTACTCGCATGAAAAACATTGAAAAAGCGACTCATAATTTACTTCAAAAAATAAGCAGTTGCTGTCCCCAATGTCATACCCCTGGATTTGAAACTACTGAAAGAATTAAGGGATTACCTTGTGAGCTTTGTCATACTCCAACAACCCTAACACTAAGAGCAATTTATCAGTGTAAAAAATGTGGTTTTAGACAAGATAAACTATTTCCTAATGGCATAGAATTTGCAGATCCATCTCAATGTGTTTACTGTAATCCATAATCAGTTGGGCTATGCTAAATCCAAGGTAACTGGTAATTCAAAGTTTAACGAGAATAGGTTGAATTTTGTGTAATAAATCCCCCCTTGCCAGGTAAAACATGGGGGGAGTATGGAGCTAAAGCCCGGTTGGGCAATCGGGCTATTAGTTATTTAGTATTTATTTGCTTTAATTTAATTCCTCCTAAAGATAGATAATTCTAATTTGTGTATTTCTGCACGAGATTTTAATCATAAAAAATCTCCCCTTGCATTGTAGCAATGGGAAGATTTAGATTTTAATTTCGTCAGGTGATCGGAATATTTACTTATTTAGTATTTATAGCCTTATTTCCAATTCCACCAATAGATAGATAAATAATACTTTGAGTGCATCAAAAATGTATATCTCAATACAAGCAGGGAAATAGGATTTTTATCAATTTCAGCTATGACTGTTGACAGTCAACAGTCCTTATTAGTAGTTATGAAATTTAGATGTGCATTAGCTTCCTATAGATATTCAGCAGTTTTTCAAAAAACATGATCATGAGCAAATCATAGTAAAAAATAGTTTACTTATCCGGAATAACTCGCTGATAAGCTCAATGGCAATTGAACTATAAAAGTAGTTAAGCCATGACCACTCGTAACTTCAACTGTACCTTGAATACACTGTACTAGTTTTTTTACTAGTGATAGTCCCAAACCTGTACCGCTAGTCCGTTGATAATCACTTTGAGGAATTTGGTAAGATTGGTCAAACACGGATAATTTTTCTATTGTTTTATTGTATGTAAATCGGTAGAAAGGCTCAAAAATACGAGATTGTTCTGTTGAAGGAATTTCTACTCCAGAGTTGTTAATTATAATTTGAAAATAAGGAGATGAAGAAGCTCTGTATAAACCAGATTGAGCATCTTCTGGTATTAAGCTTTTTTGGTTCTGTTCAAAATGTACAGTTACGGTAATGCGTTCACCGGGAGGAGTATATTTACAAGCATTCATGAGGAGTTCTGAGATGATTTGACTGAGAATACTTTTGTCAGAAACTAAAGCTGGTAAATCATCAGAAATATTAACTTGTAAAATCTGTTTTTGCGCTTGGGCAATTTCCTGAAAACTGTTAATAATCTCGGATAGCAAAGATTGGAGATGAATATAAGTGATATCTAAAGGATAGCCTTCTGTATCAATTATTCGCATATTAATTAAATCATCTACCAAAGTTAACTCTCGTTCGCACTCATAACGTAAAATACCCAGGTAACGAGACACGGATGCAGAAGTAGAAGCAGTAGCTGATTTCAAAAGACCCTGCTGATTCATGACATTCTCTAGCATGGAAATGGCCATTTTGATATTTGATAATGGCGTTCTCATTTCATTAGAGGTAGATGCTAAAAAATCTTCTTTCAACTGGTTAAAGCGCTGCATTTCTGCCATTTGAATTTCCAGTTGTCGATTACGTTCAGCAGAGAGATTGCGTTCTTCTGTAAGTCGGCGTTGAGTGTCATCCCGAAAAACCATGACTGCGCCAGTAATGTCACCGTTGTTGTTGCGTAGGGGTGTAGCACTATCAGCAACTGGGATCATTGTGCCATCTTTGGTAATTAACATAATGCGATGACCGACTGTCGGCGAAACGCCATCGCCTAAATAAACCGTTGTTTGTTTTTGAATAGCCGAGATGATAGGATTTTGAATAGAATTGAGAGTTTGTTCATCAATTAACTGGACAACTTCGGTTAAATTTCTGTCTTGTGCATCATCAAATTGCCAACCGGTAAGTGCTTCTGCAACTGGATTCATATACTTGATGTGCAGCTGAGAATCAACCACTAGTACACCATCTCCCATAAATCGCAGCACGGAACTCAAAAATTGCTCACGTTCATAGCGGTTGAGAGCTGTTTGAATAGCGACGTAGAGTTCTTTCTCTCTGATGGGTTTGAGGATGTAGCCAAAAGGGGATGTGAGTGTTGCTCGTTCGACAGTGCTTTTATCAGAATGTCCTGTCACATATATGATGGGAATTTGTAGATTCTGCCAGATTTTTGCGGCTGCATGGATACCATCTTCTTCACCTCGTAGCCTGATATCCATCAAAATTAAGTTTGGCTGTAGTTCTGTCGCTTTATCTATGGCTAACTCTGCGGAATCTGCAATATCTACAACTGTATATCCTAAAGACTCTAAACTTTCTTGTAAGTTAATCGCCAAGATATATTCATCTTCCACAATCAGCACTCTGACCGCTTGGATTTTATTGGTCTGTGAACAGATGCTAATCATGCTTATACCCTACCTGTCTTAAAAGAAATTTTAAATTCAGTTCCTGACTGACTCTGAATTTCTAATTTGCCTCTTAACTGCTTGACTAAACCTTGAACAAGAGTTATACCAAGTGTTTTGGTCTTTTTGCTATCGAATTCCACAGGTAAGCCAATACCATTATCTCGAACAATAAGTGTCAATGTGCGATCGCTTTGTTGGTATAAACGAACTTGAACTTCACCTTCCCGATTATCGGGAAAAGCGTATTTCAAGGCATTAGATACCAGTTCATTGATAATTAAACCGCAGGGAATGGCGGTTTCCAGGTCTAAGCTAGTCTCTTCAACTTGAATACTCAGTTGAATACAGCTGGATTTAACATTATAAGAGTCAAATAGGTGCGTTGTTAAATCCGGGATGTATTGGGCAAAATCTATATTAGCTAAATCATTAGAACGGTAAAGTTTTTCATGTGCCAAAGCAATTGAAGCGATGCGGTTTTGGCTATCTCGCAGGATAGCGTTAGCTTGAGGGTCTTGAGTACGTCTACATTGCATCTGTAACAAACTGCTAACGATTCCTAAATTGTTTTTCACCCGATGGTGAATTTCTTGCAGTAAGACTTCTTTTTCCTTGAGAGATGCCTTAATTTTCTCCTCTGCTTGTTTCTGCTCGGTGATATCTTGTTGGACAGCGACAAAAACGGTGCCATATTCAGGATGTTCAAAAACAGATGCTGTCGCTCGACACCAGAAAGGAGTACCATCTTTTTTGACATTTTGGACGTCATAGATAGTTTCACCGTGTAGCATAGCAGCAGCAGCGATCGCCTCATAAATTTCTGTCGCGCTGGTATGCTCATCTTCATAATTAATAATGGAGATATGCTGACCAATTAATTCACTAACTTCATAACCAAATATTTGGGCAAATTTGGGGTTAGTATAGACAATCATGCCATCACTAGCGCGGACTAAGCATAATCCCTCTGCTATATTACGAGTGACGACAGCTTGTAACTCTAGCATTTGTTGGGCGCGTTTTTGTTCGGTAATATTGATGCTACTGCCGATAATGCGATAAATATTTAAGTTTTCATCTCTTAAAGGAGTCAGGTTAGTAATCCACCAAGTATCCTGATTTTTGAGATAGAAGTTTTCTTCATAAGTAATAGTTGCTCCTGCCTCTACACAATCCTGATAATGCTGCCGCACAGATGCCGCTAAAATGGGCGACAGTACCTGCTCTGGGGTTTTGCCTTGCAATTCATGAGAGCGAAAGCCTGTTAGTTGCTCATGAGCCGGGTTTAAACCCATAAAACGAAAATCATCATCTACAACATCCACAACAAAAATACAATTGCCAACGCCATCATAGATACTGCTTAAAAAATGCTCTTTCTCTCGCAGTGTTTGTTCTGTTTGTTTGCGGTCATTAATATCTATGATCACACCCAACATTCTTACAGGGTTGCCTGTTTCATCATAAATTCCGTGTCCTTTCCCCGCCAGCCAAAGCACACTGCCATCAGGACGAATCACCCGATATTCTGCTTCAAAATTGCTATGCTGTTCTAGAGCATTAGCCACACTCTGCTCAACGCGGTTAATGTCATCTGGGTGAACAACTTCACGCCACGCTTGATAACTTGCTGTTGATGTTTCTGGATCTAACCCTAACAAACGATAGTGGTTATAGTTCCAGATGACTTCATTAGTGTGAAGATTCCAGTCCCAATTACCAATGTGGGTATATTCTAGGGTCAGTCGTAATTGTTCTTCACTTTTAGTTAAAGCTTCTTGGGCTTGTTTGCGGTTGGTGATGTCTTGAGCCGTTCCGTACAGACCAATTACTTGTCCTTGTGGATTAAACTGTGCGTGTCCAAGGCCTTCAACGTAAATCATAGAGCCATCGGCCTTGAATGCACGCAGAATCAATTTGTAAGATGCCCCTGTGGATATTGCCCGTTCCACCGCTTGGTGTAGTTTCTGTTGATCCTCCGGGTGGTAAAGTTGGAGATTTTCCTCATAGCTTGGTGCTGCCAATGCAGGATCTCGCTGAAATAGCTCAAATAATCCCTGTGACCAAGTTATTTTCCGGGTAGCTAAATCATAATCCCAGTTACCAAGACGAGCAACTCGCTGGGATTCTGCCAATAGTGCTTCACTTTGGCGTAGTGTTTCTTCCGTGTGCTTGATGTCTGTTACATCAACAATCAGTCCGTCCCAAGCTACACGACCATCTGGTAATCGACGGGGTGTAGAACGTAACTGAACCCATTTCCACATACCACTAGGAGTGCAGACTCGTAGTTGGATGTCAAATACTGAGAGATGACGATATGACTCCTCAACAGCTTGCACAAAGCCGGGAATATCTTCTGCACATAACTGACGATAAAGCAGAGTTGCATCTGCACTGACATCTTCTGCTCTCACTTCCATTAATCTTTCAATTCCCGCACTAAAGTAGGAGAAGCGATCGCTCCCATCCAATTCGCGGACAATTTGATACACTGCCCCATTAGGTAAATTATCGCCAATACTGCGTAACATCGTTTCTCGCTCATAGAAGGCGATTTCTGCGAGTTTACGTTGACTAATATCTGTAACACGGACTAAATTTATTGCCTGACCAGCAACGCAAATCTGTTTAATGGCTAGATTTCCCCAAAAGGAATCACCTTGCTTGGTTATGTATTCAATTTCTTGACCCCAAAATCCTCTGTGATTAATTTCTGCAACAATGCTAGTTAACTCATCATGGGTAAACTGTCGTTTTTGCAAAGTTTGACCTTCAATACCAATGAGTTCTGCTTTACTAGAGGCTGCAAATAGTTCCACAGCCCTTTGATTGCAATCAGTCGTTAACAGTGTTGTAGTGTCTACAAGAAACAGAGCATCGGCAGATTCATTATAAATACCTGCTAGTAAGTCCCGACTATGGACAATTTCTAATTCAGCCAGCTTGCTATCACTAATATCTTGAGTTGTACCCAGAACTTTATTAGGGCGGTTATTTTCATCCCTAGCAAATACTACCTCTCGCGACCTTAACCACCGCCAAGACCCGTCTTGATGTTTCATACGACACTCGGTCGTTAGCACTTCGCCATCGCCGGCATTTTGCCAGTATTCCAGGTTACGCTCCAGTAGAGGTAAGTCATCAGGATGCAAAACATCCAAGAAGAACTGAGCGCCTCGTTGCTGAATTTCTTCCGGTGTATAACCCAGAATATCTACAGACTGGCGGTTGAGATAAACATTACTTCCGACCATTGGGTCAAAAATGTATAAAATTTGGGGAGAATGACTAATAACTTGCTCAATAAAATGTTTACTCTCCCGCAGTTCTGCCTCAATTCTTTGGAGTTCATGCTGTGCGACTTTTTGTTCTGTAATATCTTTGGCAAGGACAAATTTTGCTGGTTTCCCCAACCAAGTGATGAGATGGGAGTTAATTTCCACATCTATTAAGGTTCCGTTTCTTGTACAGTGTTTTGCTTCACCTACGTAAATAACAGCAGAGAAAATGTCAAAATCATTCAGGGAGCGAAAAAAAGCAGGAACTTCTTCACGGGGGCGAATATCTAGAACTGTCATTGACAGAAATTCTGCTTGAGAATAGCCATATTTGTAAATTGCTGCCTGATTGACAGCCAAAAAACTTAGAGTTTCTGGATCAAAAATCCACATGGGATTGGGATTGTTCTCAAACAGCAATCGATATTGAGTTTCTGAACGTATCAAATCTAATTCAATACTTTTACGTCCAGTAATATCACCCAAAGAACCGACCAATCTTATGGGGTTGCCTTGTTCATCCCAAACCCCTTTAGCCCGTGAACGAAACCATTTGTAGCTACCATTTTTGCACCGGAGACGATACTCAGTGTAATATGATGGAACTTCCCGACGCAGATAAGCTGCTTGAGCAGCCATCACTCGGTCATAATCATCAGGATGAATGCGGATACTCCATTCATCATCAAAGCTACTCATTTCATGACGTTCATAGCCTAGCATCTCAAACCAACGGTCTGAACGATAGGTATGATTAGTCAGTATATCCCAGTCCCAAATGGCTTCATCAGTGCCGGCGATCGCTAATTGCCATCGTTCTTCACTTTTGCGTAAGGCTGCTTCTGCTTGTTTGCGTTCACTAATATCAATATTAGTGGCTGTGACGACCCAACAGTCTGCTTTTGGGTCGTATCGAGAACTATGGGTAGCAGCAATCCAACGCAAAGAACCATCTTTGTGCTTGAATCGGTATTCAAAATCGAATGTTTTGGCTGCAAATATATCTGCAAACCCAGGCATAATTACTGTTTCTACATCGTCAGGGTGTACTTGTGACAACCACAAGTGCTTATTGCTGAAAAATTCCTGCGATGGATAACCAAAGACTGTTTCACAACCTACAGAATGATATATATATTCCCAGTCAAAATTGGTAAATACTCGAAAACTCACGATACAAGTACTGATTGCGCTATTGAGAATATCATTGAATTTTGCTTCCGAGGTTTGATACTGAGCATCCCTTTGTAACAGCAACTGAGACATTTGCTCTCGTCGCACTACTTCTTGTTCTAGTTGCGCTGTTTTGACTTCTTCTAGTGTGACCACACATTGCACCTGTCCCTGATCATCAAGCACAGGCAAATGGCGAATTTGATGCTGATGGAAGCGTTGTAATATATTTGGTAAATTCTCAAGCTCTGTCTCATGAACAGTTATGACAGGTTGGCTCATGAGTTCTCCAACTGTCAAATCTGCAAACATCATTTGATTGGCAATTCCTCTCAAGACATCTGTTTGCGTCAAAATCCCGCTTAATTCATGCTTGGCAATAACTAGCACACAACTAGTTTGGGCTTGATACATTTGCGCGATCGCTTCAGCCACTGGTATATTCGATGCCATCATGACCAGTGGTTTTTGCAGATTATGATCAAACAAATGTAACCGGGGAATATTCATCAAGATTATTACTGGAATCAGTTCCTGTAGTTAATAATTTTCCGGCTGAGTTAGTCAAAATATAAGAGACTTTTTCATTTATTTACAGAGGTTTGAAACAAAGTTTATTGCGCTGCGCGTGTCAGTTGTTATTTGTCAGTTGTTGAAAGGATCTGGTTTAATACCCCATCCCAAGAGTGGGTAGTTTTTAGGCGTTTTTACCACTGACCACTAACAAAAACTCTATTCCCTGATAGGTGGGGCAAAGTTGACTTGATACAGCACCAAAATTACTCAGTCTCCAACCAAGAAAAATCCCTCTGTGTGGAACAAACAGAGGGAGATGGTATGGTGTGAGGAGCAAACTGAATGTTTGCTTAATATTCAGGGTATCAATGGATTGTGACGTAGTTATCACAATGTGATGAACATGATGTAACACTAGGGCATAGCAAAAACTTGGCCTTCCGGTAATATCTGTTGATAAAACAACATTGAAGAAGGCAGTCCCAATGAAAGAGATTTCACAGCCAAACAGGAAAGATGTCTTTTTCCTACACCCTCATACCCTTACACCCCTACACACCTTTCAAGTCAGAAGGAGACTGCCCTCGGCCTTAGCTCTGAGATAAACGCTGCAATTCTTCACCTGCTAATAATTGATGCGCCTTGGCTAAAAATTGGGGAATTTTATCAGCGTGGGGACTGTATCTGAGGCATGGCTGCAAGTCTATTTCGTTGAGTTTATCGGCTTTGTTACCAGGGAACCAGTGACTAGCATTGCCCAATAAGTTGTACCGCATTTTGGCATAGTCTACTAAATCGTAGGTAGTAGCTAGATTTAACAGCCATAAAATCACCCGGATATTTACTTGTCCGGGGGTTTGTTCCCATTGAGGTAAATTGGTTTCCCAGGTTTTTACCCAATCTTCTCCCAAAGAGGCGATCGCTGCATCTTCCAACCTCGCTAAAATTGGCGGTAAAATCTCTGATGCCCGATTTATTAAGTCCAATGTCTGCAAGTGTTCATCAAAATCTTGGGGTTTAGCTGCGCCTAAACTCAAGGTATGCACTTGAGAATGACTCAAACAAAATAAATCATTAAACACCATCGGACTTAAAGGGGTGCATAAATCCACTAATTTTTTCGGCGGATTATAAAGCCGACCTCCCTTATCTGTGGGGCTAATAATAAATACCCCCATATCATGACGGGTAGCCGCTTCAATGGCTGGCCAATTCCATTGATTGATGTAATACCAGTGCAGGTTGACATAATCAAATTGGTTGGTATTAATTGCCTGGACAATTACATCCGTGGAACCGTGAGTAGAAAAGCCGACAAATCGGACTTTACCCTCTGCCTGCAACTGTCGCACTACATCCAAACAGCCCCCAGGACGTACACTATATTCTAATAATTCAGCAGTATTAATTCCATGTAATCCTAGTAAATCTACGTAGTCTAACTGAAGATAACTCAATGATTGCTCAAAAGTTTTGCGGAACTCTTTCGCATCAGCAACAGGGGCAAGTTTGGTTTGGACAATTAATTTTTCGCGGGGAAATTGGGGTAATATTTTCCCCAACTGCATTTCCGAACTACCATAACCACGGGCAGTTTCAATGTGATTGATCCCCACCTCAACAGCGCGATTAATAGTTGCTTCCAGATTTGCTTGCTGATCCGCCGGAATATCCGAGTAACTAACATCTTGCCATTTATACTGGTATCTCATGCCGCCGCAAGAAAATACCGGCATCTGTAATTCTGTACGTCCAAATCTTCTGTATAGCATTCAATTAAATAGCAGCCCTATAGCCGTCATAACAATTCAAAATTCAAAAAAGAATAGTAGGTTGGGTGTAGCGATAGCGTAACCCAACAAAGTTTTGAGAATGTTGGGTTCCTCCACCTAACCTACACCAGTCTAGGTTTTTAGGCTTAACCGAACTGTATTGCCTTATAGCTGTCACTAACAAATAAAAATATAGGGGTATTAAAAAACACCCCTATACTCATGGATTAACCTGATCATTCCCTAAGCAGCATTTTGCAATTCAGCAGTACGTACGGATAACTGCTGTGTCTGATTACCCCGTTGCAATCTCACTTGTAGCGCTTGACCAAGGCGGCTATTTTCCACTACATTTTGTAACTGTTCCGCAGTGGTGATTGCTTGACCATCTACTTGCAGAATCACGTCACCGCGTCGGATACCAGCATTAGCAGCCGGGGAGTTAGGTACTACTCGAATCACCAAAACACCGTTAACTTCGGGAATTGCAAAAGCCGAATTGGGGTCAACGTTATTTTGTTGAGCTAATTCGGGTGTTAAAGTTGCCATTTGTACACCTAAATAGGGGTGAGCAACTTTACCGTCCCGTTCCAATTGAGTAGCGATCGCCTTAGCTTTATCAATAGGAATGGCAAACCCAATCCCCATCGCATCAGCACGGATGGCGGTGTTGATCCCAATCACTTCACCCTTGTCATTTAACAAAGGGCCACCAGAGTTACCAGGGTTAATGGCTGCGTCAGTTTGGATAAAATCTAAACGCTTATCAGTAATCCCCACTTGGGCGCTAGAACGCTTGAGGGTGCTGACAATACCTAAAGTCACAGTATTATCAAAGCCCAAAGGATTACCAACTGCGATCGCCCAGTCGCCCACTTGGACATTATTAGAAGAACCCAGAGGTGCAACTGGTAGACTATTACCCGCGTTGATTTTCACCACCGCTAAATCTGTGACTTCATCAATGCCTTGCACCTTACCATCAAAACTACGGCCATCTTTCAGGCGAACAGTCACGCGATCGGCCTTATCTACCACATGGGCATTAGTCAAGATTAAGCCACTTTTATCAATGATAAATCCCGAACCTAGACCACGCATTTGTTCTGGTGGCAACTGTCCTTGAAAGCCTTCACCAAAAAAGCGCCGGAAAAAGGGATCTTCCAAAAATGGATCTACCCGGCGGGTAATTGTACGCTCGGTATCAATCCTCACCACTGCTGAACCAACACGATTCACAGCTGCTGTCACAAAGCTACTATTACCGATAGCAGCCGTTGCTGGTGATTGTCTTTGAGCAACTAGTTCCGGCGCAGATCCAGTTGTACTAGGATTAGGTGCAGGCTCGGCTTGCGATGGCAAAACACGCAGACTGCTAACCGTTAACACAACTCCTATAAATATTGCTAATACATGGGTACCGAGTTGGCGTATAGACCTGGATAATTTGGAAAATCGCATATTCACAACCTAATCTAGAAGTCTAAATCTTGCCCAATTTAAAATTATTTTGACAAATTTGCCTACTAATCCCTACAACCTCACTTTCCTGCCTAAGTGTCAACTAGCTATAAGAATCGGATTTGATAATTTGAAAAAGTCTGAGTATCTGTAGGATGGGCAATGCCACCCTATCATGACCTTGGTGGGCATTGCCCACCCTACTTATCAAAAATCAAGTACTGATTCTCTAACTTTAATTAAAGTTAATTGAATATTTAACCTCATAGCTATTGTAGAGATTCCCACTTCCGAGGTTCGGGTTTTACCAAAGGAATAGGGATGAGGAGGAAGCAGAGGGCTAGAACAAGTGTTAGATTTTTGGGTGTTCAATTCTCCGAAGTGGTTGACCATCTCTAGGCTAGGATCTGAAGTATTACCAGCGCTATAATTCCCTATGAATCGATCCAACCAACTAGCTCAAGAATCCTTGCCTGTGCCTCAAAAAGTTGAAGAGTCTCACAATCATGATGCAGAACACGATCACAAACATCATACTCACGGGCAGGCAGAATCGGTTCATGCTCACGTTCATAGCGAAGAATCTTTACGGCGAATTGTCAATCGGTTGTCACGCATAGAAGGACACATTCGCGGTATCAAAACAATGGTGCAACAAAATAGCCCTTGTCCTGACGTTCTATTACAAATTGCTGCTGTAAGGGGGGCATTAGATAAGGTAGCCAGAATAGTTCTCGATGAACATTTAACAGAATGTATTGCCAGAGCTTCTAAAGAAGGCAATATAGCAGAAGAAATTGAGCAACTTAAAGCAGCTTTAGATAGATTTTTACCTTAGTTTTTATATGGATTCCCGACTTTTATAATAAGTCGAGAATCGATTTTTTTTAGTAAGTTAAATTATAGAAAATTTGGACTAATCCAGTATCAAAGCTTTTCACATCTTGCAACTGAAGTTTTGTTTCTATGGTTGGGTCTTTGAGAATTAAGGGAATACCACTACCTAAAATTATTGGATGTATTGAGAGAATTAACTCATCGATAAAACCATGTTTTAGAAAAAAATGAATCAATTGTGCGCCGCCAACTAACCAAATGTCCCGACCATTTGATGTTCGTAGTGTTTTGATAAAATCTTCCCAATCGCTATTTATATACTTTGCACCATTATTTGTTTCCCCTGAGTATGTTTTAGAAAATACAAAGACTTCCTGATCTTGGTAAGGATATTCTCCAAAGGTTAATATTTGCTGATATGTCTTATTACCCATGATTAGTGTGTCAATTTGGGCGATAAATTCTGTGTAACCGTAATCTTGATCAGTAAATAACCAATCGATATCGCCTGAGTCTCTGGCAATATATCCGTCAAGACTAGAAGCAATAAACAAAATAATTTTTCGCATAGTCTAGGTGAAATTTTTCTACACTAGCTTAGTAAAGCTATCAAATTTATATTTTTGCAATATAAGTAATTTACTTAAAAATTAGCACAGTATATATATCGATAGGGTGATGCGTTCAATTATAAGTCATTGACAAGATATGAAAGTTTAGGAACTGCTTTTTAATGAATGACCTAGCCTTACCAGAAACCATACAAAGTATTTTAGATAAACACATTGAGCCAGATGCAGTCTTTTCTGCAATATTGCCAGTTGTGGGAGATGTATTAGGATGCGATCGCTGTTTTCTTTACCTGAGAAATCCCCAAACTCGCCTTGGTAAAGTAGCTTATTGCTGGCGGCGACATCAAGATATTCCCGATATGATAAACTCCGAATGGAATTTAGAGCCAGTATCATTACCTGAAGAAGATCCCTTATTTGCGGCTGCACTGAGAACTGAGGCTTCTGTTTATGTTGAAGATGTGGAAACTGCAAGCCCCAAAGTTGTAAATAAAGAATTTGAGCGCAAGAACTTTGGACATCGAGCCTTGATTCATGCTCACCTGTGCCAAGATGGTCAACTATGGGGAATTCTACAACCTTGTGTCTTTGGTGAAAAACGCATCTGGTCAGATTTTGATCATGCTGTCATGACTCAATTGGAAAGAGAGTTAACGCCTTTAGCCATTACTTACGTCACAGCAGAACAGAACTCGATGTGAATGTAGCTTGATGCTTATGGAAAATCAGGGAAGCGATCGCATAATTTCTTCAGTGGTAGCATCTCAACAGAAAATAGACTGTAAATAAACCATCGATCGCTTTTCTTTTAACATATGACTATAGAGAATTACCAATTTAATTATTCCCTAACTAGCAATACTGATAAACCTGTGATTCTTTTACTCCACGGTTTCATGGGGAATATTGATGAATTTGACGCAGCTATCGAATTACTGGGTGATGATTTTTCTTATCTTAAACTTGACTTACCTGGACATGGTAAAACTCAAGTGTTTGGTGGAGACGAATATTACTCAATGGCAAATACAGCGCAAGGCTTAATTAATTTACTAGATAAATTAGAAATCAGTAAATGTTTTTTAGTCGGCTATTCAATGGGTGGAAGATTAGGTTTATATCTAGCCCTACATTTTCCCGAAC
This sequence comes from Trichormus variabilis 0441, assembly GCF_009856605.1. Classification (NCBI taxonomy): domain Bacteria; kingdom Bacillati; phylum Cyanobacteriota; class Cyanophyceae; order Nostocales; family Nostocaceae; genus Trichormus; species Trichormus variabilis. Next base: position 344,189 of record NZ_CP047242.1, on the reverse strand, counting down.
GTTTTTATCAAGTAGTCTTAGAGTCAGCCTCCCCAGGTTTAGCCACAGAAGCAGAACGATTAGATAGAGTTAAACGCGATGCCCAAATAGCGAGGAAATTGGGGAGAAGTTTAGCAAAAACTGATTTTACAGCATTTTTACTCAATTGGTATAATCAGCCTATTTTTGGCAATATAAAAAATCATTCATGGTTTGAGAGGATGGTAGAAAGTAGATTGCAAAACCATCCCCATGAGTTAGTTAAATCATTACAATTTATGGGAACTGGTAGCCAGCCTTCTTTGTGGGAAAAACTGCAAAAGAATCAAATTCCTTTACTTTTACTTGTTGGTGAACATGACGAAAAATTTATAGACATCAACATCAAGATGACAAAGATAGCCCCAGCATCTCAACTAAAAATCATTAGTAATGCTGCACATAATGTTCACCTTGAGAATACCTTAGAATTTGTGCAGCAACTTAAAGTATTTTTTACCAAGTCAGTTCCGAGTGATGACCAATGACTATTGACTAGTCGTTGTTAATTCTTCTTGCAACATTTTCTGATAAATTCTAGGCAGAGAACGACTAATAGAATTTGTCTCTATGCCATAACCTAAACTTGTCCAAGTGGGGGAGAGTCGCCGCAAAACGTCATTGATTTTGCCTTGGCGCAATAGTTGAGAAATATCCACCCCCCAAACCCGCGAATCATTTAGCCAACGGTAAACGACCAAATCTTGATATTCTGGTTCAAAACTATAGGAAGACCAAAACATCATTTGTGATGGTTTAGGGTGATAGCGGGGGGCTATTTCAAACCAAGTAGTATTAATGATTTGATACCTTCCCGCCGCAGTGGAACAATTACCTGTATTTGGGCCTGTGACGATAGTGACGCATATTTCAGGATGCTTACTCAGATCAGTTACCTGTTTTCCACCGTATAACAAAGAGTATGGACGGTTTCCATTGGCTTCACTGGCGGAAATGGTTCGCATTAAAGCGCGAATATGGGGATCACCGCCTTTCATTACCAAAGGTGGTAAGTTATTTCCAAAGATGGGATCAGAAGGCGATCGCAATTCTCCAAATATATACCATTGAAATAAATACACAAAGCCGAGAAGTGCGGCTATAGGGCCAATGAATTTTTCTGCCCCTTTGAGTTCAAAGCCTTTCAGATTCTCACTCCTTGCAAATTCGCTCTCTAATCTAACAACAAAAATAGACGCACCAATTCCGGTAAAGTTCAAAAATGGTCATTAGTCATTGGTTATAGACTACTAACTAACACTTAGGACTTACGCCACCCAGATTTTCTGTTGAGGCTGGGTGTAAGGGTTTAAAAGATTTATACCCCTATACCCTTATACCCTTTTCCAAACCCTTGATCTTTTGTGTTCATGGGTAAGTCCTAACACTGTTGAAATAATTCTGTAAAAGTTTTGGAACTAGCTTCTGGTTTAGCGACAATTTCAACTATTTTATTGCGTGCGCCTGGCTCAAACAAGGACTCGACGCAGACTTGGGCTACTTTCTGCCGAGGAATACTACCATCAAATAAAGTATCAGCACTTTGCATAACGATCGCATCTGAGTTATCCTCATTCTTCAAACCACCGGGACGAACTATCGTATAAGTAAGTCCGCTTTTTTGCAGATACTCTTCCGCTTGTTTTTTCCACACCAGAATTAGCCAAAATAAGTTCAATGGATGGAAAAACTGGGATACACACAAAGAAGTTACTAGGACAAAATTTTCAATTCCCTTGGCTTTTGCCACATCCACTAAATTTTTAGTGCCTTCAAAATCTACTTTATAAGGCCCGGTAGGGTCAAAACTTGGTTTTGCGCCAGTCGCACACAACACCACTGTACTATCACCCAAAGCCGCAGTTAGACTAGCTGGGTTTAACACGTCACCCACCACTAATTCTGTATCAGGAGGCAAAATAGCTCTAGCTGTGTGTTCATCTCGTACCAAAGCACGTACAGGAATATTTCGCGCTATCAACTCTTGGACGATGCGGCGACCTGTTTCACCTGTTGCCCCTGCTACAAATGCTTTCATGATTAACGCTATCCTGGGTAACTAATGTATAACTGCTCTGTATATTGTAGTGATTCCATGAAGTTCATGACAGATTCATAAGGTTTCGGTCAAAATAGGAATTTAGTGCTAAACCACCCATACAGCCTGGGAATTATTAATACAGACAAACGCCAAATTAGAGGGGAACGCATTGATGCTTTCAACAAACGGCGAATATCAATCTTTGGATATCACAGAAACAACTGTGCCTGTTGTTCCCAATTTCCCAGAAACTGAGGATGCAGACACAGGATTGAGTGCTGGTACACTAAGTAAATTTTACGGTCGCTATAGCGACTCGATGGAAATGTATGCTCCAGCACAAAAAGTTGCTGAGTATCTGAATTGTCACGCTTCTTGGTTTACACGCTGTGCCGAACCAATGAAAGTGCAACCTCTAGGAGAACATGGTTATGCTCTAACTATTGGTCGTTTTGGCTCTTTTGGTTATGAAGTCGAACCAAAGATTGGTTTGGAATTGTTACCGCCACAAGAGGGTATTTATTGCATCCGGACAATTCCCATTCCTGATTATCAACCACCTGGTTATGATGTAGATTATCGAGCTGCGCTTCAATTAAGAGAAGATTTTGGTGAACACACCGTTACAAAAGTTGAATGGGAATTAGATTTAACTGTTTGTCTCCACTTTCCACGATTTATTCAGCGTTTGCCTAAGTCTTTAATTCAGTCTACAGGCGATCGCTTACTCAACCAAATTGTTCGCCAAGTTTCCCGCCGCCTAACTCGCAAAGTTCAAGAAGATTTTCACCAATCTGTTGGAGTTCCTTTTCCTGGTAATTGTCAGAAAAAGCGGTAAGTTAATAGTCAATAGTCAATAACCAATGACTAATGACTATTGACTAATGACTAATGACTAAGCTTGAGTCAGGATTCTTTGGACAATCTGCACACCAGTGATAGCCTGCCAAGTAAAGAGTCCTAAAATCACAAAGTTGATTAAAATATGACTTACCCGCGCCCAGTTTGCCCCTTTCTGCATATAAGGAGATAGAGCTGCGGAAAATGCAATTAAACCTGTCATACCTAAGCCCGCTAGTAGGTGGGGTCCGACAAACAATTTACCGTTATTAATGTAAGTAACAGCCATACCACCAATCGCGCCTGTTACCATCAAAGCTAAAAGTATCGATCCTATTTGGTAGTGTCTGACATTGTATCTACCTTTAATCAGTTCTTTCTTTTGTTCCCCTTGAGCATTCCTGGTACGCTGTAGCTGTAGTCCCAAGTAAGCCGCATAGAGGGATAAAGCTAATAATACCCACATCATCAATGGGTGAAAGAAGTTTAGCCAATATTTAGTCGAGGCAGACAATTCCAGATTCATCGTGTTTTCCCCAATCCTTAAATCTTAATAAAAATTAGCATAACTCTAAGTTAGGTGATTGAGGCCACAGAGTGTGAAGATGATTGTTAAGCCCTGTGAGCATAGCTGCGCTTAACCCAAGAGGAGCAACTTAGAGTGGTAGCGGGGCGTTGAGCAACTTGCTGAGAAAATAATATTGACTGTTGACTATTGACTAATAACTAATGACTAATAACGATGTTTTGCTGCTAAAGGTGGCGAAGAGTGGCGATATCAAGGGATTGGGTGCGCTACTGGCTGCTGGTGTTGGGGTGGATGTATGCGATCGCGACGGAACTACAGCGCTGATGTTTGCTGCTAATCTAGGGTACACGGAAATTGTGCGATCGCTTTTAGATGGGGGGGCTAATGTCAATTTAGCTAGAAAACGCTATGGTTTGACGGCTTTGATGTTAGCGGCTAGTGCTAATCAAGTTGATATTGTGCATCTGTTAATTTCTAGAGGTGCGGCTGTTAATGCTACTAATGAAGATGGTAGTACGGCTTTAATGGCAGCAGCCATGAAAGGTTATGTAGAAGTGGCGCGGGTTTTGTTAGCGGCTGGTGCTGATGTCAATATCACCGATAAAGATGATGATACTGCTTTAAAACTAGCTGTGAAGCGAGGACAAGCGGATGTAGTGCAGTTAATTTTACAAAGTGGTGCAGACGCTAATTCTGAAGATGAAGAAGGCGAAACCCTGTTAATGTTAGCAGCCGACTCAGGTCATGGGGATGTGGTACAAGTGCTGCTGGCTACTGGGATTGATGTTAACCAACAAAACCAAGATGGTGGTACAGCATTGTTAGCAGCTGTAGCAGCAGGAAATCGAGCGATCGCCGAAACTTTACTAGATAGAGGGGCTGAGGTCAATCACCAAGACCAAGATGGTGAATCTGCCCTACACCTTGCCACAGTAGAAGGTTACGTTGATGTGGTACAACTGCTACTGAATCAAGGCGCAAATACCCAAACTAAAAACAAACTCGGCGATACGCCCTTATTGGTAGCAGCATTACAGGGACATGATCAGATAGTCGAAACACTACTGAAATACGGCGCAAATGCAGATGGAGATAATTTAGGTGAGACACCTTTAACCCTAGCCGCATCCCAAGGCCACACAGCAACCGTCAGGATATTGTTAGACTACGGCGCTAATGCGAATATTCGCGCCAGTGATGGTAAAACAGCCTTGATTAAAGCCACTGAACATAACCATCCAGGGGTAATACAGTTATTGCTGGCGAAAGGTGCGAATGTCAATTACCAAGACTCTGTAGGAGCTACAGCTTTAATCTGGGCTGCTTCTGGGGGTTATAACAAGGTGGTGCAAATATTACTGGAAGGCGGGGCTGATACAAATTTGAAAAACCGGGGTGGTTACACAGCTTTGATGATTGCTGAGTTTAACGGCTTTAGGAGTATAGTCCAGATTCTCAAGCAGGCTGGGGCGCAGGAGTAATGAATCAATTCAAAATACCCTACGGGAAGCTAAAGCTACAAAATTCAAAATTCAAAATTCAAAATTCGCGCATTAAAGACAGCCACCCACAATTCCTGATCCAGTCTCATGGGCGGTGAGTGCAGCCACGCGTGCGGTATGAAGCGCCGGGTAGACTGCTGTAGCTTGCTTCTCCGTAGGAGTATCCGAAGGGGTTTCCCGACTTGAGATAACTAAAGTTCTCACTACAAACATTTAATTGTTTACCCGGTTCTACTTAATCAAATCGGATGCTTAGAAATGGAGCAATGAACTAAGAAATCTATTTCAATAAATTACTATTTTTTAGGGAATTCTGACTCAAATTTACTTATTGTTCAAAACCCTTGATATACATCTTGACAAGCAGTAAAAATAACGTTATTTAATTAAATACTAAGGTAAGGAGGTATCAAAAACCATCTCAGAAATGAAAAGCTAAAGATATAAATTTAGATGGAAACTTTTTGACGTAGTCATCGTCGAAAATACGAAGAAATTGAAACACCGAAGTAGACCAGGTAAAATATTTTTGCTTTAAAGATATCAAAAAAGCAAAAATTAAGAAGTAAATATACTTTCTACTTTTACCTCGTCCTCCCCCCGGCGTTTCCTACTGTGCTAGATATGCTCAATATATAGTTTTTCATTCCTGAGAACAGTATTATAACTATCAGTTTATGGGTATCTTAGTAAACGCCAAAATAGTATAGAATATCAACTTTTTCAGTACTGAGAAATTAAAAGTCTCAAGCTCTACCTATAGCACTTTAGTAGTGAAACTCGAAATTACTCAACAACCATTACTTCAGGGAAATTTGTGGTTAGGGTTTGGTTGTCAATCAGGTATTTCTCATCACTTAATTACCGCAGCAATCAACCAAATTTTTCCAGAAAACCAACTTGATCAAAAAACAATTGCAGGTATTGCCACTATTGACACAAAAGTTTCAGAACTGGGTTTAGTGGAATTTTGTCGATTGTTGCAATTACCGTTAAAAACTTTCCCGGCAGAAATGCTGGCTAATGTCGCCGTTCCCAACCCTAGCGGAGTGATTGCCGAAAAAGTGGGAACTCCTAGTGTTGCCGAGGCGGCGGCTATTCTTGCAGCTTCAGCCCATCAAAAACAGGAGTCGGGGGTGAAGTTGTTGGTTCCTAAAAGGATTTTTCGCCTACCGGGACAACCGGGAGTAGTGGCGATCGCAGTTGCTCAAGCATGATTATTATCATCAAGCTAAAGTTCGTAGTAAGTGGCACTCACCCTGAAAAATTACTTCACAGACCAATTTATCGCTCACTACGAACACAAAATCAATCTGGCATTAATGACCTTTATTCGACTGCTCGCAGAAGATAATTAATGAGGCTGGAAACAATAGACAGCACAATTGATCCCAAGAAAGCAGCGACAAAGCCTTCAATCTGGAAACCAGAACCAGGTGTGAGGGCGCTGGCTAACCATAGGGTTAAAGCATTGATGACAAATGTGAACAAGCCAAAAGTCAGTAAGGTAACGGGAAATGACAAAATGCTGAGAATTGGTCTGACTAAAGCATTGACTAACCCAATCACTATCACGGCAACTAGAGCCGCGACAAAACTCTTAACAACGAATCCAGGGACAATATGGGCAGTAATTAGCAAAGCTACCGCAGTAGCCAACCATGTCAATAAAAAGTGTTTCATTAGTTGTTGTTTGGCAAAAATCAGCAATCACTGGAAGAAGAATTACATAAAACTAATTTTCGTTGTTCTCGTTGTCAGGAACGAAATCAACGCCGAGTCAAGATAGCCATTGAGGATTCAAAACTCTGCTCAATACCACACTACTGCTAACTTGTTTCAGTCTATCGTCCTTGAGAAGATGAGCGCCGCAATAACGCCTCCCAAGTAGCACCACCAGCCACGCCGTCAGGTTCTATACCATAGCGTCTTTGAGCAGCTTTGAGCGCTTCCTCAGTCTGAACCCCAAAGTATCCATCCACACCACCCTTTAAAAAACCAAGCTGACTCAATCTTTGCTGTAGCTTGGTAACTTCGGAATTCTTCATTCCTACACGCAAAATCGGCCAGCCTTCGGAGGTGTATTGTATACCAGAAATTCTTTGAGCAGATGGTGTAGGGGCGAAACGTGGGGTGGAAGATGGTCTTTGAGGGGTTTGTTGTCTTGGGGTTGGCGTTGTTGGTCTGGGAGGCGTAGGTCTAGGATTAGCCAGTCTAGGTTCAGGTCTGGTGTTAGCTGGTGGATTGGGTGTTGTTGGTCTGGGGTTAACAGTGGGAGTGGTAACAGGTTGGGTGGGGACAGGGAAACCAGTGGTTGAACTGGCTGGTGGATTGGGTGTTGAGTTTGGTACAGAGGTGACTGGCGTACCTATTGCTTGACTAGGAAACAACCTTTGCCAAGTAATAGCATCGACAATACCATCTGGAGTTAAGCCAGCTGCTTGTTTGAACCCAGACACAGCATTGGCCGTATTCTCGTTGTAGACTCCATCGATTGCACCTGAGTAAAAGCCCAAAAGCCTCAGCGCCGCTTGAAGTTCCGAGACACGTTCACCTTGACTACCAATCTTAAGGGTAGGCCGGTTGATGACAACTTGTTGGGCAATTTGTTGTGGTGTGGCGATCGCTACTACAGCCAGCGAGTCAACAAACATAGTTGTAGAGGATAACATAAGTAGCCAATAAAACTTGCTTGTGCTGAAATAGCAAAATGCCTTTTGTGGTTTTAAGTAACTGATAGTTGCTCTCAAGCAGCCTTTCATAGAAATTGCTCTCAGAATCTTCTGATGCTAATATTACTGCCGTGTGAGTTAATTGAGTAGTCTTTTTTAAGTAATGAGTGGTGAGTAATGAAGGGATTAATACCAATTTGAAAAAAGAATGCGACAAATAAACCATCTGTAGAGACGCGATGAATCGCGTCTTCATCCAAGGATGTGTTGCAATCATTAATTGAATTGGTATAAGGCTAAGGACTCAGAAATCTTTTAGGGTAATCAGCCGAGATGTTTGTCACTGTAGCTCACAGGTTTCTAGTTACATCTCAGCTCAATATCTACTTAATTAATTGCTCGATTAATTGCCTCTTCTTGCCCGACTAAAGACACATAGGGTTGCTGTAAATACTGCTGTGCCGATGTTAAAGCGTCTTGAGCAGTCACAGCAGCAATTAGTTCTTGAAATTCTCTGTCAAAGTCAATTCCTAAACCCAAAATTTCATACCAACCGTAGATTTGAGCAATTTGTCCGTTAGTTTGTTTACCTAAGGCATATTGTCCCAATATTTTGTTTTTAGCAGCCTGTAAGTTGGTTGTAGATACTTCTTTGCTACAGAGTAGCTCTACTTCTGTCCGTAATCCTTCTAAGGCGATGCTGGTATTTTCTGGCGCTGTACCCATGTAGACTACAAATGATGCTGGATAAAGTCTCGTGGGGTAGAATGCTGAGACTTCATAGGCTAACCCCCGCTTTTCTCGCAATTCTACGAACAAGCGGCTAGAAAGACCGTTACCTAAATAAGTAGAAAGTAATTTGAGGGAGGCATAATCAGGAGAACTTACTGATGGGCCTAAATAACCCAACATGACGATAGATTGCTGTGTTTGTACAGGCTTTAAGCGGTGTTGGGGGTTAACTGAGATTTTTGGTAAATTAACTACTGCTGGGGCTACACTTGGTGTTTGCCAATCACCGAATACTTGTTCTACTAAGGCTACTACTTCTTGTAGGGTGATGCGACCAGCAACACTAATGACTAAATTATCTGGACGGAAATAAGTTTGGTGATACTCTACTAAATCTGCCCTGGTGATGCTGTTCAGGGTTGTCTCATCTCCTAATACTGACATGGCGTAGGGATGATTTTGATACATTACCTGCCGCATTTGCTCAAAGGCCAGGGTGAAAGGCTGTTCTTTTTGGGAGCGAATGTCTTGGAGTGCTAAACGTCGTTCTAGTTCAATTTGAGTTTCGGGGAATGTAGGCGATCGCAATATCCGCCCCGCTAATGCTAAGATTTCGGGAAAATCCGATGTTACCGTCTTCAATGACACAAGAAAGTAATCAGTAGAAGTATCTGCACTCAAACTTGCGCCCACAGACTCTACTTGTTCGGCTATTTCCAAACTGGAAAGTCCCTCACATCCCTTAGTCATCAAAGCAGCCAGCAAATGGGCTAACCCCGCCTGTTCTCGCTTTTCGTAGCAACTACCAGCACGGATAAAAATTCGCCCAGCAATAATATCTGCGGCTGGATTTTCTGCTACCAGCAAGACAATGCCATTGTCCAGTACAGTGCGATGAATAGGAGATTGAGCGAGGGATGGTTTCACGGTTTGGGTCATTTGTTATTAGTCAATAGTCATTTGTCAATAGTCAATAGTCAATAGTCATTGGTTTCTTACTGTGGACTCTGGACTGTGGACTTTCGACTACAGAGGTTTAAGGATGGTAACAGCGTAATTCTGGGGAGAAAGATGCTGTTTAGCTAATTGTTGCAGTTCTTGTGTATCAAATGATTGAATTTGGTGTGGATATGTGACTGCTAATTCTGCTTGAGCGATGGTGTTGTAGTAGCCATAAAGCCCTGTCAGCTGGTTGGGGGTTTCTGTAGAGAAGGCGTACTCGTTGCATAAAAGTCTGCGGGTACGAGCTATTTCTTGTTCGGTAACACCACTGGTTTGGATATCATCTAAATGACTCAGAATTAAATCCTCGACTTGTTCTAGGTTTTCCGGTTCCAACCAAGCAGTAACTGTAAACAAGCTCGATTCACATTGCAGAGAAAAATTACTACAAATTCCTTGGACTAATTGTAGTTCTTCTCGCAAATCCCTGACTAGGCGAGAAGTCCGCCCTTCTGCTAATACCACTGACAACAAATCTAAGCCGTAGGCTGTACGCAGTTTTTCCACTCCTGGTACAACCCATGCCATCAACAATCGGGCTTGCTCTATGCGTGGTAAACTCAATTCTTGACGTTGAATTCCCTTAATTATTGGCTTGGGTTTTGGGTTGATTTTTGGACATTCAACAGGCTCAGAAAAATTCTCAAATGAACGGTTTACCAGTTCCCAGGCTGGTTGTTGGGCTATACCTCCAGCAATCACTACTGTCATATTTTCCGGTTGGTAGTGAGCGCGATGAAAACGGCGCATAGCCTCTGGTGATTGCTGCATCAGTTCTTCCTCGGTACCCAGAACTGAACGCCCATAAGGATGGTCTTGGTAGATGCTTTGCGACAAACACTGAAATCCTACCCAGTCAGGATCATCATAGCAAGCCCGAATTTCTTCTAGCACTACATCTCGCTCTCGGCTAAACTCATCATCTGGGATTGCCGCATTCAATAGTAAATCTGCCAAGTAAGGTAGGGTATCTCCCAAGTAAGGCGCGGCTGTAGTCAAAGAGTAATTAGCATAATCGTAGCTGGTAGCTGCATTACTGACTCCACCTCTGTTCTCAATCTGATGGTCGAAAGTTCCTGGGGGTAAGGTCGCCGTGCCTTTAAAAATCATGTGTTCTAGAAAGTGTGCCATTCCAAACCAAGGTTCTGGCTCACGAATTGCTCCAGCTCTCACCCAAACATCAGCCACAACTACGGGCGTGGTGGGGATTTCTTGATGAATAAATGTTAAACCATTGTCTAATCGAAACACTGAGGCTGGAAACACAGGATTGGCAAGTTGTTGTTTTGACAAGGTTTTGTATCTTTAACCACAATTTAACTTTGATGTTTGTGATCTTAACTCTGAATGATCGCCAAATTCGCATCAAGTTATACAGAATGCTATATTCATCAGCAGGTGAAAGTAGCCCCTAACGCTCTAAATGTTGGTTGAATTTGTTGCATCTGTGTTGACAAGCTTTAAATTCTGCCATCAATAAGATTATTTATTTTTACTTAAAAATTACTTATATGGTTTATAAATTTTCCTAATAAATAATTAAAGCTCCCAGAGTTTTAACTAAACTTTGGGAGCCAAAGATTTTGAGTTCACCGCAACGCCGTTTTACCTAAGTTTATGACCTGGTTAAACCAGGTGGGTACCGATTTTCCTCGTTTAAAGTTTCCGGGTACAAGCCCGGTATACTGCCACGAGAGACGTTTGGTTCCCTTTTTCTTAAAGACATAGATCAAAAAACTTGATGGCAGTCACCAACGTCGCAGTGCAACTCACTCATTATAGCTTTCAAAAACAGGTTCTACCAATTCAAAATACAAAAATTTCTCTCTTTGCTTTCCTAACTGGGATACCAGATGGATTCTACGGTTTGAGCGAGTTCCTGGGCGGTGGTTTGGTTATGATTATTTAACAAAACTGTGACGTGTCCGAGTTTTCGCCCTGGGCGAGATTCTGTTTTGCCGTACCAATAAACGTGAGCTTGGGGAATGGCCGCTAGTTGTTGGCGCTGGCTTTGGTAATCACTTTGGGAGTTTTCATAGCCTAACAGGTTGACCATAACTGCACCAGCGCATTGCAATGATGGGTTTCCTAACGGTAGTCCACAAACGGCTCTCAGGTGTTGCTCAAATTGGGATGTTGCACACGCATCTAGAGAAAAATGACCAGAGTTGTGGGTACGGGGGGCGATTTCATTGACTAAGACTCGACCATCGGCGGTGAGAAATAACTCGATCCCAAACACACCAACCACTTCCAGACTATTTAATAGTGTAGAGGCGATCGCTTCTGCTGCTGCGGCTTGATTGGGTGTAATATGAGCAGGTGCTATGACTCGTCTACATACTTGTTGTTCTTGCTGTGTTTCTACTACAGGATAGATGACAATTTCTCCATCTACAGAACGGGCAGCAATTACAGCTAGTTCCCGTTCAAAGGGGATAAATTCTTCTATTAAATATGTAGTGTTTGTCTTGTTATTTAAGTCTATTTTCTCTTCTAACGTCGCTAAATCACGAATGATAAAAGTACCTTGTCCGTCATAACCGTGGCGGCGAGATTTCAACACTAAGGGAAAACCCAAACCATCTATTTTAGATATCAGATTTTCTTGGTTTTCTAGTGCATAAAATTGCGGAACAGGTAAACCTAAATCTTTTAAATAACAACGTTGATGATATTTATCTAATAGAGGTGACAAAGCGTCTAACTTTGGACGGAAACAAACACCTTGAATTTCTAATAAAGATAAAGCCTCTAGATTGACGAATTCGTTTTCAAATGTGATAACATCACTCTTCTGAGCTAAAATCTCTGTAGCATAAGCATCATCAATATTTGCCAAAACAATATCCTGAGCAATAGATACGGCAGGATCATTACTGCTAGGAGTCTGCACTATCAATTCAACCCCTAATTTATTCGCTGCGCCTCCCATCATCCAGGCCAGCTGTCCGCCACCAATTACACCTACACGCTTCATTGACATCCCAAAGAATCACGAGTTTTTACACCAGTTTTTGTATTTACTCCGCTAGCTTTGGTACAAAGTTCTTTAATTTGTGCTTTATCCAAAATTGCATCCGTAAAATCTGCGCCTTCTATGTTCACGTTAGCGAATATGGCACGGAGTAAAAGAGCTTCTTTAAGAACGACATCACTTAAATTAGCCCCTGTTAAGTTTACCTGATCAACCATCGCATTCGTTAAATCTGCTCCCTGGAGATTTGCTTGTGTCATCACGGAAGCACTTAAGACTGCACCACGTAAGTCAGCACCGACAAAGTTAGTCATTTCCAGATTGGCGTTAGAAAACTCAGCAGCTTGCAAACTTTCACCAGCAAAGTTGTGCCTAGATAATTCGGCATTACTAAATGATAGAGGATGAGTCCAGTCGGCTATAGCTGGGTAGGGAAAGCACAGTACAACTATCCCCAAAATTAAAGTTATTGTTTGCCAGTAAAACTTTTTGATGATTGCATTTACAACTACGGCATTTTTTATGACCACTTGCAGCTCTTCCCCCATTTTCTAGCTGTTTTTAATCACCTACTGCTTAACATTTTGTCACAAAAGGCTGATGTTAGCCGCCTATATCCAGAAATTTATGACTAAAAGCTGACAGATAGTTAACCAGATATAACCTGAGGTACTAGCTAAATTAGGACTGGAAGAAGATATATAAAATATTGAGTCAATGCTCAACTGAATCAAGGATTTTTTTATTTACAATTCTTGATTTTTGCTGGCGATTTTTGCGATATAAATTTTATTAGTGATTAGGCAATGAGTTTCGACAAACCAGAGTTCATTGCTTGCATTGAGGAGGTATATGCTTGCTATTCAATTTACATTTGTTTACTTTGTTTTTTTGTAGGTAAAGTTTATTGTCTTTTATGTTTACCAGGAAAAATTGACTGTTAGTCTATTAATTAAGGTGAGCGTTAGGCAATGAAATGAGCATGAATACTATTATATGTTTCTGATGCTTAATCAGCTCCTATAAGTACTCTTAATCGTAATTCCTTAATGAACTGTTAGCTAGCTATATATTCTCTCAAACTTTATTTTTACCACGTCAACAAATTCAACAAGCCGAATAAGTAACAGCAATTATGACACACTACTCTATTGAATGGATCGAAGCATGGTGCCAAGAAAACGGCTGGACAGAATTATTTGAAGAAAGGAGAAACCACTATTGGGCTTTTCCTCCTGGATGCGTCATGCCCGAACCCATTCCTAATCATGTCCTTAGAGGAATTAAAGCCGAAAAAGGATTAACATTTGATGAAAGATTATGGTCTATATCAGCCGTAGTTAGCACAGTTTTAGCGGTTGTTTCAACTTTTGTACTCCGGTGTCCTATGCCGTTGGTATTTGCCTTTGCTGTCAATGCGGTTACAGTAGCTCAACTGGAACCAGAAGAGGTTTAAATTATCAAATTTGAAACCTGAATTGATTTATTACTGCTCTGGGAATTTCTTCATCCAAGGGCAGTTTTTAAAATGTACAGGCTGTAGTGTTAACAGTATTCATAATTATGAACCCATTATCCTTGGGGAGAAAGTTTTAAACTTCTCTAGTTAGCATTGCACTGAAACCGTGTTCTAATTTCTCAGGTTGTACCTGACGTAAAGGAATTTCAATCCAAAATTCTGTTCCTTTGCCTATTTCAGACTCACACCGTAGGACTCCAGAATGTTTTTCAACCACAATTTGGTAACTAATTGATAAACCCAAACCCGTACCTTGACCAACAGGCTTGGTTGTGAAAAACGGGTCAAACAGCTTTGGCATCACCTGTTGAGTAATACCTGGGCCGTTATCAGCGATTCTAATTACCACCCGGTTATTATGATTTATTTCAGTACGAATTGTAATTTGGGGGCCGTTAGTTGTCAGTCGTTCATTATTCGTTGTTTTACCATTTACAATTGACCACTGACCACTAACCACTGACCCTTCTAAAGCATCAACGGCATTATTAATAATATTCATAAATACCTGATTTAACTGTCCTGCATGGCACTCCACTAAAGGTAGCTGTCCATATTCCCTAATAATTTTAATATTATAAGATTGCGATTTAGCCTTAAATCGATTCTGTAAAATCAGCAGAGTACTTTCAATTCCTTCATGAATATCTACCTCTTTCATCTCTGCTTCATCCAGTCGAGAAAAATTGCGTAAGGATAAAACAATTTGTTGAATTCTTTGAGACCCCATTTTCATTGAACTGAGGATTTTAGGAAGGTCTTCTTGTAAGAATTCTAGGTCTATTTCTGCAATTTTTTCTTGAATTACTGCACTCGGATTGCTTAACTCTTGTTGATAGAGATGGATTAATTCTAAAAGTTTTTCTGTATATTCATTGGCATGAATAATATTGCCATAGATAAAACTAACTGGATTATTAATTTCATGAGCTACTCCAGCTACTAGCTGACCTAAGCTAGACATTTTCTCAGTTTGAATCAGTTGGGCTTGAGTTTGCTGTAGTTCCTGTAAAGCTTTTTGCAATTCTAATTCAGCTTGTTTGCGTTCGGCAATTTCTAATTCCAAACGCTGATTCATGTTAGTTAACTCAGTATTTTTCATCAAGGTTTCCCGCGATTGGGATAACTTACCTGCCATATCATTAAATGATTGTGCTAGGTCTTCAATTTCATCACCTGTGTGGATGTTTAAGCGATAATCGAAGTTACCTGCTGCAATTTCTGCCGTACCTAACTGTAAATTTTGTATAGATTTGATTGTTGGTTGCCAAATGAGGATAAATTTCCCAATCAATAGCATTAAAATTATTGCCACAACCACTATAGAGATGATTCTCTGTACTTGGTAGAGGTTTTGTAAGTCTTGCTCTAATAAAATTCGCTCTTGATAAGCACGTTGAATTATCTGTTCCAGAAATAACTGAATATCTTGATTAAAAGAATTAATTGCTCTAAAATACTGCTGAGAATCTTCTAGATATGTTGGACTAGCACTACGTTGGGTTAGTTGTACTGCCATATTGTCAAGCAACTGATGCCGCCGACGAATTAGAGCAATTTCTGGTGAGTTTGGCATTAACTGTTCTACTTGATTTAAGGAATCAAGGAATTCGGCGTGCAGTATTTCTGTACTTGTGCTTTTAGTTTTGAATAAAACAATATCTTTGAGGACAATTATTTCCGACTTTAAGGTATTGTTTGTTTCTAAAACGGCCTTTATAGTTTGAGTAGTTTGGTAACTTTTTTCGCGGACATTCTGCCTAATTTGCTGCACAACTACAGTATTGCCGATAAGAATAGCCACTACGAGTCCGACAGATATAGTAGAACCTGTGAGAAGCTTGGTGGAGATTTTCATTTTTTCGGGATGGATATTAAGTTGAGTTCTTGACGGAGTTGTTGAATAGGAGCATAGTGGTCTGGGCTGACAAGAGTATAACCGGCTGATTCAGCTCCTAAAATATCTTTCATCCCTTCTGGGGTACTAATAAAAACTTGCTTTAGCTGTTGGATCAATTCTGGCGCCAATTTTTGGGATATTACTATGGGAAAATTAGGGATGGGTGCAGATTCCCAAATTAATCTATAGTCTTGTGGTGTGAGCTTACGACTGTTTTTGAAGGTGATGTAAGAAGAAACATTAGTTGCAGCTGCATCGACAGAGCCATTTTCTAATGCTGCTATACTTTTGCTATGGTTGCCGACATAGATGACGGTTCTAAAGTCCTTTTGAGGATCAATACTTTGTTTACTAAGCGCGGCTAGTGGCATGAGATATCCAGAGGTAGATGATTTATCTACAAAAGCAACGCGCTTGCCTTTGAGGTCTTTTAAGGTTTTGATAGAACTATCAGCTTTGACAATAATACAAGCTCGATACCAAGGTTGGCCCGTATGTTTATCGATGGAAGTCACTAATGGTTGAATTTCTGCACCCCTATCTACTGCCTCAAGATAAGCTACAGAACCTAAATAAGCCAGGTCTAGTTTGTCTTGAGTCAACCATTCTATAATTTCTTCGTGATCTTTAGCTATGAAAAAATCGACTTGTCGTCCCAGAGATGTTTCCAAGTAATCATTCAGGGGCTTGATGATTTGCTGTTGTTCTGTGAAATTTTGGGTAGATAGTACGCCGATTTTTAGTTTAGGTAAATCATTTTTATTGGCAGATGATAAAGAGGTATTATCATAAACTGTACCTTGTCTTTCCCTCGTCCTTCTTACTACCCTAATATCGTCTGTGGCTTTCTGGGATGAGGTTTTATTTACAAGAGATTGATTGTTACTAGAGATATTATTATGACAACCGATACTAAATATATAGGCGATCGCAGTTACAACAACAAGCTGGCTACTGAATAACCTTTTTCTACTAATCAGCCACTGCACAGCTTTTTTCATAGGATTTTACTCACATATATAGCCCAAAGTAATTTTCAGGGTTTGGTAGTTTCTGGGAAATTAGCTAGATATATCTTTCCCTCAAAAAATGCCGTCGTAACACTAGTATCGCAAAGTGGAATATCTTCAGGAAAAGCTGCACCACAAAAATTTAAAATGAATACATCATGTTTATCTACACCATGCTGTACTTGTTAAAATATCTGTAGATAAAAAAATCATGCAGATGATAGCGTTCCACCCAAGGTAGCTGATGAGCTATCGCTCTTGGTGCAGAAATATTAAGATAATTTATACCAATTTGAAAAAAGAATGCGACAGATATACAGCCCCAAACCCTTGTCCTGTCTTGATTCTTAATTTTGAATTTTGTTGGCGTACCCCTCCGGGGAAGCAAGCTACGCGGTAGCGTCTCGTAGAGAAGCCTTACCGTAGGGTCGTTTGAATTTTGAATTGCTATTACTTTACGAGGATTTTCTATACAAGCCGCTAAATTGGCAAAGGATGATCACACAATTGCCAATAAGCGGCATTATTTTCATCATCAGGTAGGCAACCGCCCTGTAAATATTTTGAGGTCGTTGCTGATGAAGACCTCAAGATAAAAATATGCCAGTGATAAATAAATCGGAGAAGCCCGCGCCGTGCTGCTAAGGCAGTTGGCGGCGGGAGTTCGTTACGCTTGTCGGGAGTAGTATTCCACAACTAGCAGTTCGTTAACTTGCAGCGCCACCCATTCACGTTCAATGACACCATTAACTTTACCAACCAACTTGTTTTTATCAAACTCTAAATGGCTGGGGAGGTTAGCTAAACCCGGATATTGTAGGTTATTTTCTACCAATTTCCGTGATGGTGCTTTGTCTCTGACAGCAATTTCTTCGCCAGGACGGCATTGGTAGCTGGCAATGTTGACTACACGACCGTTAACTGTGACATGACCATGATTTACCAGCTGACGAGCGGCTGGAATTGTGGGAGCCATACCCAAACGAAAAACCGTATTATCCAAGCGCATTTCTAACAGTTGCAGCAGCACTTGTCCGGTAGAACCAGTTACACGTCTAGCGCGACGCACATAGCGTAACAGTTGCTTTTCAGTCAAACCGTAGTTTAAACGCAGTTTTTGCTTTTCTTCTAGACGGATAGCATACTCAGAGCGCTTTTTGCGGTTCTGACCATGCTGACCTGGTGGATAAGCGCGTCTAGCGCTCTTACGAGTTAATCCTGGCAAATCGCCCAAGCGACGTACAATTCTAAGACGTGGCCCTCGATATCGGGACATGAGTTTCCTTAATTTAATCCTGTTTAATTTTACCCAGACATACTATTATAAGTACCTGGAAATCACAAATGCAAAAATCATTGGTCAGATCAGCAAAATTTTACTTTATATTTGCTGTTTTACCTGATTGTCCGAAGATTCGCTGCACATTTGAGTTAGCATAACTTTGGGTGTTTGGAGAACGGCAATGTGCAGAAAACAGGTTTTTGGGTCGGAAGAACACAAATTAGCTCTCAAAACTCGTCTCATGGGGTTGACAACACCAGTTCTGGCCATAGCTGGGCTTTTGGGAATGAGTATCCCCAGTGTGGCTGTTACTGCTTCTTACAGTAATGATTATCGTGCCTGTACGGGTAGACTCATCAGCGTGGGTGTGACTGCACAAGCAGCAGCCGAAGGCTGTGCTACGGCATTACGTCCAACAGATTTATCTGCTTGTGTGGTTGATATTAGCAAAAAGACGCAGATACCTGCTGTAGATGCGCTTTCTGGCTGTAGACGGGCTAGACAGCCAAAAGATGTAGCTACTTGTGTAGTCGCTGTAAGTAAAAATACTGAAGGAGCGGTTAATCCAGATGTATTGAACTACTGTGGTCGTAGTTTATTACCTGTGCGTTTTGCTCAGTGTGTTGTCGGGTTGCGTAGTGAAATCGCTCTAGCTCCTAATGTGGCTCTGGATACTTGTATTGATGGAAGCGATCGCATTAGCGGATTTACTCCTCCATCAACTTTACCAAATCAACAACCTGGAACACAGTTCAACCCTACTTTTGAAACTCAACCAGTACCAGCAAATCCTAGTAAGTGAGTAATAAGTGCTGAGTGTGGCGCTTTAGCCTATTCAGCACTTATCTGTTCTCAGGAAATTTTCAGTTGACCTTCTTTATAGGCTTGGCGGAGAGCGATCGCTTCTGCTACGATTTGTTGGGCGCTTAATCCTTCCTCATCCATCATTCTTTGCAGTGTTGTCCCAGTTTGTTCTGAGGCTTCGTGAATAGGGGGAATTTGGCAGTATCTACCACCATTCTTTAACCGTCGCCAAATACTGGGTTTTTGCGGTCTAGCTGCTCTGGGGGTACGCTGTTTTTGAATTAATGTGCGTACCGTTTCTTGATTAATTACACTTAAATCTAATAGTCTATCGATAACTTTTTGATACTGTTTACTTCTTTCTGCTAGCTGATATATGGTTCTCGGCTCAACTTGGTCAAAGTCTTGCGGTGCAAACTTACCAAAGGTGGCAGCAATCTTAAGGTATTTCTTTTCCTCTCCTTGCCAACCTTGATTGCAAAGTAGTTTTTTATACTCTCTTAAAGAAAGATTTTGTTTCTGTTCAGCTAACCAAAAAGCGTGATGTAAAATTGCCTTGGTGACATCAGCAAGGGTTTGAAAGGAAAAATCTGCGTTTGCTTGAGAATTTTCTTTAGTGTATGGCTCAAACTGGTGTGAATCAATTGGTGTTGCAGCTACACCCTGCATTGGTGTCATCATAGTAATGATCTCACAGTAGGGTTTTTCTAGTAGGCGATCGCCCAGGCTTAAAATCCAATAAGTACAATTGTACTATAAATTCACTAAAAAACCCTAATGATGGCAAGATTTTTTGCAGACGAATCAAACCCTTGATATGCAAGACAAGCATAAAGCAGAGCCACCCAATACGCTGGCTCTGCTGAATTGGTTAATTTTTGTAAGTACTGGTAGGGATTGAGTTTGGTGCTACTGCCAGATGTAGATGAGGATAAACAAAATAATCCAGATGACATCGACGAAGTGCCAAAACAAAGAAGTGGCATTTACGCCGAAGTGACCTGTATCGTAGTTACCAGGAATGAGCGATCGCACAAGAATAATAAACTGTAACAAGATCCCTGTAAAAACGTGCAAACCGTGGAACCCTGTTAACAGGTAGAACATTCCTCCGTATACGCCGGAGGTAAAGCCAAACTCTAAGTGACTCCATTCAATGGCTTGTCCTACCAAAAAGTAGCTACCCATCGCCATTGTTGCTGACAAAAAGATGCGAAATAACCGCAAGTTTTTGCGTTTTAGGGCAAGTTCCGCAAAATAAATCACAAAACTACTAGCAACTAACACCACTGTATTAATTGCCGGGTCTTTAACTTCTAACCCTTCCACGCCAACAGGTAGCCAGTTAGGAGTAGTTGTTTTGTAGACGATATATCCAGCGAAAAAGCTTAAGAAAATGACACTTTCAGATAGTAAAAAGACAATAAAGCCGAACATTTTATTGCCTTCTTCATCATGACTGTGTTCACCACCTGCATGATGTTGGGGTTCCTGCGACTCATCTGAAACAATATAGCTGTCCATTGGCGAGATTCTGAGTTGTGTAATCTTTTATTGATCTGTTTCGATAGTTTGTAGTAAACACTTTAGTGTTGAGGGAAATCAGGACTAAAGTCCTTACTACGAACTGAGTATTAGTGATGACTATTAGCTTCTGCAATTAATGGTTCTGATTTGCCGTAACCATAAGGTTCAGAAATTACGACGGGGATTTCTTCAAAGTTCTCTACAGGTGGTGGAGAAGCAACCAACCACTCCAAACCAATAGCGCGCCAAGGATTATCTGGTGCTTTCTCACCGTGCATCCAAGAAACCACCATATTGAAGATGAAGGGCAAAGTAGACATACCTAACAAGAATGCACCAAGACTAGCAACGATATTCCAGCCTTCATATTCTGGTGCGTAGGAAGAAACTCGGCGTAGCATCCCTTGTAAACCTAAGGGGTGCATGGGGAAGAAGTTGAGGTTAGTACCGATGAATGTCAACCAGAAGTGTAGTTTACCCCAGCCTTCGTAGTACATTCTGCCGGTCATTTTGGGGAACCAGTGATAGAGGGCTGCATACATACCCATCGTCACGGTTCCGAAGAGGACGTAGTGGAAGTGTCCGACGACAAAATAAGTGTTGTTGACGTGGACATCCACGGGTACAGAAGAAAGCATAATGCCGACAATACCGGCGAAGACAAATAAAATTAGTCCACCCAAGGCGAACAACATGGGGGTGTTGAGTCGAATTTTTCCGCCCCAGATAGTTGCAACCCAAGCAAATACCTTAATACCTGTGGGAACAGATACTAACATCGTCGTCAGCATGAAAAACATCCGCATCCAAGCAGGTGTACCACTGACGTATAAATGGTGTACCCAAACAATGGCGCTAACTACGGCAATTAACATCGAAGAAATCGCCACTACCTTGTAACCAAATAATGGTTTACGAGAGTAGACAGGAAAGATTTCTGAGAAGATACCGAAGATGGGCAAAATGATGACGTAAACAGCCGGGTGGGAATAGAACCAGAAGTAATGTTGAAACATCACGGGATTTCCGCCCTTGCTGGGGTCAAAAAAGCTAGTCCCCACCGTAATGTCTAATAACAACATTACCGCACCTGCTGTCAGGGCTGGTAAGCCAAATAATTGGATAATTTGAGCGCTAAAGACTGCCCAAACAAACAAAGGCATCCGAAAGAAGCCCATTCCTGGCGCACGCATCTTAACGATGGTGGTAACAAAGTTAACTGCCCCCATAATTGAGGACACACCGGAAATAGCAACAGCCAATAGCCAAATTACTTGACCATTAATTAACTTACCTGTGGGATTCTGGAGACTGACTGGGGGATAAGCCCACCAACCAGATTGGGCTGGGCCACCAGGGACAAAGAAACTAGCCATCAAGAGAATCCCGACTACGGGAACCATCCAGAAGGCGGCGGCGTTGAGGCGAGGAAATGCCATATCCCGCGCCCCAATCATCAAGGGTACTAGGTAGTTAGCTAGCCCAACGAGTGAGGGGAATGTCCACAAGAACAGCATCACAGTGCCGTGCATGGTGAACATTCCGTTATATACGGTGCGGTCGATGAGGTCTGATTCGGGGGTGATGAGTTCTCCTCGCAGTATCATGGCGAAGATACCGCCCACGAGAAAGAAGATAAAGGAGGTTACAAGGTATTGGATACCAATTACCTTGTGGTCATGGCTAAAGCTGAAATATTCCTTCCAGCCTCCGGGAGATGGGTGGTGAGGCTTCCCCGCAGGGAGTTGAACGCCGTCTATGGGGATGTTTGTCATGGGTGAAGTTTTGTTGTGGGGGTTTTAACCAGGGTAATTAACTAAAGGTGCGGGGGCTGGTGCTACGGTTTTCCAACCTGTTTTGACTTGCTGAGTGATGCTTTGTGCATATTCAGCAGATGCTTGGTTGTAGGCAGTGCCGGGTTTGTGGGTAGCTATTTTGGCTAGCCATTTGTGATACTCTTCGGGAGATTCCACAACTACATTGGCCTGCATGGTGGCGAAGTATGTGCCGCTATATTGAGAGTCGGTGAGGTGATATTTACCTTTGCGGATGGGGGTAAATTCAAAGTCGATGTTGTGGTTGGGGATGATGTCTTGCTTGAGGCGGAAAGCGGGAATATAAAAGCCGTGGAGTACATCTTCAGAATGCAGCGCCAATTTTACCCGGCGATCGCTTGGTAAATGTAACTCGGTGCTGGTAACATCCTTTTCGGGATAGTGGAATACCCACGCCCACTGTTTAGCTAGAACATCAATCTGTTCTTCCGGTTCAGCTAAACCATCGTTGGTCGCTGCATAAGCTGACTCCATCCCCATTGGGTTATGCAGGTGTACTAATGCTGTCGGCCCTTGAATGCCCATTTGTTCATAGATTTGGTAGCTATAGGTGGCAATCCAAACTACTAAGAGGATGGGAATAGCTGTCCAAACTACTTCTAAGGTGATGTTACCTTCAATGTGGGGGCCGTCGCTGTAGTCATTTTCTGCCGCCCGGTGAAATAGTAAGGAATAGAACAGAGTGCAGGTAACACCAAGGAAGATGAATGCACCAAGAGTTACCAAGAAACTGAACAAATCATCAATTAAGACGGACTCAGCCGCCGCTTGGGGTGGTAGCCAGGTGTAAGCTAGTTTACCTATCCCTAAACTAGTAATAGTCACAGCGATCGCGCCTATTACCAATGTCACAAGGTTGAAAAATTTACGGATTGTCATGGTTAGTGGTCAAAGACTCTAGAATTACTTGAGGATGGTGTTAAGGTCTTCGCCTAATCGCAATAAGCTATCTGCTGTGTTGTGTATGCCAAATTCAGCCGCTAACTGCGCTCCTAATGTGCCGTGGAGATACATGATAAACATGATGGCTACACCTGCGGCTAAATAACTCCACTGCACTTGTGTAACTTCTCCCACAGACCAGACATAGCGTTGCCATGCCCGCCATAGGGTCATGACAGCAATGAGACCTAAAAGGAATACTCCACCTACGCCATGCCAAAGCATTGTTTGCATGGCTTGTAATCCCCAGGTACTTTTGATTTCGGGTGCTGGTGCAGCGAGAAACATTTCATAAAAGCCAGCAGCTACTGTGAAAAATGTGATGATGGTGGAGCCAACCATGTTGTACCAGCCCACATCAAATAAGTTTTCCCGTTCTACAGTAATCGCCAAAAACTTGAAAACCCATTTGTCCCAAGGGAATAGTACGGCAACGATATCAAAAGTAATGCCGATGATGAACAAGCCCAAGGTTAAATGCACTAAGTTTGGATGAATGGGGATTGTGTAAGGTAGCCCATTTGCCCCTAGTTGGACGTTTAATTGGTCAATTAATTCTGAGTTCATGGCAGAAGTCCTTCCTTTACCGCTTCAACAACTGGTACGGTGTGCAGTCCATATATCCACACCAGTTGATCACCGAGATATACCTGCAAGCCAACTATTATGGTTAACACCAATCCTGCAACCAAGTAATGAAAGGGGATTTTTAGGGGGTTGCGGAGACGAATGACGTAGCGCCATGCTGTTAGGGCGGCGATAATTCCCGAAAGTGACCAGCCAAGTAAGGTATGTAGATTCAAGACTGATTTAACTACTTCGTAAGGTTTTGCTAAACCAGCTTCAAACTGACCAAAAATAATCGCCACAAAAATGGCGATCGTTGCCACAAACATATTCCACCAACTCACTTCAAATAGGCGAGTTTTACCAGTTAAATAACCAATCACATCACAAGCAAATGCAAACAATACCATCGCAATTACGAAGTGAACAACGATGGGATGTATCGTATCTGGATAAGGTAAATTGTGGTCGTTCAAAGATGTAAGAAAATCAAACATTGCACTCTCCTAGACATATCTACTGCACCGCAGCTAAACTTCAATGATTGACATTACTCACATAAAAATAGGCATTCACGTATGACCAGAATTTGTTTATCAGATTTGCGAAGCGAAGTCCGGTCACTCCAGTATCAGCCCTGCTATCAACAAATTGGGTGAGGCTATTATTTATAGTCAATGATTGAGGTGAATTGATTTGTTCATATTGATACGCTACAACAGCGATTTTTAATTTACCTAACAAAATTGCTGTTGTCCGGCTATTTGGTGAGACCTATCTATTAGCTTAAGGATTTTTTCAATAGTTGTCAAAAGTAATTGCAACAAATTGATAAAAATATTGTCGCTAGCAAAGATAAGGGTTTTATAATGTATATTCCCTGGCTATTTCACTATATTGCATAGATGAAATATTTAAATGTGCAATAAAAACTTCTACTAATTATTAATTTGTAATTAACAATACAATAGCTATTTTATAGATAGAAAAGATTAATCAATAAAAACATATTTAGTATGTTTCATATTATCGACAACCTAAATTATTTATACGAAGTTTTAATATGTCTATAAGCATTCGATTTGATTTAGGACTTACGCACCCAGATTTTCTGTTGAGACTGGGTGTAAGGGTGTAATACCAATTCTCTATGAAGTTGCACCAATAAATGATGTAGAGACGTTGCATACAACGTCTCTAAAATCCAGAATAAATGGTGTAAGGGTATAGGGGTGTGAGGCGAATGGCACTAAGATAAGCACAAATCTTTAAGGTATAAGCCTTTCAGGGTGTAGAGGGTAAGGGAAACATCTAATAATTAAATCAATATACCTCATAAATACTGTTCTTCTCATCACCCTTACATCCCTATACCCCTATACCCCTACACCCAGTTACAGCAAGAGTTTCATGTTTTTTTAGCGCCATTCAGGTGTGAAGCTTTCAAACATTTATACCCTTGATCTTCCGTTTTCATGCGTAAGTATCTGTAGGTTGGGCAATACCCACCATATCCGTTGGCGGGCATTGCCTACGTATAATTGATCAATCGAATAGTAGCCCTGTCGTTTAAAGCTCTTTTACTTAACAACAGAGACACAAAGGCACAGACAACATTATTTAGATTCGGACAGTAAAAGTTAAACAGGGAGGTTAAGTCTCTCACACCACATAAATTAACTTAACCACATTAAGATGTTTGTTGGTGATTGTAATCTCTGCACTACTAAACGTAAAATCAAGTTGGCAATCTATTTTTTCACTCAGCCTTTAGACACAGCTTATAAACATAAGGCTTTTTCCTATTTGCAAAACCTAATTGCTAGTGAAGAGATAACAAATGTCTATTGTTATTCTCAATGGGCAAGAAAGTTTAATTTTTAACGATGTACATGAATGCCTGGCGCATAAGCTTCAATCACTTTGCCTGTGCGGGTACAACTGATCATCAAGTAATCACAACTTGGACATTGTGTTCTTGTTAGCTCACTCTCTGTAATATAATAACGTTCAGCATTATTACCACAATTAGGGCAATAAATTTTTTGTATTATTTGCATTGAAAAGTCCCTGGTTTTAACTATTTTGATGCTATTTTCTAAATGAAACCAAAAAATATTTTGGTTTGTATAACCTAACAACCAAAAATAAATATGGCTGTTTATTTAACTAAAATTTTACATTTGAACAATTTTATTTACTTAAACCATTATCTTAGTATTTTGGTAATTTCACCATCTTACTTGGGATATATTGAGTTAGTGTGCTGAGACAATTTTTCATGGATATTGACTGATCCCCAATGTTAATGCTTTGAGTTACACCATGACCATCTATGAAAAATACACAAAAACTGTATCCTTGTATTCAAAGTTTAAAAGCTGGAAAATACTGTATCTTTAGTAACAAAATATTTTTCTTAAGCTTCCCTTAATGTTTAAGCAGCAGTATCCTCAGGAGTATAGTTGAAGCAAAATTTACCATCCTAGTGATTAAAGATATTAGCTATATTTGCTAATCTAGTGATTGGTAATGGGTAATGGGGAATAGATAGTAGTGTTTTAATTATCTATTACCCACAACTTTTTCTTGATAGATTTTGGGAATTAGACATGAGAGGGATGGAAATAGTCGTAAATGGCTTGAGCCAGATGTGGGCCTATCCCTGGAACTTCGGCTATTTGTGCAGGTGTGGCTTGGCGAATATAGTCAACGGAGCGAAAATGAGCTAGCAGCTGCTTTTGGCGGTGGTGTCCTAAACCAGGGATTTCATCTAAGCGCGATCGCTTCAGTTTATCACTGCGTTGCTGACGATGGAAACTCACAGCAAAGCGGTGGGCTTCATCCCGTAGTCTTCGCAACAATTGCACCCCCGGTTGTTCAGCATCAGTTTTTAAGGGTTGGGATTCCCCTGGTAAGAAAATCTCTTCGCGCCGCTTTGCTAAACTAATCACCCGCAAGTCTTCTAATAAGTTCATCTCTTGCAAAACAGCAACCACCGATGATAACTGACCTTTACCGCCGTCAATCATAATCAAATCAGGCCAGTCAGGATTTCCCACCCGCGATAATTGCGGATCTTCTGCATACTTGCGAAATCTTCTTTGGATAACTTCTGCTAAACTGGCAAAATCGTCGGAATGCCCGATGGTGACTGTGGGATTTTTAATTTTGTAGTGGCGATAATTTTGCTTGGCTGGTAATCCATCGATGAACACGACTTGGGAAGCTACCGCATTAGAACCTTGAATGTGAGAAATATCATAACCTTCGATGCGGTGGGGTAAGTCGGGTAAATCGAGAATAGCAGCTAAATCTTGGGTTGCTTGGTGATTGCGATCGCCTAATTTCTGCATTCTTTGCAATTCATACTGGGCGTTACGCTCTACCATCTCAATTAATTCTGCCTTAACTTGGCGCTGGGGTGTGAAGATTGTCACTTTTCTTCCCTTACGCTGGGTTAAGACATCAGCTAATATCTCAGCATCTGGTAACTCATGCTGGACTAAAATTTCTGCGGGAATTTCTACAGATTCTGCCGTTTGGTAATGTTCTTCTAGTACCCTTTGTAAAATAGCCCCTGGTTCAGCATGGGATTCAGCCACAAAAGCCAAGCGTCCCACCAATTGACCAGCGCGAATCTGGAATAATTGGATGCAGGCGTGTTGTGCGTCAGCTGCCAAAGCAATGGCATCCCGTGACACCGTATCATCTGGTAAGGAAACCTTCTGTTCCGCCGTCAGAGACTTTAACCCAGCAATTTGATCACGAATCCGCGCCGCTACTTCAAAATTCAACGCCTCCGCCGCTTTCTCCATCTGTTCACTCAAGATATCAATCAATTCCTGAGTCCGTCCCTGAAACACCATTGCCACTTTCTGCACAGTTTTGCGGTATTCTTCTGGGGAAATCAGCTGTTGACACACACCAGGACACCGACCTAAATCATAATTTAAGCAAGGACGGTCTTTAAATAATGGCTGTGGGCGTTGTCTCAGGGCAAATATCCGCTTAGATATACGTAATATTTCCCTTAACAAACCTGAATCCGTATAAGGCCCGTAATATTTATCTTTTTCTTTACCTAGTTGTCGTTTTCGGGTAATGAAAATGCGCGGATAGTCTTCTGACCATGTAATACAGACATAGGGATACTTCTTATCATCCTTGAGCAGCACATTAAAGTATGGCTGATGCTGCTTGATTAAGTTGGCTTCTAACGCCAAGGCTTCAGCTTCGGTATCGGTGACAATAAACTCAATTTCTGTCACCAACTTGGCCATGGTGGCTATGCGCTCAGTTTTGTTGTACCCTTCGCGGAAATAGGAACGAACCCGCGATCGCAATTTCCGTGATTTCCCTATATATATTATGCGATCGCTCCCATCTCGCATGAAATAAACCCCTGGTTCCGGTGGAATTTCGGACAGACGGGCTTCTAAACGCTCTGGATCTTTCACCAGTGGTAGTATCTGAGCAGATGTTCTCACAATCTCCACCAGGTAATCTTACAAATTTACCTATACTTATTTTAAGAACAATTACTGCTTTGTGCTGAGTATACAGATTTTTATCAAGCAAATATAAAGTCAAGATTTACTATATTGTTAGTTTACATTTATACCAAGCTTTATAGATTGAGCATTTTCTAATTTTATATCTCATGCAATATTTTTTTAAGTCAATTTTTCCATTTCATAATCAAAATAAATAGTTTAAACAAATTGTCAAACAATATATAAATTTACCAATACAGTAGTTTTCATAGACTGCATAAACTAAATCATAGAAAAGTCTTTTGTCTAGCCTTTCAACAATGTAAGTCTTGCCTCAAGGCGTTTACAGCTACTGTAAAAATATTTTTCATGCAGTTTTAGTCAAGACTAAACTATGAGAAATAACTTTGTTTTGTTTATGAGCATCTAATTCCATAACGCCTTCTTTAGTAAAGTAAAGAATATATGAAGCACCGATATTATTCCAGTTTTAAGGCTATCATCAATTTTGATATTCATGAGTTTTATTAAGAATTTGTATTTTCAAATTAAGCAGATTAACGGATTCACATCTTTTCAGATTGTGAATATGATCGTCGATATAAATATTTACAGAGTTTTTGGAGTCCCAATTACATGAATGTTAATGACTTTGAAAATTACTACAAAGATGCTATGGCTGAAGCACTCAACGAACTTCAATCTGCTGTTCTGCTATTAGAACAGGTGCAACGTAAAATTCACATAATTGGCAGTTCTGTACAAAATTTAAATGAAAACATGGAAGAGTTTATTAATAAACAAAAAGCGCAATAAATCTATAAAAGCTATATGCAATTAACAACTAATTCCTGAGAAATTTTTATAAGCAAAGCATTCAGATTTATAGGTTTAACAAAGTAACCACGAGCGCCCAAATCGATAGCTCTTTTTTGATCAACTTTAAAAGCAAAACCTGAAACAACAATAACTGGTATCCTGGCAAATTCCTGCTGTTGCTGGATTTGCTCAAGTAAATAGTATCCATCAACATCTGGTAATTTCAAGTCCAACAAAATCAAGTCAGGCTGAAATTTCTCTATGGTTTTGAAAAAATTGGAGCCATCCGATAAACTTTGAACATGATATCCGCTATAACTCAGATAATCACTTAATAACATCCTATTGATATCATTATCTTCGACAATTAAGATCCGTTTTAGAGGCTGCAAATGAAATTGATGAGATTTTGTCAGTAAATGTACTGTCATTTTACCTACGGCTTTCGGCTAACAATGAAAAACCTTCGTTAAATACTGAAATCACTTGTGTTCAGAAATAATCAGATACATTTTAGAAAATAAAACTAGATAATGCCAATTCAGAGATTCAGCAATAAAATTTTGATTTCTAGCAGTAATTAGTAATTTTAGTTTAATATATAAAATTCAGCAAAATGCCATATTAATCCTTTAATTAGGTTGCTTTATTTCCACAAGTATCAATCCAATACTGTAAACTATGGGTTTTCAGAGTTTCACGTAAATATACTTACTGATTTTCCTGATTAGTAGTATTGATAACTGTTATGAGCATCAATGAGTCAGATTAAGAATGGGTAAAAAAAAGGGGCTATTAGCCCCTTTGCTGAAATTTATTTGCTCTGAAAATCTAGAAATTGTCTTCTTTTGTTTCTTTTTTCAGCAAGCCCTCAGTATCTGTAGTGGACTGACATGACTAAAATGTTGCGATCGCCAATAGGGTGGGCATCGCCTACTTTATCATGGTTGTGGTGGGCGATGCCCTACGTATATTTATTGATCTTTCGTTTTCATGGGTAATTCCTAGATTAACAAAATGTCAGGGTTTTAACTCCCCGACTTCTATCAAGCCACAACACGTAATTGCGAATTGCGTTGGCGTTAGCCTACTCTACGAGTTCTCCGCAGGCTATTGCGAATTGGTTTAAATACCGATGGCTTTTTGTTGTTGATAACGTTGTTTAAAGAGTTGCTGCTGTTTTTGATGATCCACGATTGGTTTAACATAACCCACAGCATGACGCTCAAGAGGCGTAATCTTACCCGTTACTAAATACTCCGTATCCATTGACCTCAATTCAGGTACCCATTGACGAATATATTCTGCATCTGGGTCAAATTTTTGTGATTGGCTGGCGGGGTTGAAAATCCGTAGTGGCTTGGGGTCCATACCGCTAGAAGCACTCCATTGCCAGCCGCCGTTGTTGGCAGATAAATCACCATCAATCAGCTTCTGCATAAAGTATTTTTCTCCCCATTGGGGATTAATTAACAAATCTTTGGTCAGAAAACTAGCGACAATCATTCGACAACGGTTGTGCATCCAACCGCTTTCGTTCATCTGGCGCATGGCTGCATCAACGATGGGATAACCGGTCTTGCCCTCACACCAAGCCTGAAAATGTTCTTCGTTGGTTTCCCAAGGAAAATTCTTGAAGGTTGCGCGGTAAGCACCATCAGCTAATTCTGGGAAGTTATACATAGCGTGTTGATAAAATTCTCGCCAGGCCAGTTCTTGTTGCCATGTGCGAATAGAGGTTGTAGTTTCTTCACTGCGGCTATTTTCTAAAGCTTCTAAAGTTGTTTGCCAAACGGTGCGAATGCCAATGACACCAAATTTTAAGGCTGCACTTAGCTGTGATGTGCCGTTAACTCCAGGAAAATTGCGCTGTTCTTGGTATTCAGTGATGGCTTTGGCTGTAAATTCTGCTAACTTGGCTTGAGCTGCTGCTTCCCCTGGGGCAATTATCAAGTCTGCATCCCAGAAAAATCCTAAATCTTTCGCCGTGGGTAAGGCTTTGACTCCAGCTTTTTGAGCAAGTTCCTGTTCAGCTTCTGTTAGTCCTTCGACATTGTGCAGGGTTTCTACTGGTTTAGCTTTAGGTTTGCTACTCCAATTTTTCCAAAAGGGGGTGTAAACAGTGTAAGGTGTGTTGCTACCTGAACGGATTTCGTCTGGGGAATGGAGTATTTGATCCCAGTTGTGGGTAAGACATTGGATACCTTTATCTTTAAGGGTAGCAATAATGGCGCGATCGCGTGTTTGTGAATATGGTTCCACATCCCAATTCCAAAACACAGCTTTGGCGTTTAATGCCTCTGCTAAATGAGGGATAGCTTGCACTGGGTCGCCACGTAGGATTAATAATTGGCTTCCTGCTTGCACATATCGCTGTTGCAACTCCTGTAAACTACCAATCATGTAAGTAACTCTAACAGGGGCAACATCATCCCTTTCTAAAATATTCGGGTCTAAACAAAATACCCCCACGACTTTAGAACTGTGTTGTCTAGCGGTAGCTAGTCCTATATTGTCGGTAATACGTAAATCGCGGCGATGCCAAAATAAAACTAAGTCGGACATTTTCTAATTTTTATAGTTCGCTTGTACTAGATTAGACCTAGTAGTATTATTGAACATCATTCTGCTGACAAATTTCTTGCCCTAATTCCCAATCCCCACAACTCCACTATGTCTATCGGGAATAGTGGCTTATTGGTTTAAGATGAGTTAAAGTTGAGTATACTCTTCTTAACACTTAATTTAGTTATTCTGTCATGGCGACCTTGTTACTGGAAGACGGCACAATTGAAAGCAATTTAGATGAGATAGCTCGTGAACTTGCCCCACTGGGAGTTTACATCAAGCACTATGACCCTGGTACATCTATACTGTTTCCTCATCTTTTAATACAGGATGCTTTGACAGATAAAGAGAAGTGTCACATTGTCGATTTACACAACAGTGTGTTTGAGTTTATTCAGCAAGAAAATGGTTATCTTTGGTGTGATTTGCTGAATGTGCATCCAGGTTCGCCTAATCTCCAAACTTTAATAGCTACCTACGCCAAATATCATACTCATACTGCGCCCGAAGCATTATACGTTTTGGCAGGTGAGATGATTTTTGGTTTTGTCAAACCCGACGGTAGCCAAGTACAGCTTTTAGTCCAGTCCCAAGATTATCTTCATATTCCTTCTGGGGTAGAACATTGGTGTAGCCTGACTGCATCTTTAAGTTTTAAAGCCGTGCGTTATTTCACAGCAGCAGATGGCTGGGTTCCCAATTATACTGGTACTCAGTTAAATGATAGTTTAAATAAATAGAGTTAAAAGGTTACTATATCCAAGACTCCGTGATTGGCATCTAAGGTGACGGGTACACCTACAGGTAGGCTGGCATTTTGTTCACCATGACCAAAGGGTAAGTCGGAGACAATGGGAATACCCAAATCAGCTAGGCGGTCGCGCAGAACTTCTTCTGTGTTAAAACTAGGTATATTTGGGGCGGCTTCGCATCGGGTAAAGCTTCCTAAGGCAATACCTTTGACTTTTGCTAAAACACCACTTAAACGCCACTGTGTCAGCATTCTATCGATACGGTATGGTGCTTCTGTAACATCTTCCAAGGCTAAAATTACGCCATCAAAGTTAGGTTGAATCGGTGTGCTTAAAAGATGGGTAGCCACAGTAAGATTGCCAGGCAGCAAAATGCCGGTAGCCACACCACCACCCCAACCACGGCCTTTAAGGGGTGCAATAGTTCGTCCTTCTACCAAATTAAATAGGCGCTCAGTTGACCAGTCTGGCTCATCTGCTAAGGTTGTGAGTACAGGGCCGTGAACACCGGATATACCTGCGTTATAAAGACTCCACAGCAAAGCCGTAATATCAGAAAAGCCTATCAACCATTTTGGGTCTGAGTTGATTTGCCAATGCCAATCTTCTAAGATGCGTGTGCTACCAAAACCACCTCTGGCGCAGAGAATACCGCGACAATCAGGGTCTTGCCAAGCAGAAGCTAGCTGATGACGACGCACTTCATCTTTATTAGCCAGATATCCCCAATGATGATCAATATCTGAACTAATTTCTATACGATAACCCCGCGATCGCCAAATTTCTACACTCTGCTTCAAAGCCGCAAATTCTCTTAAAGCACCACTAGGGGCAATAACTTGCAGTAAGTCTCCGGGTTTGAGGGGTTCAGGTAAGATGGTCGATTTCATCAATAATTTTTGCAAAAGTCAAAATTCATACTGAGTAGTAATCAAAAATCTTAGCTGAGAGATGATTACTCAATACTGTTTTAATATATATTTCTTTATGGGAATAACCGGAAAATGAGTGTAAGGGTAGATGATTGTTTTTGGTTACGGGTTTTTCCTGTGATTTTGAATTCCCTGAAGGGATTGACAGCTAATTATGTGATGAATATCCAAATTTGGGTATCCCAAATCACACAATTTTTCCGTCATTTAATTAGCGCTAATAGTCGGATTGGTTTACTGAGTATCTTTTTGAGTTTGTGTCTATTATTTTTATCTGGTTGCCAAGGTACAGTCAAGCAGGAGAACGGAGTAATTCATTTAACACTGTGGCAAGGAATCAACCCGCCAGCAAATCGAGATGTATTTGAAAAATTAGTTGCAAAATTCAACCAGACTCATGCGGATGTGCAAATAGAATCTATCTATGCAGAAGGATTGCCTAAAATACTGACGGCAGTTGTGGGTAATGTGCCTCCTGATATCTTGTTATTTTATCCACAAACTACAGGTCAGTTAGTAGAGTTAGGAGCAGTCCGCCCTTTAGATGACTGGCTAGACAAATTGCCAGAGAAATCACAGATTGTTCCCAGTCTATTTGAAGAAATGCAGTTAGATGGTCACATTTGGTCAGTCCCACTGTACACCGCGAACATGGGTGTTTTCTATCGTCCTCGGCTGTTTGAGGAGGCAGGAATCACAGAAACACCAAAGACTTGGGAAGAACTACGACAAGTTGCTAAAAAATTAACCATAGACCGTAATGGTGACAAACGACCGGAACAATATGGCATACTCCTACCCTTGGGAAAAGGAGAATGGACTGTTTTTAGTTGGTTGCCATTTCTCTGGGGTGCGGGAGGGGAAATAGTCACAAATAAGCAACCCAATTTAACTAGTCAAGCTGCTGTCACAGCCTTACAATTCTGGCAAGACCTTATCAAAGATGGTTCAGCCATGCTTTCGTCGCCAGAACGAGGTTATGAAGAAGATGCTTTTGTTGGGGGTCGTGTGGCGATGCAAATTACAGGGCCTTGGACTTACATCATGAAATCTAACATTGATTATCAAGCCTTCCCTATCCCTGGCAATATTAAATCAGCTACAGCAATTGCTGGCAGTAATTTTTATGTTATGAAAACTCAGCCAGCAAGAGAAGAAGCTGCACTCAAATTTTTAGAATATGTTTTAAGCGAAGAGTTTCAAACGGAATGGAGTATTGGCACTGGTTTTTTACCTGTGAATATTAAAGCTGCTCAAAGTGAAGCTTATCAGCAATTCATTGACAAACAACCAGTGTTAAAGGTGTTTCTAGAGCAAATGTCAGTAGCACAAACTCGACCGATAATTTCTCAATATAATCGTTTATCTGATAGTCTTGGTCGAGCAATAGAATCAAGTTTATTGGGTGAATCAGTGCAACAAGCTCTCCAAACATCTCAAAAGCGGTTAGAACTTATTTGGGTTGAGAAATGACTATAACCTGCGTATTGTATTATACGAGAGTTGGTTTAGTCTGAGAGAAAATTATGCCTACATTACCTATGCCAAGTTTTTTAAGTAGTTATTGGGAAAGTTCATTCAACTTAAAACAGCACATCCAAGAGTTTTTACAATTAGATGCAGAAATATTAGAAACAAAACTAGAATTCGGTCAGCAACAAATGGCTGAATTAGGTCACAAGGATTTTGATTGGGAACAAGCTACAGCCTTTTATCGAGATAAAGTAGGGGAAGTTTACTTATTTGAATTGGGTGCATGGCATCTAGCTAGTCATGATTACATTGGTGATACCTTACGTCTGATTGCCGATCATGCTCACGGTTGTGTGTTAGATTTTGGGGGAGGTATCGGAACTCATGCTATTGGTGCGGCTCTTTGTCCCCATGTTGAGCAAGTAGTTTATTGTGATATAAATCCGATTAACTTTGATTTTGTCAAGTATCGAGCTGAGAAATTGGGTCTGAGTGAAAAAATCATTTTTTGTGTAGAGATACCCCCACAAAAAACCTTTGACACTATTATGTCCTTTGATGTTTTAGAACATTTACCAGACCCAAGTCAACAGTTACTAGAGTTTCATCAGATTCTGGCGGATGAAGGTAAGATGATTCTCAATTGGCATTTTTTTAAAGGTTTTAATCAAGAACATCCTTTTCATTTAGATGATCCGCAGGCGATAGATACATTTTTTAAAACCATTCAAAGTAATTGCTTAGAAGTTTTTCATCCGTACCATATTACGGCTCGTTGCTATCGTAAGTGGAATTAAAGCCCTAGTTGGGGAATGGAAGATATATTTTCTCTAATCCTCTGCTTTCCCCAAGAGTTGTTGATTAAAGTTTCATCAGGATGTTCTTAAACCATTGTTCCATGCGATCGCCCATAGCTTGAGAAGAATATTGAGTTTCGGCTTGCTGGCGACAGGCGCGACGGTCGATTTCATTTAGGCGATGAATGGCTTCTACCAAGCCTTCCACACTATCCGGTTCTACCAAAAAGCCTGTTTTGCCGTCTTGGACAATTTCTGTTAAACCACCCCGACTATAGGCTATCAGGGGTACTCCACAGGCCAGCGCCTCAAGTGCTACGTTGGGATAAGCCTCAACCCATCGGGGAGTGATAAAGACTGCTCGACACTGACCTAATTGGTGTTGTAGTTCATGGGTGGATAAAAAGCCCACATATTCTATAGGTGCGTCAGGGTATGCTTGACAAATCTGCTCCCAGTAAGCCTCATTCTGTTTCAAACCGAAGATTTTCAGGGGAATTCCGGTGATGTTCGCGGCTGCGACTGCATCTTCTAGACCTTTTTCTGGTGCAATTCTCCCCACCCATGCTAAGGAAGAACTTGGTTCACCACAAAACGTATAAGCTGATATATCTAGCCCATTTAACAGACAATGGCATTTTTCGGCAAATGTAAAAGTAGCGGCTTGTGTTTTGCCGTGGACACCAATTGTACCTGGAAAATTATTGGCGACCTTTTCAATCATGTCGTCCATCACATCTGTTAAGGAACCCATGCTGATGAGATGGGCGATGGGACGATGAAAAAATGGTGTTAAATATAATGGTAACCAATCATAAGAAAAATTCACTATCAAATCATAGTCTGTTTGCACTTGACGAGCATAGTCCCACATATTTGCCAAAACAGAGTTAGTCGGGACAAAAATTGGGTCGGTACGATTTTGATTTTGGGCTGATAATTGTAGTTCCCCTGGAATTTCTTTAATGGGTAATGAACTAATAGCAGAACCCTGTGGTGCTACTATTTCTAATTTGTGTCCTCGCCGCAAAAACTCTTGTGCAATATTAAATAAAGTAAGTTCTACTCCGCCTCCTAATCCTGTGCCTAAAGCACCAATGGGAGTGGACACAAATAATAATTTGTAAGTTTGTGATACCATTTAGTTTAAGTTGAAACTAGAATTAATTAGGTTATACAAGTAAGCAAGCGGCAACAAATTAAGGCATATTAATTAAGCTAAAAAATAATCTGGCTCATAGTAAGGCATAAGCCTCACTGTGAGCCTTTCATAATTAATGCTGCTTTAATTAATTTAACGTGAGTCTCCAACGGAGGCGCACGTTAATTTAATGATATCAAATTAGTGTCACCTAATTTTGCTAACCAGAAACTTTAGCTACCGCAGATAGTTTTGGTGGGTTAACTTGCAACTTTTTAAACATTGCTTCCCGTGCTTGTACAGCCAAACTATCATCTAAAGGTTGTAAAGTAATTGGTTGTTGATACTTTAACCGCAATGCTGTTTGAATCAACCAATCAGCCACAAAGGGGTTTTTGGGTAATAATGGCCCGTGGGAATAGGTTGCTATGGCATTTTGATAAAATGCTCCTTCTGTACCATCTTCACCATTATTGCCTAAGCCATATACCACTTTTCCTAAAGCTTCCACCTTCCCTAACTTAGTGCGTCCACCGTGATTTTCAAAACCCACTAAATAGGCTTTGCTTCCTGTCATTTCCTCTAAATCTTTTGCTAGACGACTGGCCGTAACTTCAATTACCAAGTTACCGATACAACGCTTGGTATTTTCACCAGGATGAATAGAAACTAAATCAAGTATTCCTAAACCTTCAATACGTTGTCCTAAGCCTGGTTCGTAATAGTGTCCTAATAACTGGGGTGAACCACAGGTAAAAACTCCTGGTGTGCCATTTTCGATTTTCTCACGCATCGCGTCAGCTTTCGCACCTTGCAAATCGCGCATGACGATTTCTTGTTGTCTGTCTTGTGCGCCACCACCAACTATCACATCTACAGACTTAATATCTTCTGCTGTGGAGTTTTGGTCTAAAGGTAATAC
Source organism: Trichormus variabilis 0441 (assembly GCF_009856605.1). Taxonomy (NCBI): domain Bacteria; kingdom Bacillati; phylum Cyanobacteriota; class Cyanophyceae; order Nostocales; family Nostocaceae; genus Trichormus; species Trichormus variabilis. The sequence goes on along the minus strand of NZ_CP047242.1, from coordinate 306,590 downwards.
TTTCACCGTATATCCCCGCCATTGGGCGCGACGTTCGATAGTAATCACATTACCGCGATCGCCATAGGTACTCATCAATGTAGGATATAGCCAACCGATAGTTAATTCTAGGGTCATATTTTTTAAATGGGGAGATGAGGGAGCAGGGGAGCAGAAGAGAAAAACTACTAACCACTGACAACTGACAACTGACTAATTTAAAGAATTTTCCTACCCGTGAGGACTTCGCGCACTTCTAGCATGGCGGAATAGGTGGGGAGGATGTGCAGGGTTTCGGTGGCTGGGGTGTGTTCTAAGGCTGTGGCGATCGCTTGACGTAAATCTGCTTCGACAATTAAATTTAGGTTACTCTGTGCCGATTTTTCACTATAACGCAGACGTAGCGCCATATCATAGACGCGATCGCCACTGACTACTAAAGTTCCTCCCCGTTCCACTAATTTTTCTGTATCTACGTCCCAAATCCAAGATACATCTGTACCATCGGGGGTGCGATCGTTTAATACTAATAGAGTGGTTTTATCTGTGCTTTGAGTGACGACGCGAATTGTTTCATTTGTCCCCACAGGATTTTTTGATAATAAAATTCTGACGCGTTTACCATCAATCACTAAATCTTCCGCACGACCAAAAGCCGCCTGGAAATTATTAATAGTATCTCTAATTGTGGTTTCATCCACACCTAATTCAATAGCGGCGGTGGTAGCGGCTAAGGTGTTGTATTTGTTATATAAACCAACGAGAATTTGCGACCATTCCCTACTGGCTAAAGTGGGTTGACTCTTAGTAAATCCGCAACTGGGACAAGTAAAATCTCCCAAGTGGGATAAATACACACCTTGGTAATCTAAAGAATGTCCACATTGAGGACAGTAGATAGAATCAACGGCGTGAGGAATGGCTTCTAAATAATGTTCTGGTTCATTTAAGCCAAAGAATAAAACCTTTTGGGGTAACTGCTGGCCGAGAAGGGATAAAGTCGGGTCATCAGCATTGGGAATGACTACTGTTTCTCTGGGAAGGGTCGAGATAACCTTTGTCCACCGCTTGCTGATGGTGTCTACTTCACCATACCTATCAAGTTGGTCACGGAACAGGTTTAAACAGAGGATAATTCGTGGCTGGAGTGGTTTTAAGACCCTGGGAACAATATTCTCGTCTACTTCCAGAATGGCATAATCCACATCTAGCGTCCCCACCAGGTTAGTGCTGTCTAGCAACGCGGTCATCAACCCATTTTCTAGATTTGCACCTGTGGAGTTATGACAAACACGGTAGCCTTTATTTTCTAAAATAGTGCATAACAGCAGTGCTGTGGTGGTTTTGCCGTTAGTCCCCGCAATGATGATGACTCCATTTTGCACCTGCTGACTCAATAATTGCAGCAACCGGGGTTCAATGCGACGGGCAATAGACCCTGGTAATACACTAGCAGCACCGAGACGAAGCGATCGCACTAAAAACGTCACACTTTTCGCCACCAACACCGCAAAACCCAACCGCAGCCTATCTATAACTTTGATTTTATTTGCCACATCCATACCCTAATTTATTAATAGTCATTAGTAATTAGTCAATAGTCCATAGTCAACGGTCAAAGGTCAACAGTCAACATTCCCCACAGATCCCACTAGGCGCTATCTTAAAAAATAGTATACGGGCGTAATTATATATCCAGCCCAGGTTGCCTCATTCAGCACAAACCGAAGACAAACAGTAGCTTGTAAGGTTCATTTTGATGAATAGTATAGAGTTTTCTTTTTTACATAGACAGATTGCTGACTGGCGACGGTTGGTTTTTAAAGGCCTGTGTTTGCTTATATGTCTATTGATTGTAGGAATACAGCCAGCCTTTGCAGGTATTAACGATGATGTATACGACGGCAATATGTTCGTGGTTTATGCGGGTAATGGATCGTTAGTACCATCGAGATTTACTTTAGCCCAATCGTTAGCAGAACATAAGCCAATATTTCTGGCATTCTACTTGGATGACAGTAGCGATTGCAAACAATATGCCATTGTAATTTCACGGGTACAAGAATTCTACGGTAAAGCCGCAGAAATTATCCCCATCAGTGTGGATACCATCTCATCCAAAAAGACTTACGAACCCACCGAACCAGGATATTACTATTCTGGAGGCGTGCCTCAAGTTGTAGTGTTTAATCAGTCCGGTGAGGTAGTCTTAAACAAGCAAGGTCAAGTTCCTTTTGAAGAAATCGATGACAGACTACGAGAAGTATTTGATTTATTACCACGCACCGAATCAGTACAATTAAAAAGGCGATCGTTCAATGAGTTCAGTAGTGAGTTAGCCAAGTAACTTCGGGGGTAGACCAAATTGGTCTGCCCAAATTTTTAGTGATATCTGTTACTGTATTCCCCATAATGCCAAGAGATAATGTCGAAATATCAACAGTCAATAGTCAATAGTCAATAGTCAACAGTCCAAAGTTCATAGTCAATAATCCCAAACTAGAACTAATGACCAATGACTAATGACCAATGATCAACGCCCAATTAAGTGTGTTCTGATGTCAAAGGTTTACACCACGGAAGAACTAATTCAAATTTTGGCGGCTGAACGCCTAGCTTGCCTTAAAGGAGAGCGTCTAAAATTAGAAGTAACAGTTTCTGGTAATCCTATAATTGACCAATTTATCAGAACAGATGGACTACAAAAATTCACGGCATATCAAGATTTTAAAAATGCCATACATGACTATCAAAGAGAATATCAAATTTCCGGTATTCTTTGGAAAGAAATTTCCATAAAGGGCAAAATATTACGTTATCCAGAAGTAGATACCCAACTAATTGCTTTAAGTAGTGATTTGGAAATATTGCAATCTGCTAAAAATTCCATCTTAGAATTTTGGTATGAAGCCTCAGCCGGGATGGATTTATATTTAAGCTTTAATAATAATAAACAACATCAGTTAATTTTTATGTCTGATGTAGAGAGAATTGTCCAAAGAACAGAATGGGCTACTTTATGGAAATCAGAAAGTTCTAATTTTTTAGAAATAGTTTTACAGTTGGGATGGGGTAAGCCAGAAGAAGCCAGTTATAAACGCGGTAGACCAAACTCAGGTAGCGAGTTTATTCATGCAGTTAATCCTGGTAATCATCCTATTGGGTAATTGGTTAGTTTGGAAGCGAATTGGAAGAAGATTGATGCGTTACGCGGTTGTAATTGAAAAGGGTGAAACTAGCTATGGTGCTTATGTACCTGATTTACCAGGATGTGTAGCTGTGGGTGAAACTTTAGAAGAAGTTAAACAACTGATTACAGAAGCTATTGAATTTCATATAGAAGGAATGCTTGTCGATGGATTATACCAATTCTCCAAAATCAAGTAACACATCCCAACCTTAAAACTCAGGCCAAATCTGATTTTCCTAATTTTGAATTTTGAATTTTGAATTTTGAATTGGTATTACCTATTCCTAAACCCACAAGTATGACTCACGAAGTTGAAGTATTAATGTCATGACAGAAATAGAGATAAAACAGTTTTTCTATTTTGGCAAATGCCTATAAATTAATCACTAATAATATCTGTATTAGTTGGTAATCGGTAACAGGTAATGGGAAAGACCAATTACCTGTTACCGACAATACCAAGCATATTTTCAGCAATTAGCCGGACTTGATTTACATTTCCTAACTTAATTACTTATCCTTGCACTTGACACAGCAATAAACCAAACCACTGATTTACATCAGTCCAGGTCTGAACAGGTATTAAACCTTTAGCTGCGAGTTGTTGCTGAATGCTTTCGAGGTTAAATTTGCGAGAAATTTCGGTGAGGATGGTTTCACCTTGGGCCAGATTAACAGTGAGATTGAGAGACTTTAATTGGACAGTTTGCGATCGCTCACTTTTCAAGTGCATCTCAATGCGCTGTTCACTCTCATTATAAAATGCCCAGTGTTTAAACTGTGTCGTATCAAAATTTCCCTCAAAACTTCGGTTTAAATGTTCCAGCATATTGAGGTTAAACTCTGCGGTGACTCCTTGACTGTCGTCATAGGCTGGTTCCAAAATCTCCTTGGGCTTTTGCAAATCCACTCCCAATAAAAAATATTCACCGACATTTAAAGTTGCTCTAATTTGGGACAAGAAGACATCACACTCTTGCAGATTGAGATTACCCAAGGTACTACCAATAAAACAAATCATCCTACTAGATAATTTTTTGGGAGTCAGTTGTGCAAGCGCTAATTCATAAGTTCCCGCTAGCGCATAAACTTCCAGGGAAGGATAGTCTTGAAGTAATTGCTTGGCGCTACTTTCCAAAATCCCTGCACAAACATCAATCGGTAAATAACGCAGAGGATAATCTAGTTGCTGATAAGCATCCAGTAATATACGAGTTTTGGTAGAATTACCGCTTCCCAGTTCTACTAACTCGCAAGCGCCAGTAATTCGAGCAATTTCACCCGCAAACCTTTGTAAAATAGCCGTTTCTGTGCGTGTCACGTAATATTCAGGTAACTCACAGATACGCTCAAATAATTCAGAACCTCTGTCATCATAGAAATAACAAGGGGGTAAAGTTTTGGGTGTTTGAGTTAACCCCCTTACCACATCACCCCCAGCAGTAGATGTAACTACGCGGGTTGGCGCTTGCAAACGCTGTATTTGCAAACGTTGTTCAATGCTGTTAGTAGCTTTCAGTACTGACATTTAACCTCCGGATGCTGGATGTAAGAGATTGCCCTGAAAGACGAATCTTTACACTAGCCAGTGAAACATATAGCCATAATAAATAACATCACGCCACAGCAGGAATACTTAAACTTTAAAGCTATATTTAAGGTTTTTGTCCAAAAAAGTGCCGTTAGCGATAGCGGGGGTTTCACCCTATCCTGAGTAAGAATTTTTATCCTACTTTCTCATTCCTGTTTCATTTCTCATGTATAAAACTCCCAAAACCCTGTAGCTTCTCCTAACGGAGTGGCTACACCTTTTCACGACTAATTTTGAATTGATTCATCGTTAATCCCTCACACAACGAAACCCAGCAAAAATCTGACGAACTTGGGGATGATACCAATTGCGGAAACTAGAACGTAGCACCCAAGGACGAGTTGCCCAACTACCGCCTTTTAACACACGATGTTTTTGGTCAAAATAAACTTGCGCGTAACCTTTGTATGGGTAACTTTGAAAACCTTTGTAACCATCAAACCAAGATGCTGTCCACTCCCAAACATTTCCTAAAGTGTCATATACACCATAGGCACTCTGCCCAGCCGGGTAAGCATTGACTGGGGTGGTTTTATCGCCTAAACCTCGTCGTAGTCCATCACAATTACAATTTTGAGGTGTGGGGATATCTTCCCCCCAAGGGTAGGTGTGGCGACAGTTAGCTTTGACATTCCAACTTGCGGCTTTTTCCCATTCAGCCTCTGTGGGTAAACGCTTACCAACAAACCGTGCATAAGCTTCGGCTTCATACCAACTAACACCATATACTGGGTGATTCTCTGTGGTAGAGCTTAGGCGATTCCAGTAAAGTGGTTGTATTACTTGCTCCGTTTGTAACCATTCCCAACCTGCTACTGACCACCATTCAGGGTTTTGATACCCTCCAGCCTCCATAAATATCCAATATTCACCACAAGTCACAGGGTAGCGGTCAATCCAGTAAGTATCTAAATAAACTCTATGTGCCGGACGCTCATTATCTAAAGCATCAATGGAATCGTTACCCAACTCAAACTCACCTGCGGGAATTTCCACCATCTCCCCCACAGAATTTAAGGTTTGACCATTGACCGTTGACCGTTGACCATTGACCATTGACCGTTGACCATCAAGCAATTCCAACACCATAGTGATGATTTCGCAGTGTTGGCTTTCGTGCTGAATTAAAAAGCGCCAAAGTCGTTCTTGCTGTAGGATATCAGCTACTTCTAGATATTCCAGCACTTTTGCTCTCACTGTATCCAAGTAATAAATAATTTCTGCTATTTCTGGTAATTGGACTCGTTGCGTTTTCGGTAAACCATCAGCTGCGAATAACTGACGATATTGGGGAAATAAGCATGGTAAATCAGCACTATGTTCTAATACCCACAGAGATTCTATATAGGCAATATGTCCCAAATGCCAACCCACAGGACTGAAATCAGCATGAGGTTGACAACAGAATGTAGCTGCATCCATACCTGCAAATAAACTGAGGGTTTTAGTGCGACATTCCTCCAAAGCAAAAGCAATCAACCCTTTCACACTAGATGCTTTCAATTTTGATATCACAATCCTCTCCCACACTGATAATGCTATTTTCTGGACAAGCAGTCCAATTACCTGCAAACAATGGTTCAGATGCAATAATGACAGAATTAGGAAAAGTCAAATCATCTTTGAGCCAATACAGCGATGGCGGTGATGAAGATGAAGCAAACCGGGAGGCGATGAGGCGATGACCATCACTAAAAACTACATTTGCAGAAGCATTAACTTGATGACGTTTTGCCATCTCCCACAGCATTAGTAAAGTGTTACGTAAAACCGACTCTACAGAACGATGTTTATTACTTTGTATTTGAGAAAGTAGTAATGCAAAAATATGCTCAGAATCAGTACTACCATTGATATGTTCGTAAAAATCTGGGGTTAAAGTACTGCGGAGTTTGCGATGTAAGGTCTTGCGAAAATTCTCAATGTAACCATTATGAATAAATAGGGATTGCTTATAATGAAATGGCTGACAGTTGGCAAAATCTAGAGCTTGTCCTGCTGTCGCACTACGAACATAAGCTAAAATACACTTAGATTCCACATAACGGCTCAGACTAGGCAAATTAATATCATTCCAAATAGGCAGAGTATTTTTATAGGTAAAAGGTTCAGTATCTTTTTGGCTATGATACCAACCCACACCAAAGCCGTCTGCATTTACCACCCCAGAAGTCATTTCACGGGGTTGGTAACTTTGAACTATCAGCGAATGTTCTGGTTTATATAAGAGATATTCCAGAGAAACAGGCGAACCAAGGTAGGCAAGTAGACGGCACATAATGAAAGAATTTGCTCCTAATTCCTGTATAGAATAAACTGTGTTAAGGACAATTTACGCAATACCACATCAATTTCAGTTATTCGTCATCTATTGTTATATTGACTTATCCAGAATACACAGTATTTTCAGTACCTTTTATCTTGATGTGATTCTTGGCTGAAGACATCAGAAAAATATAATTTGAGATTCAATCAATAAAATCTAGAGGCCAAAAATATTTTATTCCTTAGCAGTAATCACTAATGGCTAACTCAATAATGGTGATTTTCCCATATAAACATAATCAAATCTGGGTATTTGATGATGAGCGCGCAGGTCTAGTTCAGGAACCATTTGTTAGTGGTGTCCCAGAAATGATTGATATTTTGATTCAAGAAATTGCTAATGTCGATGAGGGGTTTAAACTTTTATTTTCTAGCAGTCCTTTTCCTGGATATAAAGCAGAATTGATTTGGCTCAGGGAAGAATATAATGGACATTGGTATTACTGGAGTAAAAATAATTTAGAAGGATGGTTATGTCCGGCATTATTTAAATACTTTAATGAACCACCAAAAAAAATATACTGCAAAGCTGAAGGTCTGTACTAACTCTAGATACAGAACAAAAAAATATTTTTAGGGTGGGCAATGCCCAATACCAAAACGGTATTGACAGTCACCCTATAGTTTTAAAAAACAAATAGGGCGCAGATTATCAACACTGTAAATTTGCTCTTATTATAAAACCCTCTTTTACCTTCATTCAAAAGTATCAGCGAGTTTGTTTCTTTCTTTTATGGGTCGCCCGGGATTCGAACCCGGAACTAATCGGTTAAAAGCCGAGTACTCTACCGTTGAGTTAGCGACCCTTGCGGTTTGTTTCGCAACTTTGCCATCATAGCATAAACATCCATAGACTTGTAAAGGGGTTTTAGAAAAAACTTGCCGATAATCTTACAGATGCTTTGTAGCTAGTGCCTGGCTCTAGCACTGTCAGCTTTTCACCAGTATTCAGGGAGTTACGAGGAGCGCTCCAAGGTTCTAGACAATAGAATTCTTTGCCCTTCAGCGTCCAAAATACCAACATTGAAAAAATATCATCAGCATCCAAAGTTAGTTTAAACTGCCGATTACGGTCGATTACACTAGCAGACTGGCTGGTGATGTGACCAAACGCAAAATCCATTTCATCACGGTTAAAGTCAAAATTGCCATTAAAGGGATGAACTTCCTTTGTTTGCTGGTCTTGATATTCCTGGGAGGGAATGTCGAACTCCAGTTGATTTTTATCCCCAGTCAAGAAGTAAGGATGGAACCCAGCCGAGAAGGGCAATTGGGTAGATGATAGATTTTGGTATTCCTGGCGAATTTCTAGAGTATTCCCTTGTAGCACGTAAGTGAATACTAGTTGGAAATCGAAAGGATAAACCGCCTTTGTCTGTTCGTTGCTGCGGAGAACTAACGTCAGTGCAGCAGTGTCCTTAGTGGTCTGCTCAACTACCTCCCAGGGCAAATCACGGGCAAACCCATGTTGTTTGAGTGTGTACTGCTGACCGTTGAGGGTGTAAGAATTATCCGGTAAGTTGCCGCAGATGGGAAATAAAATTGGTACTCCACCTCTGACGCTCAAATCTGGATGAGTGAAACGTTCAGCGTCTAGGTAGAGAATTTCCTCTCCCTTCACACGCCAACGGGTAATAATACCGCCACGTTCTGGTACAACTTCCAGTTGAGAGCCAGTTGTTTCATCAGAAAGGATATAGGTTTTGTACTGTTGCTGTTGGATGGCAATACTAAACACAAGTTGAGTCCTCAGGGGCTAGGGGGTAGAGGTGAGGCGTTGGGGTTTAGAGGCTGAATATATAATTCCTACTCCCTCATCCCCAATCCCCAGTCCTCAATTTATTCGTCTTCTGCGAAGACAAAGCGATACAATTCGCTAGGGTCTGGTTCAGGACTACTTTCCGCGAACTTCACCGCGTCGTCAATCACGTCCTGAATCTTGCGCTCGATGGCTTTGAGTTCTGCCTCATCTGCCAAGTTCTGCTCTATCAGATAAGCTGCTAGCTTCTTAATTGGGTCACGGGAAAACCAAAATTCTTTCTCAGCTTTACTACGCATTTCGTCTGGGTCTGCCAAGGAGTGACCACGGAAACGGTAGGTTAGGGCTTCTATTAAAGTCGGGCCTTCACCCGCACGCGCACGGGCTACAGCTTCTTGAGCCACTGCACGCACCGCCAGCACATCCATACCATCTACTTCTACGCCAACCATGTTAAAGACGCTGGCTTTTTTGTAAATCTCTGGGTCAGAAGTTGCCCGGTCGTGAGCCATACCAATAGCCCACTTATTATTTTCTACCACGAAAATAATTGGCAGTTTCCACAAAGCAGCCATATTGAGAGTTTCAAAGAACTGCCCGTTGTTAGCAGCGCCATCACCGAAGAAGCAAGCTGTTACTTGGTCGGCGTTGGGGTCTCCCAAAACTTCGCGGCGGTATTTACTTTGAAAAGCTGCACCAGCTGCTACAGGAATTCCTTCCGCTACGAAAGCATAACCACCTAACAAACCATGTTCGGCGGAAAACATGTGCATGGAACCGCCGCGCCCTTTGCTGCAACCTGTGGCTTTGCCAAATAACTCTGCCATGACTTCTCTAGCAGGGACTCCAGCACTCAAAGCATGAACGTGGTCGCGGTAAGTACTGCTAACAAAGTCTTCCCCTGGTCGCATCGCTTGAATGACACCAGTAGACACTGCCTCTTGTCCGTTGTACAAGTGGACAAAACCAAACATTTTGCCCCTGTAGTACATTTCGGCACATTTGTCTTCAAAAAAACGCCCCAAAGTCATGTCTTCGTATAAAAGCAATCCTTCTTCTTTGGTGATTTTGGCGTTGGCGGTATTAAATTTAGGTATTGTGCGTTCTTGAACCATTATTTTTTAGTATTCCTGTCTAAAATCGAAATTTACCATTTTAAATAGGTTGTTTTCTGAGCAATTTTATTTTCCCCAGTAGGGTTTACTAGAGTGAACAACCAACATTTTCTACACCACAAAGAGTTAGGGGAAATAGTAGAGAGTAAATGGGAAAATTTTGTGTTTATGGGACATTTATCTGGGAATATCTCACTGTAACAACAATATTCTTTTTCTCAGTCTGACTCATCCCTATTTCAGTTCATAGACTATCACCCAGAATAGCTCGGTTTCTGCATACCGATGAACAATTTCCAGGAAATTAAGAGTGACGACTCCTCAATGTATATGAGGATTCAGTTTTGATTTTCCTTCGTGTAAAGTGGTGTAGCCATACTGATTTCCGTAGTTAGAAGACAGAGGAGAAGGGAAATTAAGATGTAGGAAATTTTTCTACCCAGGCTATGCCAATAGTGATTACATCGGATACCTATATTTGTGTAGTTGCCATAAAAATATAGTTATGATATTATCTTGTTCTTTCTGTTATCCGCATCTACCATTAACAATGGTGCATATTTACCCCCTTAATCAGAAGATTTTCTGATACAGGATTAATTGTACCTATGTGTAAGCACAACATTCGTCATCAAAAACAATGATTCTTATGTTGGTTTTACAGTAATTTAATTATTGATAACAGTTATTTTCAGCAGAAATACTAAGAATTAAGACAAAACATCAACATTTCCTAGCCAAGGAATAAAATATGACACAAATTTTTGGGAAGATACAAAAGTAATTGTTGCAATATACACTTATAGTGTAAGTTCACCACGGTATTATTCACCGTACGATTATGGCACGGTTTTACAAGCCTGGAATGGTCTAGGTGAATTATGTTGATCACGGTGCAGGGGAAGTACGCTGTGCGAATTCCGCTAGATTACTACCGAATTTTAGGGCTACCGTTAGCGGCAAGTGATGAACAACTGCGACAAGCATACAGCGATCGCATTGTCCAATTGCCGCGACGGGAATATTCTCAAGCAGCCATTGCTTCCCGTAAACAACTTATAGAAGAAGCTTACGTGGTTTTATCAGATCCAAAGGAACGCAGCAGTTATGACCAGCTGTATCTTGCTCACGCCTACGACCCAGACAACGCGGCTACGACCAAAGTGGCAGTGGAAAATCGTGGGGACAGCAACAATGGTCATTTCGATGTCCAAAGCCTAAGCATCGAAATTTCCTCCGAGGAATTAATTGGTGCTTTATTAATTTTGCAAGAGTTGGGAGAGTATGAACTCGTACTCAAGCTAGGTCGTAATTACTTAGGTAATCAAAACGGCACAGCGTCCACCAGAAATGGCAATCATCGCACACCTGAAGAATTTCTCGATGGTTCTGAACGTCCAGATATTCTCCTAACTGTTGCTTTGGCATCATTAGAATTAGGCCGGGAACAATGGCAACAAGGCCACTATGAAAACGCTGCTGTGTCTTTAGAAACTGGTCAAGAAGTGTTGTTTAGTGAAGGCATCTTCCCCAGCGTCCAGGCAGAAATTCAGGCTGATCTTTACAAATTGCGCCCTTATAGAATTTTAGAATTACTTGCCTTACCCCAAGAAAAAACCATTGAACGCCACCAAGGGCTGGATCTATTACAAAGCATCTTAGACGATCGCGGTGGCATTGATGGTACAGGCAATGATCAATCAGGCCTAAACATTGATGACTTCCTACGATTCATCCAGCAATTACGCCATCATTTAACAGTAGCTGAACAACATAAGTTGTTTGATGGTGAAAGTAAGCGCCCTTCGGCTGTGGCTACATACTTAGCTGTTTATGCTTCCATCGCCAGAGGATTCACCCAACGCCAGCCTGCTTTAATTCGTCATGCCAAGCAAATGCTGATGCGTTTGTCTAAGCGGCAAGATGTCCATTTAGAGCAGTCACTATGTGCGCTATTACTAGGGCAAACTGAAGAAGCCACACGAGTTTTAGAACTGAGCCAAGAATACGAAGCTTTAGCTTTAATTCGAGAAAAATCTCAAGATTCTCCCGATTTACTGCCTGGTTTGTGCTTATATGCCGAACAATGGCTGCAAAATGAAGTTTTTCCTCATTTCCGCGATTTGTCCAGACAGCAGGCTTCCCTGAAAGATTACTTTGCTAATCAACAAGTACAAGCGTACTTAGAAGCCTTGCCCAACGACGCGGAAACCACTAATGAATGGGCTGTAATTAATCGCCAATCTTTTTCCCAACCGAGCGCCAATTCTTACTCTGGAGGCACACCAGTCACCAAACGTACTCCAGGGAAGGCAAACAGGCCAGGAGATGCGTCTACAAGACAGATGCCGCAACGTAGTCATCCATCAGAAGTAAACCGACAATTTTATCAAAACAGAACTCCTGATCCCGAATTACCAGAAACCTCAAACCACAGAAGACCAGAGTCTTCACATTTTACAACCGCTAGAGAAAATATATCGCCCACAGCTGCTTACACTGACAATTATCCACCAGAGATCCCAGTGGGACGCGCCAGCAGACCTGTTCAGCCGGGGGTAAGTAGTTATACCCAATCGACCCCTCCACGGCAAACTCCTAAACGCAGAAGACGCAAGAAGCCACCGGAAGTTGTCAACAGAGGACACAGTATTCATCAGCAACACCAGCCTTCCCCTAGCACTCTAGGCCGGAAAACAAGATTACTTTGGATAGTCTTGGGTTCTTTAGGCGGGATATTAGTGTTCTGGCTGATAGTCTCAACGACTTTTGGCTGGTTAAAGAATGTACTCTTCCCAGCACCGTCTTTACAAGGTGAGCAATTATCGATTCAGCTTAGTCAACCACCTTTAGAGATTCCTGACAAAAATGCCCAGATACAAGTCCCAGAGGAGGGTCTTACAGAAGAAACAGCAAAGAAAATCATTGAAAATTGGTTAGCTACCAAAGCTGGTGCTTTAGGGGCTGAACATAAAATAGAGAGTTTAAACGAGATTTTAACTGGTTCAGCTCTATCTCAATGGCGATTAATTGCCTTGCAAGATAAAGCCGATAATCGTCACCGAGAGTACAGTCATAGTGTCAAGGTAGACTCCATCAGTAAATCTGACATAGATCCCAATCGTGCAAGTGTGGGGGCTACAGTCAGAGAGTTGACCCAATTTTATGAGAATGGGCAAAAAGGGAAGTCTTCTGACGAAAGATTGCGAGTGCGCTATGAATTGATTCGACAAGATGATATTTGGCGGATTCAGAGGATGTCAGCCGCTATAAATTAACTATGAATTTTTATATCTAAATCAACTAAACTCAAGTTGTTTGTCTCTAGTGACAATTGGTAGTTCGGAATGAAGAAAGTCAGGTTTATCTGGGTTTTGGCATTTTGAGTTGACCCAAGACGCGTACTTGAGACTAATGACTTTGCTTAATCCCTATGATGATTCATGACAGAAACTTTGTTTCAGGCTTATACACCCCTGATTCTGTGGATAGGTTTGGGTTTATTGATATTTAGATTTTTACCTACGTGGTTACCGCAATTCTTAGGTCGTGGTCTTTACTGGGTAGGAGTACCGTTGGAACTAGTGGCCTTGGCTCGTAAAGGTAGTCAGAATGAACTTGGTGGTGCTGGGAGTACTCCCATACTAGCATCATTAATTACCTTTTTGGCATTACTGCTGGGCTTAGTGGCCGCGTTGCTGGTGTGGTGGGGATGGCAACAAATCTCGCCTCATTTGTTTCAGCCTGACTTGAGTGAGTCGGTTTCTCGTCCTTGGCTGGACTCTTCCACTAAAGGTAGTTTTCTGCTGGCGGCTGTTTTAGGAAATACTGGTTTTGTGGGTTTGGCGATCGCACCATTTTTAATTCACGCTGATAGTCTGAATTGGGTTGTTCTCTTCAGTATTACCCACAATGTTATCGGCCCCTACGGTATAGGTGTATTAATCGCCAGCTACTTCAGCCATACCAAGTCTAATAATCGCTGGTGGATGCAGCTGTGGGATCTGCTGACTGTACCGCCTCTATGGGCGTTTCTCATTGGGACTCTCACCCAATCAATAAAGTTACCGGACTTTGTGGAATCGGGATTACAAGGTTCTGTTGATATTGTCATTGCTTGCGCTTTTCTCTTGACTGGTATTCGCTTGGCTCAATTACAAAGATGGCAAAGTTTCCAACTGGCACTGATCCCCACTGTGTTGAGGGTTGTGATTACACCCTTACTGGTAGGTTTAGTGACAACTGTATTTCTGGGTTTGTCAGGCGATCGCCGTTTAGCAATGGTGTTAATGTCGGGGATGCCCTCAGCCTTCGCTGGTCTCATTTTGGCGGAGGAGTACAATCTCAACCGTGATTTAATCGCCAGTAGCATCATGCTCTCAACTCTTCTATTACTGCTGATCCTGCCCTTGTGGATTCAAGTTTTTGGGTGAGTCCGGTATATTGTTATGAAATCTTGACATAAAATCGGGATCACCGGAGCAAATATCAGAATTTCATGACAATATGATCCCCTCAAAGCTAATAAGTTCGTAAATTAGGTAAAAAAGCCTGTTGACACCCCTTGATCCCAGTCAAGAGTTAGTAGTTAATATTTAGTTAACAAACTTAATAAATTGACTCCTCCAATCCTAAAGTGCTGATTTTGGCACAAGTAAGGAGTTGAAAGGGAGTGTCCCCTCTTTTAACAAAAGACTAAAAACACACACTTAGCAAAACCAGGAGTCAGGAATAAGAAATTCATCTGGAAAGGATGATCTTTTATCAAGCATTCTATAACCAGGGGAAATCATTTACCTTTCAAACTACTGGAGGCCAAACAAATGGCGAAAGAACGCCCACCGCTAGAAGAGATGACATTAAGGCAACTACGAAGAGTTGCCAGCGAATTCAGCATCTCTCGCTACAGCCGAATGCGTAAATCACAACTGCTGGCAGCAATTCAAGAAGTCCAGCGAAATAAAGCTTTGCTTAACCCATCTCGTTCACTGGAGGCACAGGAAACCGTGGAAGCCGCGAAATTTGAATTAGGACAAGAAGATCGTACTGGTGGCTCTCTGGCTGATGTTGATGAAGGACTAGCAGACCTACCTGGTGGTTATGGTGACAGCCGGATTGTCCTTCTACCACGCGATCCTCAGTGGGCTTATGCTTACTGGGATATTCCTAACGATCATAAAGAAGAGTTGCGCCGCCAAGGGGGACAACAACTAGCCCTGCGGATTTACGACGTTACCGACGTTGATCTAGATTACCAAAGCCCCCACAGCATCCAAGAATATCCTGCGGATGAACTAGCAAGAGAATGGTACATACCCATCCCTGTGAGCGATCGCGATTATGTACTCGATATCGGTTATCGTGCAGTAGATGGTCGCTGGTTAGTCTTAGCTCGTTCCGCCCGTGTCCACATTCCCCCAGTCTATCCTTCTGACTGGATTGAAGATGTGTTCATCAGCGTCAACTTTGAAGAAGACTTACGCGGTAAGACACTGTACGAATTGGTTCCCCCAGCGAAGAAAGCGCCCACTGTGGCTGCTGGTGCTAACGGCAGCAACCCCATCTACGACCACATCTTTGGCTTGGCAGAATCAGCCGAAGCTCAACGGGTTGCAGGCTCTCTGTTCGGTTCTCAGCAACACGTTGCTGGTTCCGTGCGTCCCGAACAAGCTATCAGTTCTTATATTTTCCCCTCTGGTGTAGGTATGTGGGCAGTTCCCACCTCCTCCGGCTTAAATATGTCCGGCGTGGGAATGTCCGGTGTCGGCTTCTCCGCTTCCGCCATCCCAGTACGTCCTCGCCAATTCTGGTTAATTGCTGATGCTGAGTTAATTGTTTACGGTGCAACCGAACCCGATGCTACTGTGACAATTGGCGGCCGTCCCATCAAACTGAATCCAGATGGTACATTCCGCTTCCAGATGTCCTTCCAAGATGGCTTAATCGACTATCCTATTTTGGCTGTGGCGGCTGATGGTGAGCAAACACGCTCAATTCACATGAAGTTTAACCGTGAAACCCCATCTCGCAACACCAACACCAAAGAAGAAGCTGTTGTAGAATGGCTCTCTTAAGAAGGTAGGAGACAAAAGGCAAAGGAATTTTAAGATGATATTAAGCCTTTAAAGTCTATTTAGTCACAATTGAAATTTTGAATTATTAACCGCTATAGTCATGCTGTAGCGGATTTTTATTTTATATGTATCTGAAAAAATTAATTGCTTTATCTATATTCATCAGTGCTATCAACTTATTGTCAGGTTGTAAAAAAATTGATGCTAGTTCAGCACCAAAAGCTGCAAAAGTTTGTCCTGGGGAAGATACTCAATTTAGTATGGAATTTTTTCAGACAAACAATCGAGGTGAAAAGTTTGCTAAAGGTATTAATCATGTGATTATTTTCAATCCCAGATCAGCCGCCTTAGATTTTAAAGTTAACCTTGGTTTATCTCATCAGTTATATACGAAAGATGCTAGGGGGAAAATTCGCCGAGAATATATCCCAAAACAATTTAATGAACTAATTTCTGATAGCAACTCTATATTAAATGGACAAAGACCTATAGCAGCAATTAACGCCGATTATATAGATCCTGAAAATAAACCCCAAGGTTTAAATATTTCTCGTGGAGTGGAGTATTCAGGAGATTTTAAAAATAAACGTTCTTCTTTTGGCATTTCTGGCGGTAAACCACAGGAACGGAAAGCGACAATCCAAGCGGGAAGGAGAAACATTAATATCTTGAATTACAACTTAGTAGGCGGTAACGGGAGATTTTATCGTCAGGGTAAATTTAAAGATATTTGTCAAGATTTGGGTGAATTTGCCTGTAAACAAGCCACAAATCGTTCTATGGCAGCTATTACCAGTAAGGGTTATGTCATTTTATTAGTAAATGATGTTAAAGCTAACTCTAATATTGAAGTAAATTCTACTAATCAAGAGTTAACACCAGATAAGTTTGATGATGTTTTAGAAGGTATTGCCCGCCAGAACTGTTTAGGGAAGATACAAGAGGGAATTTTATTTGATGGTGGGATGTCACCCGGATTATATTACAACAAGAAAATTTATGTAGAAAATCCTGGCCCTATTGGTTCAGTATTTTTAATTTATAAGAACTCAAATTAAGTCTTGAATCGTGAAAACTGATACCATCTTCTACAGCCTATTTCAAGCATTTCCCAACATCTTCTTTGAACTGATTAACCAGTCTCCACAAGAAGCAAGTATCTACGAATTTACCTCGCGCGAAGTTAAACAATTGGCTTTTCGTCTGGATGGCTTATTTTTACCAAAAATTAACGACTCCACCAAACCATTTTATATAGTTGAAGTCCAGTTTCAACCAGATGATGATTTTTACTACCGTTTGTTTGCAGAACTATTCCTCTACTTAAAACAATACAAACCTCCCTATCCTTGGCAAGTGGTGGTAATTTATCCTAGTCGTGGCATCGAAAGACAGCAGACTATACATTTTGATGAAATTCTTGTACTCAACAGAGTCAAACGCATTTACTTAGATGAGCTAGGAGAAGTAGCAGAAACTTCCTTGGGCGTTGGAGTTGTTAAGCTAGTAATTGAAACTGAAGACACTGCACCAGTATTAGCAAGACAGTTGATAGCACAAGCAAAGCAGCAGCTAACGGATGTAACCGCTAAACGTGACCTCATCAACTTAATTGAGACAATCATCGTCTACAAATTACCGCAAAAAAGTCGCGAGGAGATAGAAGCTATGTTGGGTTTAAACGAACTGAAACAAAGCCGAGTTTATCAAGAAGCTTTAGAAGAAGGGAAACAGGAAGGGAAACAGGAAGCTAAATTAGAAACGATACCTCGTATGGTACAGTTTGGTTTGAGTGTAGAAGCGATCGCTCAATTATTAGATTTACCACTAGAAGTTGTCCAGCAAGCAGTACAACCAATAAGCTGATGCGCCTTTGTACGCGAAAGCGGTACGCTAGAGGCTAAAGCTCAAAAAAAGACCATGACACCTGAAGTAATTGCCCAAACTCTGGCAGAATTATTCAGTACAGCAGATGTACAAGCGATCGCACCTGGATCGTGGCAAGTAGATACATCTACATTTAGACTGTTGGTATTGTTGTCGGAAGATAGCAGTTGGTTGCGAGTTTTACTACCAATTGTGCCATTGCAAGAAGCCCAAGCATTTTTAGCACAGTTTTTGGAAGCCAACTTTGATGATACTCAAGAAGTTCGTTATGCCTTGTATGATGGGGTGATTTGGGCAGTATACCAACACAATAGCAGTACTTTGACCCAAGATGACTTGAGTAGTGCGATCGCTAGACTTATTTCCTTATATGAAGCAGGTTTAAATGATGTCTTCAATCGTCTGATCGAAAGTCGCATCCGGCAAATTGTGCAAGCAGCAAAACAGCAAGGACAATCTCTGGAAGGCACAATGCAAAACCTAGAAAGGTTTTACGCAGAAGGATTGTTAGGAGAAATTAACCAAACTGTAGACTCAAGAGAAGAAGTTTTAGCGGCTTGGAAGCGTCAGTTAGAACGGCTGTGGAATGAAGTAAATAGCTAGATAATTGTTAATTGGTAATTGGTGAATGAAAATTATTGAAATTCTTAAGCAGGACTATCAGCGATTTCCCGTGAATCAAACTTACAGCATTTATGCGGAAGACGTTTATTTTCAAGACCCACTAAATAAATTTCGTGGTATTACACGTTATAAGCAAATGATTAATTTCATGCAAACTTGGTTTTTAAATATCAAAATGGATTTGCATGATATTCAACATTTAGAAGACAAAATCAAAACCGAATGGACACTGAGTTGGAATACTCCCCTACCTTGGAAGCCACGTATTTCCATCTCTGGTTGGAGTGAACTAGGTCTTAACTGTGAGGGTTTAATCGTTTCTCACATTGATTATTGGCAATGTTCACCTTTAGATGTCATCAAACAACACTTCTTTCAGGTAAATAATTAGTAATACTGTTTCTTGATGCAGCTTGCCTGGCGTAGCCATAGATGCACTTTATTCTGTACTGTAGAGACGTTGCATACAACGTCTGTACATCATTTATTTGGCGCGACTTCATAGACGATTGGTATAAGATTTGCCTTCCAATAAATAATTCATACCTATTACTCATTACTCACTACCAAGCCTTGATGAACGCGAACATTTTCCGTAGGGTTTTGGTACTTCCCGTGAAAAGTCAGCCTCCCCTGTGGGTGAGCTAAATTACTCATCACCCATCAATACCCAATGATTTCTTGACAGTAAACCCACTCAAACTGCACTTAATTCCCTGCAAACCATCGATAATAGAGATAACGTAAATAAATGTAAACAATTCTCAGGCAGGGCATAATCATCCATGCGAGTAATTTTGATGACAGGGAAAGGCGGCGTAGGTAAAACCTCGGTGGCTGCTGCAACTGGGCTGCGGTGTGCAGAATTAGGCTATCGGACACTGGTTTTGAGTACAGACCCCGCTCACTCATTAGCAGACAGTTTTGACATGGAACTAGGCCACGCACCAAAACAAATCCGTCCCAACTTGTGGGGTGCAGAACTAGATGCACTGCAAGAACTAGAAGGAAACTGGGGTGCAGTGAAGCGCTACATTACCCAAGTTTTGCAAGCTAGGGGTTTAGATGGAGTGCAAGCGGAAGAATTAGCCATCCTACCAGGCATGGATGAGATTTTTGGCTTAGTGAGAATGAAGCGCCACTATGATGAAGGTGATTTTGATGTATTAATTATCGACTCTGCACCCACCGGTACAGCATTGCGCCTCTTGAGTTTACCAGAAGTGGGCGGCTGGTATATGCGGCGTTTTTACAAACCATTCCAAAATATCTCAGTTGCGCTGCGTCCATTGGTTGAACCTATTTTTAAACCAATTGCTGGGTTTTCCTTACCAGATAGAGAGGTGATGGATGCCCCTTATGAGTTTTATGAACAAATTGAAGCTCTGGAAAAAGTACTAACAGATAATACGCAAACTTCTGTACGTCTTGTTACTAACCCAGAGAAGATGGTAATCAAAGAGTCTTTACGCGCTCACGCTTATTTAAGCTTGTACAATGTTGCCACAGATTTAGTTGTGGCTAATCGCATTATCCCTGCCCAAGTGCAAGATCCATTCTTCCAACGCTGGAAACAAAATCAGGAAGAGTATCGTCAAGAAATCCATGAGAATTTCCACCCTTTACCAGTGAAAGAAGTGCCACTTTTTTCCGAAGAAATGTGTGGACTAGCGGCTTTAGAACGCCTAAAAGAAACCTTGTATAAAGATGAAGATCCCACTCAGGTATATTACAAAGAAACGACTGTAAGAGTAGTGCAAGAAAATAACCAATACAGTTTGGAATTGTATTTACCTGGGATTCCCAAAAACCAAGTTCAACTCAGTAAAACTGGAGATGAATTAAACATCACCATTGGTAATCATCGCCGCAATCTAGTGCTACCACAAGCTTTGGCAGCGTTGCAACCATCAGGAGCAAAGATGGAAGATGATTATTTAAAAATCCGCTTTGCTGATAACGCCAAAGTTTAATTGGTTGAGAGATAAAAGCAACCAAAATCCCGAAGATAACCTAAATTATGCCTGAGAAAAGACACGCTTAACTTCGTGTCTTTTCTATTTTAAATTCTAATTAGTATGTCAGTAATTAAGAAATAGTTATTCAGCTTAGAATTGCTTTTTTCTTTGCCTTGTCTTAATAAACTATGTGAATTTCCGAGGATAAATATTTATATAAAGAACAAGTAATTTTATTAATTAGATTCTGACCGTAATCTTACTGTAGACAATGTAATATTTAAAATTTAAAAATACTTTTATATTTGTTAATAATATCGTGATTTTCCTGAACTTAATTTAAAGAAAAGCAATGTCACCGATCGCTAAACCAAATTCTCAGGTTAGTCTCAATCAGGAAAGTGTAGTACGTCGTATTACGGCTCGGATTCGTCAATCTTTAGAGTTGGAGGATATCATCACAGCGACAACAGCAGAGGTACGCACTTTATTGGGAACTGACCGAGTGATGATGTATAAATTCCATGCAGATGGAAGCGGTCAGGTTATTGCTGAGTCAATTTATGAAAATCGTCTACCCTCATTGCTGGGGTTGAATTTTCCGGCTGATGATATTCCACCCCACGCAAGGGAACTTTTGGTCAAGTCTAAAGTACGTTCCATAGTTAATGTTACTACGGGGATGATTGGTCAAAGCCCTGTGCATAACTTAGAAACGGGGGAATTAATTTCAGAAGACATTTGTTACCGTCCTGTAGACCCTTGTCATTTGGAATACTTAACAGCGATGGGTGTGAAATCTTCGGTAGTCGCGCCTATTTTTCACCAAGATGAACTGTGGGGGCTGTTGGTATCTCATCATTCCGAAAACCGGACGGTTTCAGAGGATGAGTTGGAAGCCATGCAGATGATTGTAGATCAACTTGCAGTAGCGATCGCCCAAAGTCATCTCCTGACCCAAGCCAGAAAAAAAGCCCAAAAAGAAGCCATCATTAACCGCATTATTACCCTACTGCACTCATTACCCACGATTGTCTTACAGCCGACTTTAGAAGCAGCAGTTGCTGCTTTTGATGGTGTTGGCGGTAGGCTGTGTTTAAGAAATCAAGCTGTTGAGTCACAACACGTTGCTTCTCGGAGTTTAGCGGAGTGTTTAATTCCAGGTAATAACTGCGTCCAACTTTATACCTGTGGACAACAACCTATCACCCCAGAACAAACTATCTATCCGCTCATTGAACAGTATAGGGTCTGGCAGGAACATTACACATCGCATCATGATATCTGGGCGATCGCTGATATTTATCAAGATCCTACCTTGCGTAGTTTGCAAGCCGTTTTTCAAACAACTAAAATTCGCAGCATTTTAATCATTCCCTTAGAATATCGTCAGCAGTTACTGGGTTATTTAACTATCTTCCGCAATGAGATAGATACCGAAACTCTCTGGGCCGGACACATTGATCAGGATCAGAGGCAAATGTTCCCCCGTGTATCATTTAATTTATGGCGTGATGCCAAAAAGTCACAAGCTCAACAATGGACAAGCGAAGAGATTGAACTAGCTAAAGAAATCGGTCAACACTTTGCCTCAGCTATTCAGCAGTATGAACTCTACCAACAAGTACAAGCCTTTAACGAAAACTTAGAAAAACAAGTGCAGAAACGCACTCTTGAACTACGCCATACATCAGAACAACAACAAGCAGTGTTTGGTGTAATTTCTAAGATTCGTGAATCGCTAGATACTAACACTATTTTTCAAATAACTACTAAAGAAGCTTGTCAATTAATTAAAGCAGATCGGGTTTCCGTGTATCGCTTTGACGATGAATGGGGAGGCGAATTTGTGGGTGATTTTGAAGCCACTAGCCTTCACTGGTCAAATGAATCAAGCATAAGTATTAATACTGTCTGGAATGACACTTACTTACAAAACACACAAGGAGGACGCTATCGCTACAATGAAACATTTGCCGTAGATGACATCTATAAGGTGGGGTTTACTCAATGTCATGTTGAAAATCTAGAGCAATTTCAAATTTATGCTTTTGTCTTGGCTCCTATCTTTGTTGGTCAGAAACTCTGGGGTTTACTAGCAACTTATCAACATTCTGGCCCCCGTCAGTGGAAACCTTCAGAAGTGAACTTCCTGACTCAAATTGCTGCCCAACTAGGAGTAGCGCTACAACAAGCTGAACTACTCAATCAAACCCAGCAACAGGCTCAAAAGTTAACTCAAACACTGCACCATTTACAACAAACCCAAACTCAACTCATCCAAACAGAAAAAATGTCTTCATTGGGTCAATTAGTAGCAGGTGTAGCTCATGAAATTAATAATCCAGTGAACTTTATTTATGGAAATCTCAGCCATGTAAGTGAATATGCTCAGAATTTACTCACGATGCTGGAACTTTATCAGCAAGAATTACCCAACCCTAGTGCAGCAATTCTAGAACAGGCAGACGAAATCGATCTAGAGTTTTTAGCTGAAGATTTACCCAAAACTCTCTCCTCTATGCAAATTGGTGTCGAGCGCATCCGCCAAATTGTCATGTCTTTACGGACTTTCTCTCGCCTTGATGAAGCAGAAATGAAAGCCGTAAATATTCATGAGGGTATTGATAGTACCTTGTTAATTTTGCAACACCGCTTGAAAGCCAAGCCGGAAACTGCGGGGATTAAACTTACCAAAAAATACGCTGATATTCCCTTGGTAGAATGCTACGCCGGACAGATGAATCAAGTATTTATGAATGTTTTGAGTAATGCTATCGATGCTCTAGAAGATTATAAGGAGGCACAATCAAAAAATCATCATGGTGAAATTATTATTTTTACTAGCTTTGGTCAAATCAGGGACAACATTCAAAGTGTAGTCATTCGGATTGTGGATAATGGCCCTGGCATACCAGAAGATTTGAGACTCAGAATATGCGATCCGTTCTTTACTACAAAGCCAGTCGGTAAGGGTACAGGTTTGGGTTTATCTATTAGTTATAAAATTGTAGTAGAAAAACATGGTGGGGTTTTTAAATGTGATTCTCAACTAGGTTCAGGTACAGAATTTTGGATTGAAATTCCGATTCAGCAGGTTAATAATAATTGGTGATTGGTAATTGGTCAATTCTTAGGTATGAATGACGAATTAGTCTCATTCCTGTGTTATTGGTAAAAGGATTTGGGAACTGTTATTATCTCTGCAAGTGACGCTAATTGTGATGATTTGGGCATGGAATAAACTATCGCTATCCAAAACTGGACTATTACCAGAGTTCATTGCATAAGCTGGGTAGCAGGCTGCACTCAAACTTAAACGTAAGGAATTACCTTGAGGAATGCGGATACAAGTTGTTTGTAGTTGAATTCTTCTGGTGGTGTGATTCATTCCATCTGGGCAATGTAAATAACCTTGGGTGAAGTTGTATACTTTGCCATCGGGATAAACTTGTGAGAGTACTGCACACAAATCATAACTGGGTTGATCAGCGCTACAAACAATTTCTACGATCGCATCCCCTAATAAATGTAAGTCTGCAATCAAGGGTGCGCTGGTGTATGTGAGGACATCTGAACGGCAATCGATATGCGATCGCTCAAATACACCAGCCGGTATTGCTGCATGACCGCCCACTGATGGCACTGGTCGCCAAGGGTCGTGGACGAGAACATCTGGGGAACTGGGGACTGGGGAAGGTGGGGTCCCCTCTGGGGATAAGGGGTAATGGGGATTGGGGATTAGGGTTCCAGAGTCTTCGCGGATGCTGGCTAGTCCGGTGGTTGACAAAAAGTAAATTTTCTGGTTTGATATAGTTATTATGGGAAACTGTAGCCACATATTACTTCCCATCTCAAATAAACTTACAGGCAATTCATCTAACAACCCTGTATCGATGTCTTTGAGAAAGTAATCAAACCATCTGACCTGCACTTCATCAACAGGACTGACAGCATTAACACCAAAGTCAACTTCGCCCACTTTGCGACCCCAAGGTATATGCGCCCAAGGCCCTACTAATAAATGTTGGGGTGTAGTGGCACGGGCTGTCATATCTTGATATAAATGCAGCGTACCGCGTAGGTAGGTATCGAACCAGCCGCCGATATGCAGCATGGGCAAGTCTACACCTTGGAAATGGGTTTTGGGTGAGAGTTCTTGCCAGTATGAGTCTGGTTGGGGATGGGTTACCCATTCGTGATAAAAAGATTCTGGTGCAAGTTGTTGGAGGATTTCGGGATTATTTAAGGGTAGGTTGCGGGATGCGGTGAATAAAGCTTGATATTTTTCTTTATCTCCTCGTAACCGCGCCGTTTCCGTAGCTAATTGAATTGCCCACGCCAGATTAGTTTGCAAACAAAACGCGCCGCCTTCATACGCCCAATCTGTATATAAATCATAGCCAATCATCGCTGGGCAGATAGTCTTTAAAGCTGGCGGTTGGGCAATTGCGGTATATAACTGAGTCATTCCCTGATAGGAAAACCCATACATTCCCACCTGTCCATTACTCCCAGGAATACTTGCAGCCCAGTTTACCGTATCTTCACCATCGGCAATTTCATTAGCAAATAACTTAAATTCGCCTTGAGAAGTTCCCCGTCCCCGCACATCTTGAATAACGACAATATACCCCTGGGCGGCATACCAAGTAGGATGGGCATAGACAACAGTAGATGCGATCGCTCTACCATAAGGTTGTCGCATTAATAATACCGGAAATTCACCGTCTCCATCCGGTCGATAGATATCTGCATCTAGCCTCACCCCATCACGGGTATACATCGATGCTGTTTGCTTACCAAGAACATCAAACATAAGTAGTGGTCATGAACTGTGTAGACGGTGATTGTTGACTGTTGACTGTTGACTGATGACTGTTGACTGTTGATTGGAAAAGCTAGGTTAAAAACCGGACTTTCGTCCCACTACGCTAACGCCCCTAGTGGGTGGCTGTATTTAATGCGCGAATTTTGAATTGATTCATTACTTACGTTTTTTATTTTTCTTTTGCTTCTTTGGCTTCTTACTTACAAGTGGTGCAAAACCACGGGGTTGTCCAAGTTCTTGCTTGTAGTAATTTACGATGTCTTCCAGTCTAAACTTTGTTTCGGGGACTTCTTCACGGGTTTTCAGTCCCAATTCTACCTGTGCATCACCCCAATTCCCGACAATAAAAGGTGGTACTCGATTAGCTGCAAACGCTTGTTCTATCACTGGTGCAGACTCAACAGCTTTTAAATCCAGCAGTTCACCAATCAAAAAAGCGTTAAATTCTGGGTCATTATTGGCAAAGTCTTCTAACCTTTGCGTCAACACTGCTACACATCGGTCACGTAAATCAGGATGTTTCTCAGCAATTTTAGTTAAGGCTGTAGCCGCATCGGCGAGTTGGTAAGCATCGTGAGAAGAATCCCCCAGATATGCTTCTAGTGTAGGAATCGCCGCCGCCCCAACTGTAGCAAAGTACTCAGCTAATTCACCAGGTGTCCAATCATCATCGACTTCGTGAAATAGATTCGCCAGGGGTTGAATTGCGGCTTCTGCACTTAGTTGAGTTAATACCCGTATTGCGTGGACTGGTCCCCAAACCTCTACACTATCTTGGTCAGCATTATTTAATTCTGCATCAGTCGCCATGCGAATTAAGTCAGGAACATGGTCTGCATTAAAACCAAGTTTCTGCACATAGTTGGGGACATCTCGCATCTTACTACAATCACCGTAGGTCAATAGTTTATCTACTGGAGATGGATAAATAGACGCTGCCATATAGTTATCTCTGCCTTTTTGGTTGTAACTATTATCCCTATGATTTGCCATCACTTGGAACAGAACTATTTGAACTACTTATATTTAGCATTGCCAAACACTTATAAACTGATACAACGCTAAAGATGTAAAATTTCTGTTAAATTCATCGAGCATCAATAGTTTCCCATCATCCTTATCAGGTACTCAGCATGACTGCAATCACACCCAAAGCTTCGTCAGCGCTTCCCGAATTTGCGGAAGGTATTCAATATTTTGGTGAAGCACTACCAGATTTTGAAACTTATGGTGCCACACCTGCGATAGAATCGGGAAAAGTAGCGATCGCCGCTCCAACAAACCCTCAAGCTGTATATCAAACTTTACTCGCGGCTGATGCCTTACGCTACCTGACACTACAAATCACTGGTAGTAAGGCTTCTGGACATCCAGGCGGGTTTGCTAGCCAAGCGGAAGCTTACGCGGCTTTGGTCATGCTGGGGTATAAAAATATTATTACCGAAGTCGGACACCATGCCCCTGGATTTTATAGTGCCATGTTCCTCGATCGCTCCTTGGAGGATATGGGTATCTCCACAGTACAACAATTGCGCGATCGCTTCCGCGAAAAACATGGATTATTAGGACACCTTTCCGGTTACATCCCCGGTATTCTTGCACCCGCCGGCCCCTTGGGACAAGGACAGCACTTTGCAATGGCGGCTGCACTCCTCCACCGTGACAAACTTTTCCCCTTCACCCTCGGCGACGGTGGACTAGGTGAACCATACATCATGAGTTCAATGGCGCACTTTAACACCGCCTATCCCAGCGTCACCAACTTCTTACCCGTGTTGGTGTGGAATGGTTACAGCCAAGAACATCACAGCATGGTTTCCCTCAAAACCAACGCACAGATGACAGCATATTGGCAAGGTAACGGTTTTGAAGAAGTCGTATTAGTTGATGCCAAAGAATTTGACGACCAAAACCAACCAGGAGATTATGTTGACAGTACCATTTTCTCCTTTACCCAGCGTCTAGCCTTCACCCAAGCCGTCCTCGTCGCCGTAGATAAAGCCGCCCGTTCCGCCCTGGGTGGTAAACTGACAGTCTTCATCATCAAACAACTCAAAGGCGCAGGCGTTCACGCCAAGGGTGCAAAATCTCACAACCTCTATCCCAAAGACACCCTAGACGCACCCCATATTATCACCGCCTTACAAAAACGGGCATTATCCCCCGCAGCTTGGCAAACCGTCAGAACCAACGCCGAACGCGCAGGGGGAGGCCCAGCATCTAAAACAGTGGTGACAGAATTTGAGTTACCATTACCAGATTTAGGTACATTACCATTAGAAGAATATGCAGTCGGTGGTGAACCCAAAGTTTCTACCACCGCAATGGGACGAATCGTCGGTGCAGTTGGACAAAAAGATCCCAATTTCCTCGTCACTAACGCTGACGGAAACGAAGCATCAGGTATAGGTAACATCAACCAAGCCTTAAAGATTATCCACCCCACCACCGACGACTTATATAACCAAGCACCAAACGGACAAGTTTACGAACCATTGAGTGAAGATGCTTGTGCAGGTTTAGCTGTTGGTTTGTCTTTGATGGGTGCAAGAACCCTCTGGTGTTCTTACGAATCTTTCGCCATCAACGGCTTACCAATCTGGCAAACCGTCATCCAAGCAATGGCAGAATTACGCCGCCCAACTCCCTCAACAATTACCTTATTCACCGCCGGCGCACTAGAACAAGGACGCAACGGCTGGACACACCAACGTCCAGAAATCGAAGCTTACTTTGCATCCATGATGCGGAACGGCAATGTATTCCCCGTATTCCCCCCCGATGCTAACAGTACCCAAGTTTGTTATGACTGGGCGTTGACAACTAAGAATAAAGGCATTGTCATCACCGCCAGTAAATCACCCTTACCAATTCGTACCACCTTTGCCCAAACTCGCCAAGGTTTAGAAGAAGGTGCAGTAGTATTGCATGAAATTCCTGGTGGTAAGCAAGTTGTGTTTGCTGTCATTGGCGACATGACATTAATTCCCGTATTTGAAGCCGCCGCTTTCTTAGAAACTGAAGGTATCGGAGTGAAGATAGTTTCTGTGATTAATCCCCGCCGTTTGTATCGTCCTCATGATGTTGCATGGGATACCTGTTCTGAAGCTGATAACGGTTTCATTGATGATGCCAAATTCGCTGAATTATTTGCTGGCGATGCCTTAATTGGTGTCACTGGTGGTGTGGCTTCGATGTTAGAACCTATCATGTTGCGGAGTAACAGCAAGCGCGATACCTTCGCCTGGAAGCGTGGGGAGACTACAGCTAGTGCTGGTGAGTTGATGGCGTTTAATGGGTTGACTGCTGAGGCTTTGACAAAGCGGGCTATTGAGTTAGTGCATTAAATTTAGATAGATATAATGTAATGACCTCCATCTAGGTATTTTCCTGGGTGGGGTTCACTATATCTATATATTTATATAGACGTATGAATTGCAAAATATTTTACTCTTGGCAATCAGACTTACCTAATAAGACAAATCGTGGATTTATTGAGACTGCTCTTGAGGCTGCTGCTAAATCCATCCGCAATGATGATTCTATACAAGTAGAGCCAGTTATAGACCGTGACACAAAAGATGTACCTGGCTCACCGGATATTGCTCATACAATATTCGACAAAATTGAACAGGCTCAAGTGTTTGTATGTGATGTTTCGATTATTAACCAAAATAGTTCTTCTCGGCTTACTCCAAATCCTAATGTCTTACTGGAACTGGGATACGCAATCAATGCTTTAGGATGGAACAACATAATTATGGTACTAAATTCTGCTTTTGCGAAGCCAGAAGAACTCCCTTTTGACTTACGAATGCGGCGGGTAATTACCTACTTTATGCCTGAAGAAAGTGAAGATCGTTCTACAGAGCGTAGGCAGCTTCAATCAAAACTAGAATTTGCACTTAGGAATATTTTAGAAGGACTTGATCTGCAAAATACAGGGGAAGTCATCCAACCAATAGAAATAGGACAACAGGTAAGAATAGCAGTTGAGAATTTCCAACAAAATCAAACTATTTTACTTCGTCGGTTCATGACATGGCTCAGGGATGAGCTTGATAAACTTAAGCCAGATTTTACAAAAGGCGGTATACCTGATGAATTATTAGTACAATCAATTGAGCAAACAAAAGAACTGATAATAGAGTTTGCACATCTTGTAGAAGTAATTGCAATGGTCAATAACTTAGATGCTGCACGTGAAATATACAAACAATTTGAAATGATTTTAGAACGTTATAGTCTTCCACGTATTTTCTCAGGTAGCTATCAAGATATTGATTTCGATTTTTACAAATTTGTAGGTCATGAACTTTTTGTGTCTTTTTTCTCATTTCTAATTCGAGAAAACCGATGGGAACTCATTGCGGAGTTATTAGAATCAGGTATTTACATTGAAAATCCTTCAATATATAGTAGAGAATCAGGTTTAGTTTATTTCACATACATTTCTCAGACTGTTAGGTTGTTAGATGTTCGTAAAAACCGCCTAAACTTAATGAGAATATCACTTCATGCAGATATTTTGAATGAACGCCACATACACGGAGATTTAGCCAACATTGTTCCAATGCAACAATTTATGGATGCAGACTGTTTTTTATTTCTACGGTCAGAATTTCAAAATAATAAAGCAAATGAACGACATAGTTGGATACCTTGGACTAAGGTATATATGGAGCAAGTACCAAGATACTTAGTAGAGGCATCTAGCATTAGAAGTGCTAGAAAATTATTAGATCCTCTTGGAGTTAAAGATATTGAGACTTTTAGATATCGTCTAGGAGAAGCTTCAAATAATTTAGCACGGATGTTTTCTAATGGTTGGCCTTCTTCTCCATTGATTAATTTTAACCCTTTAACACTTGGAAATAAACCTTAATTTATGAATAAGTTGGGTGAAGGCGCAAGCTTGTATATTTACAACATAACGAGTTGATATTTGCGCCGTAACCCAACACCAAATTATCTTGATTCCAAGCAGGTAATTTAACATATAGCTTTTTCTTGAAAAAATAGATAATTTGTTGGATTTCACTCAGTTCTAACCAACCTACAGGGAGTGCTTCGTTAGCATTGGCATCACTTCTAAAATTTGCAATCATGTAATATTAATTTAAATATTTAACATATGACTACACCTAAAATACAAGCATGACCACAGATACAGAATATCAAGCAAGAATTATCACTTATGGTTGGGATGACTTAAGAATATTATGGTTAGAAATTAAAACAAAAAGTACCTCTAACTTTTGGGATGAAGGTAAAGCATTAGAATATTTAGTTTTACGTGCATTCCAACTTGATGGCGCGGAAGTCGCTTGGCCTTATACCGTGAAAATTCAAGATACAATAGTAGAACAAATTGACGGAGTAGTATACACAGACGGTCTAGCCTGCTTAGTAGAATGCAAGGACACAGCTAAAGAAGTTAATATTGAACCCATAGCAAAGCTACGAAATCAACTACTAAGAAGACCAGCAACAGCTATTGGTAGCGTGTTTAGTCGCAGTGGCTTTACAGAAGCAGCAGTAACTTTAACTGGATTTGTCGCACCCCAAGCTGTTCTATTATGGGGAGGAGAAGAAATTGAATACTCACTCACAAATCAATGTATATGTAGATTTCTAGTCAAAAAATATCGTGTTTGTGTTCAGAACTGTATCCCCAATTACGACATTACAACGGAGCTTGGATCATGACACTAGCATATATAATTGCAGAGGGTTATAGAGATATAGAAATTTTACAAAAATTACTTCCAAAAAATCTGACTCAGGATATCCAATTTATAGCAGGTGAAAGTTCTTATAGAGCGCGTTCTTTAGCTAGTTCACTGCTTGCGACTCGAAACACACCTGTTGCTCTTGTCTTAGATGCAGATACAGATAACGAATCTCAAATATTGGAAAGACACGATTTAATTAACTATACACTAAATCAAGCATCACCTGGGATTCCCTATCAAATCTTTTTTGCAGTTCCCGAAATAGAAATTATATTTTTGCAAGATAAATCATTAATCGAAAAAATAGCACAACGACAATTTAATGATTTAGAATGGCAATTGGCTCAAAGTAAACCTAAAGAATTTTTAGAGATATTATTTGGGAAGGGTGAACAAATAAATAAAATAATATTTGACCATATCACAGAGGAAGAAATAAAAATATTGCAACAACATCCATTAATACAAGCAATAATGGCTTTTATCGCATCGCTGATTCCATCTTCTGTGGTCATTAATTAATAATTTTTAGCATTGGGGGTAGTTTGGGTGGAGGCGCAAGGTTGCATATTTGCAGCATAACAAATTGATATTTGCGCCGTAACCCAAAAATACATCACATTCAGAAATTACACTAGAGTAGCCTGGAATCCTCAGCACAGTTTCAGGATGGTGAGGGTGAGGATTTGAATAGTTAATTCTTGAGCTAACTTATACCTAATGCTTTTCGCAATACCATTTGATCTTCTAACTTAGCTTGAAAACGACCATTTTCAATATCACGAATCCAACTCTGGCTTTTACCTGTTAACTTCGCTAAATCTCTTTGGCTTAAACCAAGTTTTTTTCTAGCCTCAATAATAAATTCTGTAGAAAGAGTTATTGGCGGTTTTAAGTTTGTCTTATTGTGGCTAATTCGTTGCTTTTTCTTAGGCTTGGTAAGCAGCTTTTTCCACTCTGGTGGCATTTCAAAATATAAGATGCGAGCATTCATTAATCGATTCCACTTACCGCGAGGGGCAGCATCAGTTAGTCGATTTTCATTATTACCATCATGAATCCAAAAATCTATTGCTGCTTCGCCATCATCTGGAATATCCGCTAATTTAGACCACAAAGGTTGAATTTCTAAGGGATAGGTAACTGGATCAAATATCGGCTTCATTCCATAGTGATTAAGTACTTCTAAATCACTTTCAAATATTTTTAAAAGACGTTGTCGATTTTCTGGTTGCAAGGCTACTTGCTGGATTCGTCGCTCTCCGTAAGCAACTTTCATCAGCATAGGAATTGTAATGCACTGTTCTTTGCCTAACTTAATTTTAAATAATAACCATAGCATCATCCGAGCAGCACCTTCATGTTGCTGCCAAATTTTCATTATTGTAGTTAATAAAAACTTGGGTAAAGTACCGTATTGATAGAACGCTGTACGCTCTTTGCAACCTTGTCTATTGAGAAAGTATTGCGCCCATTCACCAGCTTTTATTGTCAAAGTCAATCCTACTAAATATTTGCATCCAGATTCGTCTTCCTGAAAGTGATGTTGAATATTCAATAAATGCCATAAACGGCTATTTTCTAGACAAATTTCTTTAATTTTCCCCTGGGCAGGTAAATTAATCGAAGCTATGATTCTGCATGGTTGTTGAGCTAGTTCTTTGATTAAATTTAGCTTGGTAATTTTGCTCAAATCCTTACGTTTATCTAGTCCTAAATACTGCTCAATTTGCTGGTCGTTAATAGTAAATTCGTCTTCCCAAGGCTCATCTAAATTAGTCGCATAAGCAGCATAGAGCAGGTGCATACAAGCAGCTCTAATATCAAAGGTTTTGATTGTAGATAAAGCTTTTGCACCTTTGAGGATGGCTGATGGCTCTGATTGTACGCTATCTGTAACTCGAAAAGCGATCGCTCCCTTACCGCGATTAATTTGTCGTTGATAATACACTTCTCCCGACTCATCAGTTTCCCAAGGGAGAGACTGTCTCTGTGCTAAAACATTGCATAATTCCCAGATGGCGATCGCTGATGCAAAAGGATGGCTTTTCCCATCCGCAAAAAGTTCTGGACTAGGAACCTTTCTGTCATCAAGTTTGTATCTTCCCTTTTTCGGTTGAGAAGGGATTGGAGAATTGGCAGGACAACAAATTACACACTGTGGCTCAAGATAATCTTCACAGTTATTACACAAACTAGGGTCAATCCAGTAATCACCGTCTATAACTTTGATCGCACCTTGAGGACATAGGGGAACGCAGTTAGCGCACTGAATACAACGATTAGTAATGGCGTAGGGCATAGTTTTGTGCAACTGATTTTCAAGTAGAAATGCTAACCACAGATGTAAATATTGGAAACATTCAGCCGTTATAAATTCCTCGCCTTGGCAAAGGTGCTGAAGTTACTGGATGCTGCTATTGCCCAATCTCAAAAATAAATCGAGTAAATTGGCAGCATTAACCGCCACATCTTTCAATTATTTTTGAATGTGCTTGTTGTGTATATTCTTAGCTTTGGTAAATGATCATTGCTCACATTTAGCCTATTAGTTATCAGACCAAATAATTGGAGCAAAAATTGATTTTTTATGCTGCTGTTTTACCATTTTGTTTGATTTACTAATTAAATCTCTTGAAATCTCTGTTTTGTATGTGATATGCTGCTAATAAACCGACTAAAAATCTCCCTCATTGGTAAAAATTATTTTCAATTTTGGGAATTTTTTTGTTTTTCAGGTATTAAATGAGTATGATTTGTCAGGTTTAGTAAAAAGTTTTATTTGCCAGCCTAGCAGACTTACAAGTAAGATATTTTTGTTATTTACACTCAGGCTGCTAAATTGAACTTGTTTATTCTCTAGTCCAAACCTTTAACTGGAATGAGCGTGATTTACGTTACCACGGAAGGAATTTCTTGATTTTCTATTATCCAAAAAAAATCTAACTTCTGGCTCCTTATAATTGTTATTAGTACCTTTTGTAACTGCTAAGACATTAAAATTTTGTTCATTATGAACTATTAAACAAATTTTTATTTTTGCACAAAGATTATTATATTTAATATACATAAGACTACGCTATATTCCTTTGTAATAAATTTTACTTTTTTCTATCTAGTAAAAGTAATTTTGAAAAAATATTAGCTTTTTTGAGGAAATTGTAGCTTTATAGAGTTAATTAAAACAATAAAGGAGTAAAAAGCGAATTTAGGTTACTTTTCACTCCTATTTTTCTGAAATTTAGTTGTTTTATTCGGTAAAAGATACTACTGCTTGACAGATTTCACATAATTGAAGACTTAAAAATCTTTAATTATGTTCAAGTGGGCTATGGGTGTAACAATTTTTCGGACAAGCCCTAGCGCAAGCCTGACAGCCAATACAATACTCTGGATGAATAATAGACATTACTTTGCGTTCGATTTCTTCCCCCTCCTCATCTTCTACAAATTCGCCATTTTCATTCAGCGCTTGCAGTATTAGCACATTCCGGCCGCAAGCCTTAAAGCATCGACCACAACCAATACATTTATCTTGGTTAACTGCTTCTACAAATTGGGGTGTCCAGACTTGACCTCCAAAGGTTAAACCAGTGAGTGTTGCCATAGGGTGATTGTTCGTAATTGTAAGGGTATGAGGGGCAGAGGAGAATGACTACTAACTGTGGAGTCAATACTCAAACTAAATAGGGTTCTTGATGAGTGCGAATTGTGCAGTCAGAACGGGGATAGGAGACACACAGGACAATAAATCCTTTAGCCATTTGCTCTTCATCGAGAAATACTTGTTCGGACTGATCAACTTCACCCTCAACCACTTTAGCAACGCAACTAGAGCAAGACCCAGATTGACAGGAAAAGGGTAACTCTATGTCTTGTTGTTCTGCGGCATCTAGAATTGTGGTATTTTCGTCAACAGGAATAGTAATGTCGATCGCTCTCTTTTTATTAATCAATCTCACTTGATAAGTGGTCATCTTCGTATCCTCCAAATCAATAGGGTTTAGGGTATCAACTACAAGGAACGCCAGCCGGACTGCAATTACCTGCTTGGAATGATTTCCCACAGCCACAGGTATCAGTAGCATTGGGATTACTAAACTTAAATCCGCTTTCTAGCAAGCCATCGACAAAATCAACCACAACGCCTTCTAGTAATGGCGCACTTTGCGAATCAACATAGATCCGTAATTTCCCTTGTTGCAGCACCATGTCATCTGCTTGGGGTGCGTTAATAATTTTGATGGAATACTGATAGCCACTACAACCACCATCTTCCACAGCAACGCGTATCCCTCGTTGGGTGGAATTTTCATCTTTACTAAAACTTAAAAGAAAAGTACGCAGCCGGAATTCTGCTGCCTCTGTTAAAGTTAAAGTCATAAAATATACCTTTAAACTATTGACTATTGACTATTGACTAAAACGCGACTTAGTTGTTGGGGGTGAGGATAGTGTTGAGAATGAGTACCGCAAACTGGACAATTGCGATCGCGGTAAGAACGACGCTTGGCGAATGTTAACTGGTGCAGATTCATTGTCAACAGTTCTGATGAGAGTGGCTGACTAAATCCAGTAATTAACTTCATGGCTTCTAGTGCTGTCAGACAGGCGAGAGTTCCCGAAACTGCACCCAGCACACCAAAACCACGCCGATCCCATTCTGGTTTTTCGGGAAATAGACAAGACAAACAAGGCGTAACACCAGGAATAATTGTTGTCAGATAAGCATCCATCCCATCCATTGCGGCTTCTACCATCGGCTTACGCCAACGTACACAAGCTGCATTCAATAAGTCCCGTTCCCCAAAGTTGTGAGCGCAGTCCAGTGCTACATCGGCGGATTGAATTAAGGAATCAACGTTATCTGGTGTAACGTAATCAAATATGGCTTCAACCTCCACATCTGGGTTGATATCCTCCAGCCTTTTTTTCGCTTTAAACACCCTTGGCTTACCCACCCAATCATCACTCATCAGAATCTGGCGATTCATATCATCCAGCCGCAACTCACCGCCTCGAACCAGAATCAACCGTCCCACGCCAGCTATCGCCAAGTAAAGCGCGGCTGTTCCACCTAACCCACCTACACCCGTCACTAATACCGTTGCAGATTTAAGTCGCTGCTGTGCTTCTTGTCCAAAACCAGGGAGTATGATTTGGCGACGGTAACGTTCTAATTCAGTAGACGTGAGATTTACCACCTTTTCTATCTCCTAGCTTGTTGCAATTTCTGTCAGCATGACAATATTTTTAGGCTTCTGTTTAAACACCTTGAACAACTTTTGTTCTAAAGGTGTAGAACTCAAGAAAACTTCGTAAGCTT
The DNA here is from genome assembly GCF_009856605.1 of Trichormus variabilis 0441. Lineage (NCBI taxonomy): Bacteria > Bacillati > Cyanobacteriota > Cyanophyceae > Nostocales > Nostocaceae > Trichormus > Trichormus variabilis. The sequence continues at coordinate 270,196 of NZ_CP047242.1, read as the reverse complement.
GTTTCAGTGCTGTGCAATATAAATCGAGCTTTTCTGCTTGGCTGGCTTGTGAATTATTAGCATCAATCTCTTGAATAGATTGAGAAAACTGCTTCAAAATATGCAGGCGGCTAACCTGAACTACTCTAGGATCATAAGGTAGTTGAAAAAACTCGAAATATTCCTCTGCACTTACAAGTTTATTAAACTGTTCAATATCCCATGTCATGATTTTTCTCCAAACTTTTTAGCTGAGACTTTAATTCATCTAAATGACGATAGATTTCATAAGTTTCGGCTGCTAGTGCAGTCAAATTTTGGTAATCAATTGGCAAACCTTCAGCCAAATCATGCAGATCCATCTTCAATTGACCAGCCTTACTGTTCAGTTTCTTAATTTGTAGTTTTAACCCTTCAATCGTCTGTTGATTGACAGAATCTGTTTTGGCTGACTGCACCATAATACTCCTCATCTCTCTGCGACTCTGCGTGATAAAAAATTATCTTGATTACAACTTAGTAACCTCAGTATATTTCTCCGCCAACTCAATCCCCTTTAGTGTCAGTTTCTCACCCTCTGCTGCTAACTTTTCTATCGAATCAAAGCCAAAACGTTGAGCATCGCGTAAAGTTCTAGCAACTAACAACAGCCGACCAGAGAATACCAACACCCAACCAAAACCTTCATGACTCAAATCGAGAACCACCTGGGATAGTGAGCCAGTTTTCTGTTCGATTTGGGAGGCGATCGCCCGATAGAATGACATAATTCTGGCTTTGGTAGCGGACTCAACATCACCCTCTACAGAGATTTGGCGTTTAGCTTGCTTGCTGACAATATAAGGTTTCAGAATTAATTCATCCGACCAATTGCGATAAAATCCATAAGAATCCTGAGCGCGAATTTGTCTTACCAATTCTTCAACAAATGGAGAATTTAAAGCTTTGCTACTAACAGGTTGATTAACAATTTCAGTTGAACTCATACGCCTACTTCCTCCTCTACAAAACTTGATGATTTTTGCTGTAAAGCTTTCCGTAACCAAGGTAGAGGACTGCCTTTCAAAGTTTTGACTAACTGTTCCAAAAGGTCAGTGATTTTGTCATCCTCAGACCGCGCCTTAATTGGTGTAATGCGTTTCTTAATTAACCGAGCAGCCGCATTGCCGCCAATTGCTGATACATAAACAATCGTACAATCAGCTAAAGCTTCAATTTTTGGCACTAATTTATCCTCATTACCATCTTCTTTCAGGTCGCCCTCAAACCTCAAAGTATTGAGAAACTGATACCCATCTGGTGAAACTTCATAGACATCAATTTTATTAGCCCACCCAAAATGAGCATTAATATGAACTTGGTCATTAGTTGCAAAAGCAATTTTCATAATTTATCCTCCAAGGATTACGAAATTTCTAATGCTTGGCTTTTTCTTCTTCTGCTTCCAGAAATAAATTGCCAATATCAAACAAAAGTTGTGTAGTACCTCGATAGCCGACAGTACAACGCTGTCCATTACCCAAGCGGTCAAAAATAGGAAAACCAAGACGATAAAAAGAAGTTTGTAGACGGCGGGAAATGGCTTTACCATGAGAATTAGCAATGACCAAATCAGACCCTACAGCAAGTCGCTCAAAGTCTTCCAAATCCCCAATAGTGACTTTTTCCACTGGCAGTTTTTCTAAAAGCGGCGACTTTGTAGTAGTCACTGCGGCGTGAATTTCCGCACCCATTGATGCCAAAAACGAGGCGATCGACCACAACAAATCAGGTTCTAGTGCTAACGATACCCGCTTACGCCCAAAGTAAAAGTGAGTATCTAGCATCGCATCTTGCAACTGACGGCGTTGGTGGCGATATTTTTCTGGAACTGCATTACCACTAATATCTACCAACCCTTGCAAGAAGTTATCCACTGCATCTAACCCAGTCAGTTGAGGAAACACCTCGTAAGGAATGCCAAACTGTGTTTGCAAACTCTCGGCTGCACGGCGCATACTTTCGCCTAGTGCAAGGGTAAACACCGAACTACCCATCTGTCGCAGTTCTGCCAAAGTTGTACCACCACCAGTCACCGCACTGTAGGAATCATCCAAGTGTCCATCAAGGGAGGTGGAATGATCAGGGACAACAATCGTTTCTAGTCCAAAAGCTGAGACAATCTCTTTAATTTCCTGTATATCCCCTGGGGTAAAGGCAGAACTCACCAAAATATTGATTTGGTCTAGTCTGGTTTCTCCCGGTTGGGGAATTTCCTTAACTATGCTTTCGACTGCGGTGGCAAAACCATCCTGCAATGCACCCTGAAAATCTGGAGTAGAAGCAAATATTATCGGCAAATCATATAATTCTGGGTGGCGTTTGCGGATACTTCTGAGGATACCTTCCATATCATCCCCTCTGGTTTCCGTAAGTCCGGTAGTTAACAGACCAATGATTTCTGGCTTTGACTTCTCAACCAAAGTCAGGATAGCCTGCTCAATATTATCCTCACCACCCAAAATCGTAGTAACTTCAGTCATAGCAGTGGTGGATAAGGGAATAGCTTCCCGAAAATGCCGCACTAACATGACTTTGGCGAAGGCAGTACAACCCTGGGAACCATGAAACAAAGGCATTACACCTTTCAAACCTAAAAATGCCAAGGCTGCACCCAAAGGTTGACTTTGCTTCAAAGGATTAACCGCAACCGATTTATGCGAATTTTGGACTACAGTTTTCCCCCTCTGCTCCTCTGCTCCCCTGCTCCTCTGCTCCCCTACTCCCTCCTGCCACAATGCCGACTTACGCACCTGCCCCCATACTGGACTATAAAGGGCTTCATCCAGTTCTCGCGCCATTTCCACCATACCCACATAGCCAGCATAGGGATGATGCCGTTCTTGGTTAATATCTAAAAAGGGGATGCGGGCTTTTAGGGCAGTGTATTGATTGCGACCACCAGCAATCAGCATATCGGCTTTTGTTTGGGCGATTACTCGTAACAGTTCTTGAGCATTGCCTTTTTCCATGACGATGCCATCTTTGCCCAGTAAGTCTCTAATTCTAGCTTTATCCTCCTCGGTACTTTTCTTGCTGCTAGTGGCGACAACTTCCATCCCCAAGTCCTTAGCCGCCGAGATAATTGACCAACTTTTCACACCTCCGGTATAAAGAACAACACGTTTACCTTTGAGGCGATCGCGATAAATAGCCAAAGCAATATCTAAAGCAGCAGTTTCTTGGGCAATTAACTGTTCTACTCGTTCTTGCAGACCTTGATCACCTAATTTAGCAGCAATATTCCGCAAACAGCGATTCATGTCATCCACGCCATAGAAAGATTCTTCAATGTAGGGAATGCCATAGCGCTCCTCCATCTTTCTTGCCACGTTGATCAGGGCTTTGGAGCAAATCATCACATTCAGCTTGGCGCGGTGAGCATATTGCACTTCTTTATACTTAGCATTACCCGTAATTTTAGCGAGGACACGAATACCTAATTTTTCAAATAAGGGCAGAACACCCCACAATTCGCCGGCAATGTTGTACTCACCAATGAGGTTGATATCTAATGGTGTTGTATATTCTGGTTCAGCACTACCGATAACATATTCTAGTAAGGCTTCCCCACCGACACGATTACCAAGGTTTTTACTACCAATAAAACCGGGGGAATTGACAGGGATTACAGGTATACCTGTTTTCTTGGCTGCGGCTTCACAGACTGGATCCAAATCATCACCAATCAATGCTGTAACACAAGTGGAGTAGACAAAAACTGCCGCAGGTTGATAGCGTTGCTGTACCTCCAAGATGGCTTTGTACAGCTTCTTTTCGCCACCGAAGATAATATCATTCTCACTCAGGTCGGTTGTAAAACCCATTTTGTAGAGATGGGAACCAGAGGAAAGACTACCACGACCACCCCAAGAATTACCAGAGCAGGCGATCGGCCCGTGGACTAAATGAGCTGCATCAGTAATGGGAACGAGGGCGATTGATGCGCCATCAAAAGCACAACCTCCTTGTGCTGCACCAGGTTGGGCTTGTTGATGACAGGATTTGTTTTTTTTCTGCCCATGTTTGTGGTGATTGTGTTCGCATCCTGGCTCACTTAGCAGCTCGTTAATTTTGCCTTGGGTGATTTTCATGGGAGTTTGAGGAAGATTTTTTAACGCAGAGGGACGCAAAGGTAAGCGCGGAGGGGCGCGGAGAGCTAGCAGATGTATCTGGTGATATCTTCGCCGCATTCATCAGAGAGGTAGGAGAGGCTGCGGAAGCGTAAGGCTATAAATTCGTCGTAGAGGGGATTGAGTTTGCAGAGTGGGGGGATGTGGATGGTGTGTCCCAGCAATGTAAGGGTTCGTTCAAAGGGACAGCAGCAGGGAATGAGGCGGCAAATTAGATGGGCGGTACGGCGATCGCACACTTGAATTTGATCTACCCATCGGCGTAGGGGGGAGAGAATATCGAAGTTTTCGGGGGTGTGGATGATGGTACTCATAACGGTCAAGATGGATTGAGTATGGGGGAAACGGTAATTGGCAGTTTTACCAAATTACCGATCGCCTAGTTACTATCGAATCAAGTCGTAGGAAATATCGGTTTTGGATGGAATGATGGTGTTACGATCCAACTCATCCAGAATGGTGTTAACTATCCAGTTGAGTAGGTTGATTGTGCCTTGGTAGCCGTAGGTGGCGTAGCGGTGTAGGTGGTGGCGGTCAAAGATGGGGTAGCCAATCCGTACAAATGGGGTTTTGGTGTCGCGCCAGAGATATTTACCGTAGGAGTTACCGATGAGCAAGTCTACAGGTTCGGTGAATAGCAAAGACCTCATGTGCCACAGGTCACGCCCACCGTGGATAGTAGCACCTTGACCAAAGGGGCTAGAGTCCAGTAATGCCCGCAGTTCTGCTTCAAAATGTTCGTTACTATTGCTGACAACGATGTGAACTGGTTCTGCACCGACTTCTAACAGGAATTGTGTCAAACCAATCACCAAATCAGGATCGCCATACATCGCCACGCGCTTACCGTGCAACCATGCTTGAGAATCGGTCAAGGCATCCACAGCGCGTCCGCGTTCATCTTCTAATTCTTGGGGAATTGGCTTGCCAGTTAACGCCGACAGTTTCATCAGAAATTCATCAGTGCCACGAATTCCGACTGGACGGTTAACATAAGTCTTGTGCTGCCATTCGTGTTCGATGTACTCACGAGTTTTAGTAGTGGCGTAAGCTTGCAGGGCAATGGTCGCTTCTGCATTGATGGAATCAGCCGCATCCTCTAGCTTAGTTCCGCCAGGATACATATTGTATTCCCCGTTATTTGGAGAATCCAGGTATTCTGAGTTATCTGCCAACAAGGTGTAGTTAATTCCCATCACATTGGCAATCCGTTTAATTTCGCGCAGGTTGCCAATATAGGTTTCAAATCCTGGAATAAAGTTGATTTTGCCGTTCGTGGTTTCTTTCTTCTTCCTGGCTGTCAAATTCGACAGAATCCCCTTCATCATATTGTCGTAACCCAAAATATGGGAACCTACAAAGCTGGGGGTGTGAGCATAAGGAACTGGGAAGTCTTCAGGCACAGCACCTTCCTCTTTTGCAGTTCTGATAAAAGCTTGCAGGTCATCTCCTATTACCTCTGCCATGCAGGTAGTGCAGACAGCAATCATCTTGGGCTTATATAGGTTGTAGGAAACTGCTAAACCTTCAACCAGGTTTTTTAGACCACCGAATACGGCTGCATCTTCTGTCATAGAGGAGGATACAGCAGAAAACGGTTCTTTGAAGTGGCGGGTTAAGTGACTACGGAAGTAAGCAACGCAACCTTGAGAACCATGTACGAAAGGTAGTGTACCTTCAAAACCCACGGCTGCCAAAATTGAGCCTAGAGGTTGACAAGCTTTCGCAGGGTTAACGGTCAAAGCTTGACGAGCAAAGTTCTTTTCGCGGTATTCCCAGGTTTTTGTCCACTCAGCAATGCGGGTAACTTCTTCGGGGTTGTGTCCACATTCAAACTCTTTCTTGGCTTGAAATAATTCTTGATATTCTTGCTGTTGGAAAAGTTCGGCGTGATCCTTAATCTTGTTTACATCATTTTGAGCCATTGGTAGTCTCCTTCAAAAAACTCTGCGTACCTTTGCGTAAACCTCTGCGTACCTTTGCGTTAAAAAAAGCTTTTACTTCTTCCAAGGAGCGCCAATCAAACTCCAGGTGGGGCTGTTGAGAGCTAGATCCATGTCACGGGCGAAGATGGCGAATCCGTCGTAGCCGTGGTATGGCCCGGAATAATCCCATGAGTGCATTTGCCGGAAGGGAAGCGCCATTTTTTGGAAGACGTACTTCTCTTTAATACCAGAGGCAATTAAATCGGGCTTGAGTGCTTTAACGAACTGCTCGAACTCATAAGCAGATACGTCATCGTAAATCAGAGTGCCGTTTTCTACGTAGTGGGTAGTGCGTTTGTAGTCGTCGTTGTGACCAAATTCATATCCTGTACCAATTAGCTTCATACCCAGGTCTTCAAATGCTGGTACAACGTGGCGAGGACGTAGACCACCAACCATGAGTGCAACGGTTTTTCCTTCTAAGCGGGAGCGGTACTTGTCAAGCACAGCCTTGGTTTGGGCTTCATACTTAGCGATGACTTCTTCTGTTTTTGCTTGAATGGTTTCGTCAAACTTGGCTGCAATTTCTCGTAATGACTTAGCAATTTGAGTGGGGCCGAAGAAGTTGTATTCTAACCACGGAATACCATAGGTTTCTTCCATGTGGCGGGCGATGTAGTTCATGGAGCGATAGCAGTGAACTAAGTTCAGTTTCACGCTGGGGGTAAGCATCATCTCATGAAGTGTGCCGTCGCCAGACCACTGCGCTACAACGCGCAACCCGATTTCTTCTAAGAGGATGCGACTAGACCAAGCATCACCGCCGATGTTGTAATCACCGATGATTGCTACATCGTAAGGGCCTGGTTCAAATCCGAGTGTGCCTTCTTTCTTGGCTTTGTCGGCTTTGGGGAATACCCAGTCGCGGATGGTGTCGTTAGCAATGTGGTGTCCCAGGGACTGAGACACACCCCGGAAGCCTTCGCAACGTACAGGAACAACGGTTTTGCCAGTATCTTTGGTTTTCTTCTTGGCAACGGCTTCGATGTCGTCTCCAATTAAACCGATGGGACATTCGGATTGTATGGAAATACCACGATTGAGGGGGAATAGTTCTTCAATTTCATCGATGAGTTTGGCGAGTTTTTTATCTCCACCAAATACGATGTCCCGTTCTTGGAAATCGGAGGTAAACTGCATTGTGCCGAAGGTATCGATACCAGTAGTACCGATATAATAGTTACGACGACCAGACCAGGAGTAGTAACCGCAACCGACCGGGCCGTGACTGATGTGGATCATGTCCTTGATTGGCCCCCAAACCACACCTTTAGAACCTGCATAGGCGCAACCACGGGTGGTCATTGTACCGGGAACTGATTTGATGTTGGATTTAACGCCGCAATCTGATTTGCCTTCTTCGTAAACGTTGAGGTGCTTTTCCCGTCTTTTACGTGATTTTTCGGGATAGGCTTGTAGCACATCTTGAATAAGTTCTTTTTTATCAACGACTGGCGTTGTTTCGTTTAAAGATTCGGTAGGTGACATAATTTTTGGGGATGAGGAAGTTGCTATTGGAGTTCCATGAAGTAAGGGCGAGTAGTGAGGGTTTCAGCCTCACTACGAGACAGAGTATTAGACTACTACTGCTTTGCCTGCGTCTTGAGCGATCGCTTTTTGATATTCTTCTTCGCCGCCAAGAATACCGAACTCCACCAGCAGTTCTTCCAATTCGTCCATTGAGATGGGGGTGGGGATGGTCAGTTTGGTATTTTCTTTGATTTTCTTCGCCAAGGTGCGGTATTCGTTGGCTTGGGGATGTTCGGTAGCGTATTCAATTACTGTCATCCGGCGCAGTTCTGCGTGTTGTACTACGTTGTTGCGAGGGACAAAGTGAATCATTTGGGTATTGAGTCTTTCAGCCAATGCTTCAATCAATTCGACTTCTCGGTCAACATTACGGCTGTTGCAGATGAGACCACCCAAGCGTACACCACCGGAGTGAGCATATTTCAAAATACCGCGAGCAATGTTGTTTGCCGCATACATCGCCATCATCTCACCGGAGCAAACGATATAGATTTCTTGTGCTTTCCCCTCCCGAATTGGCATGGCGAAACCACCACAAACAACGTCGCCTAATACGTCGTAAGAAACGAAATCGAGGTCTTCGTAAGCGCCGTTTTCTTCTAAGAAGTTAATGGCGGTGATGATACCACGTCCAGCGCAACCCACACCGGGTTCGGGGCCGCCAGACTCGACACACTTAACGCCTTGATAACCAGTCAATAATACTTCGTCCAGTTCTAAATCTTCGACTGCACCGCGTTCCGCAGCTAAGTGGAGAATGGTAGTTTGAGCTTTGCTGTGCAACATCAAACGAGTGGAGTCTGCTTTGGGGTCGCATCCGACAATCATGATGCGTTCGCCCATTTCTGCAAGACCAGCGATCGTGTTTTGCGAGGTTGTGGATTTACCGATACCACCTTTACCGTAGAAAGCGATTTGTCTAATGTTGTCAATCATGGTTGTTTCTCCTGCAATAATTTTCGTTGTTGGGATTTTATGGTTTGTGTTTGATGGCGGCGATCGCTCTAAAATAACTAGGCGATCGCTTTTGAGAACGGCCTTGGTGGCGATGAACTACGCCCTAACGGAGGTGAACGCTCTAAAACGTTGGGAACGAGAAAAGAGAAATTGTGCATCTATTTAGTTAGGTGAAAATTTTTATCTAGCTCTACTGACACTGAATAATGGGTCAACTGCTTCTACTCGCAAGCTTTGGCTAACACGCTCTTGTAATTTGGCTTCAACGGCAACTTTGAGGGTGGCGGTACTGCTAGGACAAGAACCACAAGCACCTTGCAATACTACTTGGACGTTATCTCCTTGCACATCGTACAGTTCGATATCTCCCCCATCAGCAATCAGTAGTGGTCTAACTTCTTCATCCAAAACTTTTTGAATCAAGGCGATTTTTTGGACAGTTGTTAGCTGTCGTGGGGATTGTTTCTGAGTAGTAGCGGCAATTTGTGTACTTAATTTGTAGCTAGTACCCACAGGTGCTGATTCCTTGATAACCGCAGAGATGAGGTCATCGATATCAGCTAGACAAGAACCGCAACCGCCACCAGCTTTGATATAACTTGTTACCTGTTCGGCAGTGGTGAGGTTGTTTTCCCGAATCACACGGCGAACTTTAGACTCGCTGATTCCAAAGCAGCGACAAACTAACGCCCCTTCATCATCATCATGAGCAGCTACAGGAATACCTCGATATTTGAAAATCGCTGCTTCTAAAGCTTCTTGCCCCATTACCGAACAGTGCATCTTGGCTTCTGGTAATCCCCCCAGGTATTCAGCAATCTCCTTATTGGTAACTTTCAGCGCTGCATCTAAAGTTAAACCCTTAACTAACTCAGTCAAAGCCGAGGAAGAAGCGATCGCACTGGTACAACCAAAGGTCTGAAAACGAGCATCCAGAATTTTATCAGTGTCTACTTCTATCTTCAGGTGCAGTCTCAAAGCATCTCCGCAGGCAATACTACCCACCTCACCAAAAACCACTGCCACACCTGCTTCGTTACTATCTGCGATCGCACCTTGGTTTTTGGGATTGTAAAAAAGCTCTAATACCTTCTCTGTATATTCCCACATAACTGATTTAGATTGTGTATTGATTATTTGTTTTGTTATTCGTTATGGATATCAAAGACACTTCCTCCTCTGCTCTCTCAATGAGCCAACGCTTCCTCCCTTCCTTGCAACCAATCAGCTTGGTCATTACTAAAGGGAGAGATAGCCCGCAGACGTTCAACAATTGGGGGCATGAGTTGGAGGACTTTATCTATTTCTGCTTCAGTGGTGTAGCGTGAAAGGCTGAAGCGAATCGAACCGTGGAGAATGGTATAGGGTAAGCCCATAGCCCGTAAAACATGGGAAGATTCTAAAGAACCAGAAGTACAGGCAGAACCCGAAGATGCACAGATGCCGTATTTATTGAGGGAGAGGAGAATCGCTTCGCCTTCGATGTATTTGAAACCGATATTGGTAGTGTTGGACAATCTAGAAGTAGGATGACCGTTGACTTCGGTATTGGGAATTGCCGATAGTAAACCTTGTTCCAGGCGATCGCGTAATGCCTTTTCCCGCTTCACATCTTTTAAGTGTATCTGGGCTAATTCTGCCGCTTTACCCAAGGCAATCATCCCTGGAACATTCTCTGTACCTGCTCTGCGTCCTCGCTCTTGGTGTCCACCCACTAACAGAGGACGAAATCTCACACCGCGTCTAATATACAGCGCACCGATACCTTTGGGTGCATGGAGTTTGTGACCGGAGAGGGTAAGCATATCAATGCTGCTAGTTTTGAGGTTGAGGGGAACTTTCCCCACCGCTTGCACTGCATCGACATGGAAGATAGCGCCTGCATCTTTCGCCCGTAACCCAATCTGTTCGATGGGGAATACTACGCCAGTTTCATTATTAGCGTACATGGTGGAAACTAAAGCCGTATCGCCGGTCAAGGCTGCTTCTAGTTCCAGCAAATCAATTTGTCCCTGACTATCTACAGATAAATAGGTAACTTTATAACCTTGTTTTTCCAGTTGTTTGCAGACATTAATTATGGCTGCGTGTTCTACCTGAGTAGTAATAATATGACGCTTTTCCGGTTGTGCGGCTAAAGCTGCCTTGATAGCTGCATTGTTGCCCTCAGTACCGCAACTGGTAAAGATAATTTCTGATTCTTCTGCTCCCAACAAGAAAGCAACTTGCCCCCTAGCTTGTTGTACAGCTTTACCTACTTGTCCGCCAAAGGTGTGCATTGATGAAGGATTGCCGTAAAACTCGGTGAGGTAAGGCAGCATCGCCGCTAGAACTTCTGCATCTACCTGAGTTGTGGCATTGTTATCTAAATAAATCACACTCATGCTTCGATTTATATTGTGTTTACTGAAAGACTTATCATTAAGACCGCAGAGGGAGCAGACGAGAGGGTTTTGACGATTATTTTCTAGTCCCTAGCCTCTAGAATCCATTTCTCGTAAAATTCCAAAGCCACCTTTTCAATCACGTCGTAAGCCTCAACTGTTTGTAAACCAGCCTTGAGTAATTGTTCTTGAGGACAGTTACCAATTTTCGAGACTAAAACGGCTTGGCAATCAGAGATAGCATGAATAATGTTGTCGAGAGTGGCTTCTTCTCCGTATCCACTTTGGCAATAATGGTCAATCTTGCGATGGCTGACAAATTTAGCACTTTTACCATCTACTTCGTAAATCATGAACTCTTTAGCATGACCAAAGTGTTGGTTAACTAAGCCACCGCCTTTAGTAGCGACTGCAACTAGAATTTTAGGACTATTGTTGAAAGATGTTGTCTGTAATGTCTCTACTACTTTTTCTTTGACGACTTGGATTTCTTTTTGGGATTTTTCAATACCTGCATGAACTGTTTGGCGTTGCTCCAAGTTGTACTCTGGAGCCATTTCCATGAATTTTTCTTTAGTAAATTCTTGACTGCGGTCTTCACCTAATAACCCTACCGCATCCGCGCGGCACTGGCGACAGTGGCGCATCATTTTCATATTGCCAGCACAGTTATCTTGTATTTGCTTCAGTTCTTTAGCTGTGGGGCCGCGTTGACCAGTCAAACCGAAGTGAGTACCATGTTCTGGGGCGGAAATTAGGGGCATGATGTTGTGCAGGAATGCACCTTTGGAACGGATGACTTGATTAACTTCTACTAAGTGTTCGTCATTTATTCCCGGAATCATGACCGAGTTAACTTTGCAGAGAATGTCTGCTTCTTGGAGGGCTTGCAATCCTTCCATCTGCTTTTCGTGCAGAATCTGAGCAGCTTCTATGCCTTTGTAGCGTTTGCGCCTATAGTGAACCCAAGGATAAATCTTTGTGCCGATTTCTGGGTCTACCATATTAATAGTAATGGTGACGTGATCAATGTTGAGTTGTTTAATGCGATCGACGTAATCGGGAAGCATTAATCCGTTGGTTGACAGGCAAAGTTTGATATCTGGTGCTTTCTCGGCAATTAACTCAAAGGTGCGGAAAGTCTTTTCAGGGTTCGCTAGGGGGTCTCCAGGCCCGGCAATTCCCAATACAGTCATTTGGGGAATTTTGCCAGCAATCACCAGGACTTTGTGCGCTGCTTCTTCTGGTGTGAGTAATTCACTAACTACACCAGGACGGCTTTCATTTGCACAGTCATACTTGCGATTACAATAGTTGCATTGGATGTTGCAAGCTGGTGCTACAGCAACGTGCATCCGTGCATAGTGGTGGTGTGCTTCTTCGCTATAACAAGGATGTTTTTCAATCCGCGCCTTGATTTTCTCATCTAAACCAGTTGTTGTATCTGTTTTGCTGCTACAACCACAACTATTAGATTTGGGTTGAGTTTTTGTTTGTGGAGTGGCAGATGTTAGAAGTCCTGTAGGTGGTGGTGTCATTGAATTTCGCTACTATTAGGGTAAGATGCTGAAACTTCAATCTCAGCCAGGAATTAAAGTCGCGTCTCTGAGAACCTGCCTACGTTACCAATGTTGGATTGTGGATTGGTGATTCCATCGAGAATCACAAATCTAAAATCCAAAATGGTTTGACTTTCGGCTAGTTTATCCACGTTGGGGATTTGGGGAAAATTTAGGCTTAAAACCGCAACTTCTATTCACCGTTAACTTTCGAGTTTGGTTAGCGCTTTGGGTGTTTAGCTATACGATGTTTTTATTTATAGCAGCCAATTGAAAACAAAAATTTGTGAGTGTTTTTTAGAATTTATTAAAATAATTAATTTTGTACTCAAGAAATGAAACCCAGAATCCACAAGGTTTCAGGAAATTTGAAAAAATTTTTTTAGGTATGGGTGCTAGTATTTTTCTGCCAGGGTACGAGTATTTATGATGAAGGGGTGTAAGTATTTATGTACTCACCTATAACCCAATACTAGCAATATTTTGGGTGTATTTTGACCTATTTTTTTGTTTTTTCTATATGTACTCAGATAGCTGGCGATCGCCTGCCCAAAGCATTATTCATTTGTTTTTGCTTCGAGATAAATAGCTGCAATAGTGAACTAATAGCTACTCCAGGGTTCTAGCAAAATGCAATTCTGTATCCAAAATAACACTTTCTTGATTTAAAAAAGTAATTTTAAAATAACTTTATATAAAATTGTGTCTTCATATACAGATTGACTATTGCAACTTCTGTGATGTGTTTACTTGCTCTATTGCAAGGATAACATACAGGCGGCAAAAATATTTGCTAGAGAACTTTTAATATTTATATTTTTACTCATTAATGTATATGTAGCTACAGAATTTTATTATTTCTTAGCAAAATGGTAATAGATTAAGCGTCTTGTAGCTTGATATACAGAAAATTCTTTTCACCGCAGTTATCTGCATTAACCAATGAGTACAAATTAGGATAGGAACTTCCACCAACCCTTGGTGCTACTTGATTCCACAGTAAATAATAACTCACTGCTGATAGGAAAAAATTCTCGTACCCTACCCTGAAAAAAACTTTTTTTAGCTGGGGACATCCGATGGTACGGGGATTGATATTAATTGAGTACAAATTAATATATGCACTGGAATGATCAGAGCTATCTGATATAAGTAGTCGTCATTAACTTTACAAATAAATCAATATCGATCAAAGATTTAAAGTCTTTCAGCATTATGCAATCAGATGAATTAGAACTAGACTTACCACCAGCATTTGAAATTGGCGCAAAAGTCAGAACTCGCAAGCTAATCCGTAACGATGGCACTTATCCTGGGCAAGAAATTGGGGCAACATTAGCAAAAAAAGGAGAGGTTGGCTATGTTGTCAGTATTGGTACATTTCTGCAAAATTCCTATATCTATGCAGTGCATTTTATCGAAAAGGGTTTTATTGTCGGTTGTCGCAAAAAAGAACTAGAAATTTTTGAGGAAATTAAATGAAAATCATGCTGCGCCAGAATTCTGCGGGAAATCTAATGGTTTATATTGCCAAAAAAGACCTGGAAGAAGAAGTAGTCAAGCAAACAGAGGGATCTGATGGTAAAGTCCTCACTTTAGCCAACGGTTGGGAATTAGCGATTCCTAATTTACAAGAACCTGTTCGATTACCGCAAACTGTAGAGGCTAAAAGGCTACTTTAGCAGTGCAGCTAACTTTTAGGTTCAAATTCATACCCTCAAGCATAGCAGAAAAATAAAGCGATCGCTCAAGGCAAACGCACCTTAAACTAGCACTTTAATAGTATTACGAAATTAATTAATGAGGGTTTTAATATTGAACTGGTACTAGCAGATAGTTTTGTAGTTTATTGATATTAACTATTCTGTGCTGTGTACCTATTCTCAAACAATTGAGATACAGAGAAAGAAGTTATACCGCCTACTAGAATAAGACCTTAAGACAGGCGTTTACCAGGTATCACACCCAATTTTTGTTTGACTCTAGTTTTGAGAATGAACCCAGTACCAAAAACAACAACCATCAATGCTGGTACAGAATTGGGTTCGGGAACTGTGGTCAAACGGAAACTATCAAATGTCCAAGCTCCACCGTCTGGATTTGTCCCATCATCAACTTGTAAACGGATACCTAAAGAGGAATATCCGTTATTAATAGCACTATTGAAAATTGAGGTGATATCAAAACTCAAAGTGTTTCCAGTTGCTAGATTGGCTGTACTAAAAGATCCTATAGTGGCAATGGATGGAGCTTGATAATCATATAAATTCTCCTCGTTGTTGCCAAGATAGCTAATAACCTTGATATTTCCCGTAAAAGGGAAGTCATTTTGAGCAGGAAACAGTCCACCTGACTGAAAAACATTAAAACTGACCGTCGCTAATGATGTAGTAGACAAGCCGGCAAGATTGTATTCAGAAAGACCGCGAATATCTTCGTTGTAATAGCTACCAACCTCATTCTTACCAGGAGGATTGCTAAATGGATTGCTGGTGCTGGAGCTAAAGTAAATACCATATCCGTTGGGATCAGGCCCACTAGAGACAGAAAATGCTAACCCTTGCACTGTTGCAGCTTTGACTGGAGAGGGTAGGGCGACGGAAAGAGTAGCAATTGCCGCTAATCCTATTGAGCCGATAGCGATCGCAGATCCTTTTTTGATTTGAGTTAGAGCTTTCATACGCTGAACTTTACTAGGTAAATGCTTGAGTTAATATTCCATCCTTGGTAAAAATTACCATCTATAATACAGCTTGTCTACCGATAAACCGTAAAAATAATTTTTCCTATATTTAGTGATGCCCTTAACACAAATTTAAGGAATAAATTTGGACAATCTTAAGTGCTTGACTTTGTTTTACTAGCCGTGTGATACTCCTAGCTGTAAGATTAACCCGGTATCTCAATCAAATTACCGTAGATATTTACTAAATAAACTTTATACCTCCCAAGCTTGTAAACAAGTTAATTGGGAACATTTCGCTATGTATATTTTTTTATACTTATCTGCTTCATATAGTTTCCATACTGAAAGGGAGATTAATCAATGACACAGTACATACATGGCGGTGTGAATCGTCGTAAGTTCTTAGGTATGACTGCTGCTGGTACTCTTATGGCCACAGCTAGTGCCAATTTATTCTCAAGAGCGACAGCCCAATCTAGTCGCCCAAATGTGGTGTTTATTTTAGTTGATGACATGGGTTGGGGCGACCTGAGCATCTATGGACGCACAGATTACGAAACTCCTAATCTAGACAGACTGGCACGGCAGGGAGTACGTTTCACGAATGCTTACGCGAATCAAACCGTTTGTACTCCTACACGGATAGCTTTCTTAACGGGACGATATCAAGCGCGATTACCCGTCGGCTTACGAGAACCTCTAGGCGCGCGCTCACAACCAGCTAGTAATAACATAGGAATACCAGCCAATCAACCCACCATAGCCTCACTACTGAAAGCAAATGGTTATGAAACTGCGTTGGTTGGTAAGTGGCACGCTGGTTATCCCCCTAACTTTGGGCCTCTCCAAAAGGGCTTTGACGAGTACTTTGGACACTTAAGCGGTGGAATTGAATATTTCACGCATACAGGTACAGATCGGATACTGGATCTCTATGAAAATGATGTACCTGTACAGCGTTCTGGGTATGTTACAGATTTGTTTACAGACAGAGCAGTTGAATTCATCCAACGTCCACACTCTCGCCCATTTTATCTAAGTTTGCACTACAATGCGCCCCATTGGCCTTGGCAGGGGCCAAATGATCAAGCATCAACTGCTTTTTATCTGACTAATGGTTATACAGTAGGTGGTTCACAAGCAACCTATGCTGCAATGGTCAAGAGTTTGGATGACGGAGTTGGCAGAGTATTAGACGCACTGGAAGCAAGCGGACAAGCTGATAATACCTTGGTAATTTTTACCAGTGATAATGGTGGCGAAAGATTCTCTAACTTTGGGCCATTCCGGGGGCAAAAGGCTAGTTTATATGAAGGTGGTATACGAGTACCTGCCATCATTCGCTATCCAGGTGTGACTCAAGCTAATCAAGTGAGCAATCAGGTGATTATCACTTTTGATTTAACTGCAACTATTCTTGCTGCCACTGGCACAAGTTTCCATCCCAACTATCCACCAGATGGTCAAAATTTACTTCCCTTACTACGTGGCGATCGCAGTGAGTTTTCCCGCACCTTGTTTTGGCGTTATGGGGCGGCGTTAACAACAAGGCAAAGAGCTGTGCGAAGCGGTGACTGGAAGTATTGGAGACGAGGAAACCAAGAAGCTTTGTTTAACTTAGCAACTGATCCAGGCGAAACAACAGACCTCAAGGATAGTAATGCACAGGTATTTACACGACTACGCAACCAATTCCAACATTGGGAATTACAAATGTTGCCTTATGGATCTTAACTTTTAAGAAATAGGGATGTAGGGAAAAATTCAGTTCTTCTTTTATTCATACCCTCTACTCCCTCTTTCCAGTTTGGGTTAATTACGTTAGATAACAGTTCATGAAACAGCATAGACAAAGTGAGGTAGCGATCGCCACACCAAAGCCCAAATCTCCAGGCAGACCACCAGGCAAAGATATGGTTTGGATACCGGGTGATACATTTACAATGGGGTCAGATGATCATTACCCAGAAGAAGCACCCACTCGGCGCGTTACCGTCACTGGATTCTGGATGGATAAATATGCTGTGACAAATAAACAGTTTCAGCGATTCGTTAAGGAAACTAAATATGTTACCGTTGCTGAACGCTCACCAAATCCAGAGGATTATCCGGGAGCTTTACCAGAATTACTAGTACCTGCCTCGTTAGTTTTTGAGCAACCACCTTATCGAGTTGATTTAAACTCCTGTAATTGGTGGAATTATGTTCCCGGCGCAAACTGGAGAAATCCCGAAGGGCCTGGTAGTTCAATTAAAGGACGGGAAAACTATCCTGTTGTGCATATTGCTTACGAGGATGCTGAGGCATATGCAAAATGGGCAGGGAAAGCATTACCAACGGAAGCACAATGGGAATTTGCAGCCCGTGGTGGTTTAGAAAGTGCTGTTTATGTCTGGGGTAATGAGTTTTTCCACAACAAGTTATTAGCTAACATCTGGCAAGGGGAGTTTCCTTGGCAAAACCTCAAATCTCACCCACCCCGACCGGAACCCGTCGGCTCTTACCCTCCTAATAACTATGGTTTGTATGATATGACGGGTAATGTTTGGGAATGGACAATGGATTGGTATCGTTCACAACCTCTCCCATCCAAACCAAAATCTTGTTGTATTCCCGTCAATCCCAGAGGCGGGACTTTGGAAGAAAGTTTTGACCCAAACTTTTCAGACATCCGTATTCCCAGAAAAGTCTTGAAAGGTGGATCTTTTCTTTGTGCAGAAAATTATTGCTTTCGCTATCGTCCAGCCGCCCGCCACGCAGAAACAATAGACACTTCAACCTGCCATATTGGATTCCGTTGTGTATCATCCCATGAGAGCCAAGGACAGGGTTGACAGTTGGTTGGTATATACTTTTATTCTTAAAATTTGTATCTGCTTTACCTGTAGTCTGCGTTAATTTTTGCTTTTTAAATTAACTAGTTGGCTCAAAAATCTCTGTATTTCGTAAATGAGAATGGTGATCCAGCACTTGGGGAGGGGAAGCACTGTGTTTAATTATTTTATAATACGGTAAATCTATCAAGATGCTGTACAATACTTGTAGTTATGAGTGGTTCCTTCGATTGTTTGCACTTGATGGCAACACCAAGGAAGTACACGAGCGCGAACACCGCCCAGGTAAAACTCTGGAGAATTGACAATTGACGTAAAGGATTAACCCGTGGTCAAACTAATTTTACCTGTAGAGCTTGCTAATGAGATTTCCCCACGGCTACCATCAGATACAAAATTTGTGCAGGTAGATAGTGATGGTAATTTTGATGGTGATGCTAGTGATGCAGAGATTTACCTCAACGGCTTTAAATTGAAACCAACGACTTTACATAAAGTTCTAGAGGCTGCCCCTGGAATACGTTGGCAACAGACACCTAGTGCTGGTGTGAATCACATTCTCACACCCATTTTTCTGGAACATGATATTATCCTCACCAATGGCGCGGGGGTTCATGCAATTCCCATTTCCGAGTTTGTCTTAAGTTTGATCCTTTATCACGCCAAACAGTTACGACAACTGCAAGCTGCTCACGATCAACGCATTTGGCGAAAAAGCTGGTTGGTACTACCAGAGTTAGCAAAATCAACAGTATTAATTCTCGGTACTGGGAATATAGGTCAAGCGATCGCATCTCGTCTTAAAGCATTTGGGGCGATAGTTTGGGGTGGTCGTCGTCGCCCTGAACCTCTAGCTAATTTTGATAAAATCTTTGTTGGCAATGAATGGCACGCATTGTTACCAGAAGTTGACTATCTAGTTGTAGCCACACCTCTGACACCAGAAACTAAAGCCTTAATTGATGAAGAAGTACTGCGATCGCTACCTAGTCATGCTTATTTAATTAACGTCGGTCGTGGTGCAGTTGTAGACGAATCAGCCTTAACTAAAGCCCTCACCGAAGGTTGGATTGGAGGTGCAGGATTAGACACAGTTTCTATTGAACCTTTACCACCCGAAAGTCATTTATGGTCTTTACCCAACCTCTTTATTACACCCCATACATCCGCAATTTCCCCAGTATTAAAAGAACGCATCGCTACCTTATTTCTCGATAATCTAGAGCGTTACCGTACTGGTCAGTCTTTACGAAATATAGTCGATAAGCAAGCAGGATACTAAATAAGTTTGCAATTAACCCTTTTTCATTACTTTCATAAAACAAATTAACAATCATCAATCCACTTGTTTGAGCTTTTTCTATAACATTGCTAACATTATCTAATTAATTTTCAATAATTGGGCAAATAGTTGTAGAAGAATTATCAGGCTTGATTTCCCAGCCAGAAAGTAATCCTGATAATTCTTGTCTCAAAATTAGTAATTGCTGAATTTGTTCATCAATAGCTTTTACTTTATCTTCTAGTTTAATTTTGATATGCTCACAAGGTAACTGTCCTCTATCGTGGACGTTTAAAAATTCCTTGATTTCTGACAAGCTTAATCCTAAACTTTGAGCGCGTTTAATAAAGTGTAGTCTTGCCAAAACATCAGAGTTAAATAATCTAAATCCTCCCTCGGTTCTGCCTGATGATGTGAGTAGACCAAGTTCTTCATAGTAGCGGATAGTTTTAATTGGTACGCCGCTTTCTTTGGCAACTACGCCAATTTGTTTTGCTTCTGTTTGGGCTAACATACTTACCAAACCTTCGGTCAGATATGATTGCTGATCTTATACTAAACTCTCCAGCTAACTAGAGAGTCAACAACTTGGATCATATCCCCCGTCAATGCTGAATATTCTCATCTGTGGCAACTGCTGTTTGTGATTTGGGTTTACTCAGCAAGAACCACCAGAGTTCTAAGCCAATTAGCCCTAATCCGCCGAGGGTAATGGCTAACTTTTTTCCTAATGGCTGGTTAATGGGTGGAAATGGATTGGTTTGGGCTGAGTGTGGCTTATGTGATGTTTGTAATGCTGCTTGAGCAGATGGGACTTCCAGATAAAAAAATATCCAAAATGTAGTGTGCGTCAGTGTGAATAATTTCTGAGTATAGTTAGATTCTATGGCACTGACGCACCCTACTAAACCATGAATTTCGGATAATTTATTTTTTGTTGTTCCCGATGCAATTGTTAATGCAAGTCCTAAACTGGCTATACTGCCGATGAGTGCTGTTTTGTTCACCGTTGAAAAACCTCTTATGCAGGTGTTTTAGGTTGAAATTTACGTAAACGCAGAGCATTTGTGACGACGGAAACTGAGCTAAAAGCCATTGCTGCACCGGCGATGATGGGATTAAGTAACCAACCGAAGATAGGGAAGAGAATCCCGGCGGCGATGGGGATACCTGCAACGTTGTAAATAAAGGCAAAAAATAGGTTTTGGCGGATGTTGTAAATTGTGGCGCGGCTGAGTTGAATGGCTGTAACTATGGCTTGCAAATCGCCAGAAATCAGGGTAATATCACTGGCAGCGATCGCCACATCTGTACCTGTACCAATGGCAATTCCCACATCGGCTTGAGCTAAAGCTGGTGCATCATTAATCCCATCACCAACCATTGCGACAATTTTGCCTTCTGCTTGTATTGCTTGGACTGTAGCGGCTTTTTGGTCGGGACGGACTTCTGCTAACACTCTTTTAATCCCCACCTCACGGGCGATACTTGCGGCGGTGCGGCGATTGTCGCCTGTGAGCATGACAACTTCTAAACCAAGTTTTTGCAATGCTCTGATAGCTTGGGTGGAAGTGGGTTTAATGGCATCAGCAATTCCCATTAATCCGGCAATTTCCCCGTCAACTGCCAACCACACGGCTGTTTTACCCAGATATTCTAAGCGTTCTTTGTCTGGCTGCAAAGCTTGAGTGTTAATACTTAATTCTTCCATCCAGCGTTGTGTACCAATCTGCACAAGATGGTGAGCAACAATACCTTGCACACCACTACCTACCACGGCGGCAAAGTCTGTGACATTTGCTAAAGTTACTTCCTGAGATTGAGCATATCTCACAACTGCTTCTGCAAGGGGATGTTCAGAATTGCGTTCTAGGGATGCGGCTAACTGTATCAGCTTAATTTCATTGCTGTTAACAGTACCGTTAACTGCGACAAAATCTGTAACTGTTGGTTTACCTTGGGTAATTGTGCCGGTTTTATCTAAGACAATTGTGTGAATTTGGTGCGCTAATTCTAAGCTTTCAGCGCCTTTAATTAAAATTCCGTTTTCTGCACCTTTACCAGTACCTACCATCACTGAAGTTGGGGTGGCTAAACCCAAAGCACAAGGACAAGCGATAATTAACACTCCAACAGTGGTCATCAATGCCAGGGTGATATTACCCATGAAGTTATACCAAATAATAAAGGTGAGAATAGCGATCGCAATTACCGCCGGCACAAACCACCCTGTAACTTGGTCTGCTAGTCTTTGAATAGGAGCTTTTGAGCCTTGGGCTTGCTGCACTAGTTGGACAATCTGCGCCAGTACAGTGTCTTTCCCAACTCTGGTGGCTCGAAACTGAAAACTGCCAGTTTTATTGATAGTTGCACCTATAACTTCATCCCCTGGTTGTTTTTGCACAGGTATACTTTCCCCAGTCACCATCGCTTCATCAATTGTGGATGTCCCGTCAATTACTTCTCCATCAACGGGAATTTTTTCCCCAGGACGAACCAGCACAATATCACCAATTTCTACTTCCTCAATCGGTACATCTACTTCTCGTCCGTTGCGAATCAACCGGGCTGTTTTCGCTTGTAAACCGATCAGCTTGCGGATAGCTTCTGAGGTTTGTCCTTTGGCACGATTCTCGAACAGTCGCCCCAACAAAATCAAAGTAATGACAATTGCCGCAGTTTCATAATACACATCCGGCATCAATCCCTGGGCGATGAAGAAGCCCGGAAATAAAGTTGCGAATAGGGAATAGAAATATGCTGCACTTGTACCTAAAACAATTAGGGTATCCATTGTGGCAGCATGGCGCTGGAAAGCTTTCCAGCTGTTGATGTAGAAGGAGTAACCACACCAAAACTGTACAGGAGTGGTGAGGATTAATTGCAGCCAAGGGTTATGCAGCCATGTAGGAATGCTAGGCAGGTGTAACCCTGTCATCATTGGTAGTGAGCCAATCACCAGCACGATACTGATGATGCCCCCTACTGTTACCTTTCGCCGCAAATCACGGGATTCTTGCAGACGATATCTTTTTTCTTCATCATCGTCTCCCGCCATCAAGTTTTGTTCTTGGAGGGGAGATGCAGAATAACCTGCTGCATTCACTGCGTTTTGGATGGCTTGTAAATCCGTTTTTCTGGGGTCATAATTAACTGTTGCCTGTTCTGTCCCAAAGTTCACACTACAGTCATGGACACCTGGGACAGAATTAATAGTATCTGCAATACTTTTAGCGCAGGAAGCGCAACTCATACCGCGTAGCTTGAGTGTCACATTCTTCATATGCAGACTCCAATGATCAAGTCTTATTCAAGACTGATTTCATCTTGAATCCTCCAGTGAACTGGAGTGTCAAGAGGGTAGAGGAAAAGAATTGGCACTACGCAAAAAATCTGTTATGGTGATCGCCTAGTGTCTCATAGGGTAGCGATCGTAAATTATTCGGCGTTGCTGATTAGTGGGATGATTTTTGTCTCACGCATTCGCCGCAAGGCGTTCCCGCAGGGTAGGCGCAAAGGCGCAAAGAATCAATATTTTGCTGTGTACAAAAGTCCCAATTCATCCCGCATTTATGCAACGCCAATTATTCAAAAACTACAGTACGATTTCCATAAACTAAAACCCGATTTTGCAGATGTAGGCGCACGGCTCTAGCTAATACGACTCGCTCTAAATCCTTACCTTTTCTAATTAAATCCTCAACTTCATCGCGGTGGCTAACTCTAACTACATCTTGTTCAATAATTGGCCCGGCATCTAATTCTGGAGTAGCATAGTGGGCTGTAGCACCAATAACTTTCACACCGCGTTCAAAAGCTCTATGGTAGGGATTTGCGCCTACGAAGGCTGGTAAGAATGAGTGATGAATATTAATAATTTGCGGAAATTTCGTAATAAAATCTGCACTAACAATTTGCATATATTTTGCCAATACAACTAAATCAATTTTATATTTTTGCAGTAATTCTAATTGTTGGTCTTCCTGTTCAGTTTTGTTATCTTTATTAATAGGAATATGGTAAAAGTCGATGCCAAATTGCTCCGCAACTACTTTTAAATGGGGATGATTACTAATAATTAAGGGAATATCAACAGCGATTTCTTTGGCGCGTTGTCTCCAAATTAAATCATAAAGGCAATGGTCTTGGCGACTTACCCAAATGGCAATACGTGGGATTGTATCAGAAAAATGTAGCTCCCACTTAGCGCCTAGAGGTTGAGCGATCGCATTAAATGCGGCCCCAATAATCTCTCGCGGCAAATTGAAACCCTCTAACTGCCATTCAATGCGAGTGAGGAATAACCCAGCCGCAAAATCGGTATGTTGGTCAGCGTGGATAATATTTCCACCATTGGCGTAGATAAAGTTAGCGATTTTAGCGACTAATCCCCGTTGGTCGGGACATGAAATTAGTAAGGTTGCAGTCGGGTTGGTCACGTCAGTTCGCTCCGAAGTTAAAATTCAAAATTAACAATACCCATGAATCAATTCAGGTATTGATAGATTCGCTGGGACTCTGAATTTTATCGTAAATTTAAGGGTTTAAAACCCCTCTTGGATAAAATCATGTCTGTCGAAAATCGGCACACCCTATGTGAAGAAGAAGACGCTATTCATCGCGTCTCTACAAGAATTTTGAATTGATTCATGGGCTATTGGTAGGAGTTGGCTGAGGTAGATTTGGTGGTGCAACTTTATCTAAACTGACAGGTTGTTGCCACTCTGATAATTCTCTATTGACAGCATTCTCAAAATCTATAGAGACCACTAGCACATTTACATTACCATTTGGTTGAGTGCTAGGGTCAGCTTGGGCATAGACAAAACGACCGCTCAAATCAGGCTTACCCAGAATCAACTGATGGGTTTTTTGATTTTTCAGGTTGATGTTGATAGTGGCTTGGGGTTGGTCTAAACCAAATTCGGCTATTTGGTTAGCTGGTGTGGATATAGTATTCGTACTCTTTCCTTTTACCAATAAATCCATCAAATAACTGACTATAGGCTCGTTTGCAGGTTCTGATACAGGAGATTTCAGCAACCACTTGGGTTGATTAGACTGCTGGTTCCGTTCCAAATTCACCGTCAGTTTTTGAGTTTTTACAGTGAGAGACTGGACATCATCTTCTGTAAAAGAGAAGATTTGCCTTTGATTCTCCCTAACCTCTTCTCGCTGAGTAGCACCGCGAATTTCCCAGAAATAAACAAAACCACTCAACCCCAGGGCTAACAATAACAAAATTAAAGTTTTTTTAGTCATTGGTCATCTACGCTTCCACCAGATAATGGCGGCTGTGACTAAGCCGAGTAAGGGTAAAACAAACAAAGACGATAGTGTTAAGACATTGGCTTGTGAGGTGGATAGGTTCATTCGTCTATTTCTTGGTTCTTTAGGACGAATCGAAAGGAGTTGCTGGTCTTGCTGACTTAGCCAGGTGACGGAATTAAGGAAGACATCCCCATTTAATTGCTGTTCAAATATGGCGTTGGTGATGAAATCTGAATTCCCTATCACTACTAGCCGTGATTCGGTGGCTGATTTTTCAGGCTTCTGTTCGCTTGGGGGAGTTGTTGTTGGGGATGGTGAAGGAATGGGGCTGGCTTGACTTTGGTTTGTTGGGGATATGGTGGGAGTGGGGTTTGCTGGTGTTGTTGGGGATGCTGAAGGAATGGGACTGGCTTGAGTTTGATTTGTTGGGGATGCAGTGGGTGAAGGAGTGGGGCTTGCTGGTGTTGTTGGGGATATGGTGGGAGTAGGGCTAGATGGGGCTGGTAGTTTTCTAGTTAAAGCTACACCCAAGGTTAAAGGCCCTTTCAGGTCTTTTTCGGGGTTAAATTGCAAATTTTCGTTTTGTAGGTCGCTTTCTGCCCAACTGTCGGGATAGGCTTTGGTTTTTAACAATGGGGTAGACTCTACACCAGCTACTGGGGTAATTTCTAGAGGTCTGGCTAGGGGGTAATAGGAAATATTGTTACCAAACTCTTTTGTAATCGGGTGTTGTCCGTAATCTGTAACTATAGGTGCAGCCGGGCCGAGTTGTGCGCCAGTTCCAGAGACATCGACTGCTAAACGATCATCTAAGCGTACACCCCATTCTTGCAGTAAGCTGTTGATGTTGGGGTTGGTGCTGGGGTCAATCATGAGTAGGGCGTTACCACCACGATTGAGATAATCTTGTAATGCTTTGACCTCTGGGTCAAATAACCCCCGTTTAGGGCCTGCTAGGACTACAACGTCAGCATCATCAGGCACTTTAGCATTTTCTACTAGATTCAAAGGCGAGGAATTATAGTTCTTATCGCTTAATGCTTGGACTGCTTGTGAGATAGTACCTTCACCCGCAGTAATTGGGTGTTCGCCATGACCTTGGAGGAAGTAGACTTTGGCGGTGCGATCGCTAATAATTTGTTGTAGGCGATTGGTTAAGCGAATTTCTGACAGACGTTCATTCACACTCAGGGTTTGCACTAATTGCCGTCTATTGCCAGATTCTATAAAAACTTGACCATAATCACCATAATTTTTAACGCCAAATTTTTCCGCTAGTCCTGGTCTAGTTTGGGGATTAATATACTCAAAATCAAAGTTAGTACTTTTGCGGCGATAATTTTCTAAAATTTGTTGGTCTTGGGGATTTTGAATGACATCAAACACCCAAACTTTTACTGGTTGTTGGAGATTTTGCACCAGTTGCTGTGACTGTGGTGATAGGGTAAATAACTGGGCTTCTGTTAAATCTGCCCGTACTTGATAGCGACTCCCTAAAAAGTTTATCAGTCCCAAAATTACCAAAATTGCCAGAGTTGCTGCGATAGCGTTAGTACCAGCTTGGGTAGAACGTCTCTTCCACCAATGACTACGCTGACTTTGCCACGCTAACCACAACCCAATGATGACAATTCCAGAAATTAATAATACTAGGGTAATTGTTCCCCAGGTATCAGAAACTAATCCGGCTGTTAAACCCGCCATTATCAAAAACGGCCCCAGCCAAAACAGATATTTCCAAAGTTGCTTTTGTTTAATGATTTTCATATTAAAAGTCAAAGGTCAAAGGTCAACAGTCAACAGTCAACAGTCAACAGTTACATATTTTTGGACACTGGACTATTGACTATGGACTATTGACTAATTACGCTGAAATCTCAGTGCATCAATTGATTGGGCTGTAAGGAAGATTCCCAAAAAGATGTAACTGGCAAATAATATTAAGGCGCTGGTGTCGAAAATGCCTTGAATGAATGTGTTGTAATGTTTTAGTAGAGATAAATGCCCAATTATTTCTCCTACAGGGCCACCGATACCTTTAGCAATTACATCCACAAATAACAGTAATAAAACTAGGGCAAAGGTGAAAACCGCAGATAAGATAGTGCTGTCTGTTAGGGAAGAAATAAACATTCCTAAGGATAAAATGGCTGCTGCTAGTAAGATTAACCCCAAATGAGCGAGTAGGGGTATTGTCGCTGGCATTGGTGGATTAGAACTACTAAGGGCGATCGCCTCGAATAGTAGTAATGGTACAACTAGAGTAATAAAAAATGTCAGCACACCTAATAATTTACCAACCGCTACTGCCCAATTAGTGACTGGTGAGGTGGCTAAAAGTTCCAATGTACCGCGTTTGCGTTCTTCGGCGTACAATCCCATCGACAACACTGGCAAGATAAATAATAATAGCCAACCCAACCGATCTAAAAATGCCTGGATAAATTCCGCCGGTACATCAATTGGGGGGACTGGTACTCCTAGTTGTTGTCCTTGTACATCCAAAGAAGCGACGTATACTAAAATACCATTCGGCCCCAGTAAAATCATCACTAAAAATAACCCAGCGATGAACCAAAATACAGAGGCGATCGCATAAGCTAAAGGTGAGACAAAATAACTCTGTAACTCTCGGCGATAAATGGCAATAATATTACTCAAGACTATACCCATTTACGCTGCTTCTCCTTCTTTGGTTGCTGAATCCTTCAGGGATGTGAGATTCTTTTCTTCTGTGGTTAGTTGCAAGAAGACATCTTCTAGGGTAGCGCTGACACGGCGCATTTCGTGCAAACCAAATCCCGAACTGATTAAACTTGTGGCAATATCTTTACCTGCGTCGCTTCCCGGTTGTGATAATACTCGTAAGTATGCGCGGTTCTCTCTAGGAAGATGATGACCAGGAATAGATTCTACCAAACTCACCCCAGGCACTTTTTGTAATACCTGCTTGGCTAGGGCTAATTCCCCCTCAATTTCAATTTCATAACCTGAGCCACCTGTCAACTGAGTCATCAAATTTTCTGGTGTATTCGTAGCTACCACCTTACCGCGATTGATAATAGCCACACGGCTACAGGTCATACTCACCTCTGGCAAAATGTGAGTAGAGAGAATTACCGTGTGGGTTCCTGCGAGGCTTTTAATTAAATTCCGCACATCGATAATTTGTCTGGGGTCAAGTCCCACCGTCGGTTCATCGAGAATAATTGCTGGTGGGTCATGGACGATCGCCTGAGCAATACCCACCCTTTGACGATATCCTTTAGATAATTTGCGGATAATTACTTTACGCCTATCCTCCAGGTTACAACGTTTGATCGCTGCGTTTACCTTGAGAGAGCGATCGCCTGCGGACACCCCTTTAATCCGCGCCACAAAATGCAGAAAACCCTCCACCGTCATATCTGTATATAACGGCGGCGTTTCTGGTAAATAACCAATACGCTGACGCACAGCCAAAGAATTTTCATGGACATCAAAACCCGCAATTTTAGCTGTCCCACTACTCGCAGGTAAATAACCAGCCAAAATTCGCATAGTCGTCGTCTTCCCCGCCCCATTCGGCCCCAAAAACCCCACAATTTCCCCAGGTTCGACACTAAAAGTCACATCAGTAATTGCTGGGGTGGAACCATAGATTTTACTTAGATGTTCAACTTCAATCATCAGTTTTGCCGAGCAACTTCATCTAGGGTACTCAACAATATTGACATTTTCCCAACCCTCTTGACCGGATTCCACTTACTACGTTTTATAAAATACTTATTTATAAGTATAAATACGCAAATATATTTGAATTTGCAAACCAGATAAAATCCGGGTGTCCTCTGAGGGTATTATTTGCAGCACTTTTGACACCTAAACTCTCCATCTCCCCTCTTTGCGCCTCTGTCTTGAAAAGTTCAGATCGCCGGAAGCCGGCGCTCCGACTTTTCGCTGCGTCTCTGCGTGAGACAAAAACAATACCTCACCCCCAGCGCAGAAAATTCAACCTTGAGTTGCCTACACATAATAGAAAAGAGACTAACAAAGTGAAACCATGTACTCACCCATCAACCTCTTTACCGCCGAAGAATACCTAGAACTAGAAAAATCAAGCGAAACCCGTCACGAATACCTGGGCGGACAAATCTTCGCCATGTCCGGCGATAGCAAAGAACATAACACAATCACTCTCAACATTGCCAGTAGAATACGTTCCCATCTGCGGGGTACTTCCTGTAGCGTCTTCATGGCTGACATGAAAATCAGACTCAAACTAGCCAATGAACCCAAAAACCTATTCTACTATCCAGATGTTACAGTCACCTGCGACCCACAAGACCAAGACCGCTTTTACCTAAACTCTCCCTGCTTAATCATCGAAGTCCTATCACCAAGCACAGAACTCACAGACAGAAGAGAAAAACTTATCAATTACCGTACTCTAGAAAGCTTACAAGAATATATCTTAGTTTCCCAAGATGAAATCAAAATCGAAATTTATCGCAAAGATAACCAAGGCAATTGGACACTAGAAATATTAACCCAGGAACATGACTTAAAATTAAACTCAATAGGATTAACCCTCACAATCCCAGACATTTACGAAGATGTCATCACTATATAAAGTCAACAAAAACACTTTAGAATCTCAGAAGATATAGAAAAGCAACTGCACGAAGAACGTGAATCATGGGACAGCTATAAATAACAGTTTGCCAATCTGGTTCCAACCTATCCCCATTGTGATTTGCAGCCAAGCCCTGATATAAGTAGTGTTGCTTTATGATGGACGTAATTTCCACAAATTGCTGCTCAATCATTAATTGTGAACAATACGCCTATTACCACAGTCTATGTCAACCCAGCAACGGGGAATGACGCTAACACGGGTTCACGGCAAAGTCCGTTTAAAACCCTGACCCGTGCTTTAAAAGCCACTCCACCAACGATTGTCCAACTGAGTGCTGGGACTTATAACACCGCAAATAAAGAAGTCTTTCCCTTGGTTATTCCTGAGGGGGTAACGGTGGTGGGGAACGAAGCCAGCAAAGGTGCAGGAATTTTGATTTCTGGGGGGGGAGAGTATCAAAGCCCTAGTTTTAGTGTGCAGAATGTCACCTTAGTTTTACTCAGTCAAGCCAGTCTGCGGGGTGTGACTGTCACCAATCCTATAGCTAAGGGGACTGGTGTGTGGATTGAATCAACTGCACCTAATATTGCTAATAATACTTTTACTAATTGTGGTCGGGAAGGTGTATTTACTAGCGGTACAGCCAAACCAGCGATTTTAGATAATGTGTTTGTGCAGAATACGGCTAGTGGTTTATTTATGGCACGTAACAGCAAAGGAGAAGTATTGCGGAATGTGTTCCAAAAGAATCCTTTAGGTATCGCTATCAGTGACTTTGCTGCACCTTTACTCGTTAATAACAAACTATCAGAAAATCGGACAGCGATCGCTCTTTCTCGCAATGCTCGTCCTGTACTACGTCATAATTTACTCATCAAAAATACCCAATGTGGATTATTAATCAATGAAAACGCCCTCCCTGACTTGGGTAGCAGCCAAGATACAGCCGGCAATATTTTTAGTAATAATGGTGAGTTTGATATACAAAATGCTACAACGCAAAAATTAGTTTCTGTAGGCAATCAGTTAAATCCCACCCAAGTCAAGGGATTGGTGGAATTTCCCGCCGCCATCATCGATATTCCCGTACAGTTGGCTAACACTCGTTTTCTTGACCTAGCTGGACATTGGGCAACCGCTTTTGTAGAAGCGTTGGTAAACAAAGGCTTAATGAGTGGCTTTCCCGATGGCACATTTGCCCCCGATGCACCAATCACCCGCGCCCAATATGCGGCGGTGATTGCCAAAACCTTTCAACTCCCCGCCAACAATCAGCCGCCCAAATTCACCGATATCAAATCAGATTTCTGGGCAGCATCAGCCATCACCAAAGCCGCCCAAATGGGATTTATTAGCGGTTTTCCTGATGGAACCTTTCGCCCCATGCAGAACTTAAGCAAAGTCCAAGCAATCGTCTCCATTGTCAATGGTCTGAAATTAACTGGAGGTAGCCCCAATGTGTTAACTGTATACCGCGATCGCGCCCAAATTCCCAGTTATGCCACAAACCCCCTCGCCGTCGCCACCCAAAACAGCTTGGTTGTCAACTATCCCCAAACCGATAGACTAGAACCACTGCGAGATATCACCCGCGCCGAGATAGGGGCTTTAATTTATCAGGCATTAGTAGCTAATGGGCAAGAAAAAGCCATAGCTTCACCATATATAGTCAGCCCTGAAGTTGATACTTCCTCCTTCACAGACCTGACAGGACATTGGGCTGAACCATTCATTCGTGGTTTAGCCAGTATGGGGATCACCAGTGGTTTTGCTGATGGTAGCTATCAACCCAACAAACCCATGACCCGCGCCCAATATGCGGCGATGGTAGCAGTAGCCTTTAACCCACCAGCTAGAAGACCAGCCACAGATTTTGCTGACGTACCCAAGAATTTTTGGGCATACAAAGCCTTACAAATCGCCGCTAGTGGCGGCTTCGTCAGTGGTTTTAGCGATCGCACCTTTCGCCCCGACCAAAACGTCCAGAGGCTACAGGTCATCGTCTCTCTAGTTAACGGATTAGCTCTATCGACAGTTGATAGCAATAACTTACTCATCTACACTGACAATAATAATATTCCTGAATATGCTCGCAAAGCCGTGGTTACAGCAACACAACAGAAAATTACTGTCAACTATCCAGACCCGAAACAGCTAGCACCAACCAGAGAAGCCACCAGGGCAGAAGTAGCCGCAATGGTCTATCAAGCCTTAGTCGCCATACAGAGAGCGCCAAGTATTAATTCACCCTATATTATTTCGACAGTTAGCAGTTGACCAAGTAAAATAAAAAACACTGCTTTTTAGTCATAAAACTCTTGGTAATAAATCCTACAGCCAAAAACACGCTAGGCTATATGCGATGGGTCGATGATTCATACCTATTGCCAGCAGCTAAAGGTCTTATGTCAACATCAGTACCAAACACCTATGCCAAATTGGCAAAAGCCCTACTTATTAACTATAGTTTTGACCTCAGTGGTTATCACGCCGATGAGCTAGTTAACCGTTGGCAAAAACAATATCCTGCCGACTGGCTACATTTAGCAGTAATTGAGGCATTATATCAAGGTCGCTATAAAGCAATCTCAGTACAGCAACTCTTGGCATTTTGGCAAAGGCGGGGTCAGGAAATATATCATTTCAACATGGAATTTGAACGCCTGATTTGCAGCAAATTTCCCGAAAGCTTAACACCAATGGCTGCACCCGAACAATATAGAGCCAGACAAGGAAACAACCAAAATCAGACCCTACAATTGATGAGTTTCAAACAACAGGAACAAGTCAAAGAAGAAGAGAAACCCCCAACAGAAAAGATGTTGGCACTTTCTAGCGCCAGCATGACAGCTAGTATTGAGGTCAGCTTAAGCCAACAAGAAGATTATCTGAGTCAGCCTTTCTCCCTCAACCCTGATCTATCCACAAAACTCCTACCAATATCAGTCACTCATCCACCTATTGGGCAGTTTACCCCACAAACAAGCGATCGCTCCGAGTCCTTCACCTCAAAACTCAAAGCAATATCTAACGAAAATCCCTAATCATGAACAACAGAAGACTTAACCATCTATGTTAGTCTCCAGTCATTTCCATCAAAAATATTCTTATTTTGCCTTAAAAACCTTAATAATTTTTCCTATATTTTCTTTTTATATTTAATTAATTCAATACATAAGTTGCCGTGAATCTTCATAGCATTTCCTAATCTGCTAAGGTACTAAGTACACCGCTAATAAAATTGGACAATCTCCGCGCCCCTCTGCGTAAACCTCTGCGCCTCTCCGCGTTAAAAAACATAACTTCAATACATTGAGCAGCCTTCTCTACCAGGGAAGGCGCCGGGGTATCACCTGAATCTATTAACTAATCCTGACGGTCTTAGGTGTATTTCTGCGTCTCTTGTTTATACTTTCCTCATCAATATCTACTTCTTGAGAAGAGAGAACACCTTGATAATCACGACTGTCTTGATAGTAGGCAAATGTTCTTCTTAAATTTGCCAAATCTATAGTATTGCTTTGTTCACGAGCAATTGTAGTCCAGTTAGAAATCTCAACTAGACTAGCACTTGTATAGCTAGAAGTTAATCCAGAAAGCGTCGTATTACTACTACCTGTGTTTGACAAAGTACTCAAATTAGCACTGGGGAGTGTACCACCATTCGCGGCTGTAGAAGTGAGAATCTGACGCACTTGAGCATCAGTGAGATTATTCCTCGCACTCAGCATCAGCGCCACCACACCCGCAACGTGAGGAGCAGCCATTGATGTTCCCGGCTTCAAACCATAGCCACCCCCTGGTATGGTCGAATATATACCAATGCCAAAAAAGTCATCGTATGCACCAGGGGCTGTAACGTATGCCAGTGGAGTTGTTCCAGCACGGTTGGAAAAATCGGTTAAGGTTCTATTGTAATTGACTGCTCCCACAGCAATTCCAAACTGGTCTGCATAGCGAGCTGGGTAGCCTGGTAGAGATTGACCTTCATTCCCAGATGCGGAAACAACAATTGCTCCTTTACTGATGGCATATTGAATAGCTGAGAGAATATCAGGTGCAGGATTAGATCCTCCTAAACTGAGATTAATCACTCGCGCCCCATTATTCGCAGCATAACGAATACTGTTGGCAACCATATCATCTGAACCTGTTCCTTGAGGACCACCCAACGCTTTCAATGCCATAATCTTGGCATTATAGGCAATACCAGTGACACCAAAGGTATTTCTCACCGCAGCAATAGTACCAGCTACATGAGTACCATGACCGTTATCATCTAGTGGATTGTTGTTGTTGCCGAAAAAGTTCCAGCCGTAAACATCATCAATAAAACCATTACCATCATCATCTATGCCATTACCCGCAGTTTCTCTGCTATTCCTCCACATATTGGCACTCAAGTCTGGGTGTGTATAGTCCACTCCACTATCCACCACCGCAACGATCACACCTTGACCAGTGTATCCCCTTGCCCAGACTTCAGGTGCTTTAATCGCATCTGCTCCCCAATCATTACCACCCAAGTCAGCTACATCAGCAAAGGTGCTTTGATTAAGGGCTTTGGCCACGGCGGCGGCGGCGTTGACTAAACCATAACCTGTAGTGGAGTTAAATCCACCGCCATTAATAGGAGTGATATTGATTGGTGCTGTGATGTAAAGGCCGTTGTTACCTTCATTGCTCTCAGCAACAGATCCTGCTCCATCCGCTCTAAATATGAGGTAGTATTGGCCGGGATTGATCGTAGGATCAAGCGTAATAGCCGTGGAGCGAGAAATAGAGGCACCAGGTGTCACACTAGCACTAGCTTGAGTTTCCATACCTAAGTAGATATCATCATCACCAAATGCCCCATCTCGTGAAAGATAAAAACTTGTCTTACTGCCTCCAGCAGTGCCATTACCTTGGTTTTTCAGTTGATAGTTAACTTGCAGTGTAGCCCCGATGGCAGCACTACCAGCAGAGGTAGCATTTTCAATCACTAAATCTGGTGCAGTAATCGTGATTGCTCTCGCAGCGACGTTATTATTTTCATTGCTTTCTCTTATCGTTCCATCACCATCAGCTTTATAAAGCAGATAGTAATTACCAGGAACAGTATTGCTTCTAATTGTTAAAGATGTAGAGCGTGAAGCTACAACAGAGGGTGCAAGACTAGAGATGGCATCAAAGCCTAAATAGACATCATCATTACTAAGCGTTTGGTCTTGGGAAAGATAAAAATTAGTGAAATGAAAACCTGCATTGCCATTACCTTGGTTTTTTAATTGATAGCTGAGTGAAATTGTTGTACCAATGTTAGCGCTGGCAGGAGCCGAAGGATTCTGGACAATTAAATCTGGTGCAGCAATTGTAATCGCTTTGGCGGTGACATTGTTGCTTTCGTTGCTTTCACTAATTTCGTCATTGCCATCAGCTTGCAATAGCAGATGGTAGTTACCAAAATTGATATCCCTACTTATAGACAAAAGGTAAGATTCTGAACTATAAGTGCCAGCATTTAGTACAGGATAGAAGTAGTTAGGGTCAGAGGCTAACAATATATCATCACTACTAAGAGTTGTGTCTCTAGACAAATAAATCTTAGTTCTATGATTACCAGCACTAGCAGTACCTTGATTTGCTACTTGGTAGTTGAGTGTAAATATGTTACCAGGGTCAACAATGCTAGGAGCAGAAATATTTTGGATAATCAGGTCGGGTCTTGGGCCATTAATCGTGATGGCTCTAGAAACGATGTTATTAGTTTCATTACTTTCCGCTACTGTGCTATCTGCATCAGTTCTGAACAACAAATGATAGTTACCTCCAGCGATGCTATTGGCTATAACAATGGAGGCTGTTTCGGAACTGACTGCACCTGCGGCGATGCTAGCGACAGAATCTGAACCTAACAACACATCATCTGTGCTGAATGTTGTGTCTCTAGAAAGGTAGAATCTGGTGGTACTCGCAACGGCATTTCCAGCACCTTGGTTTCTTACCTGATAACTCAATGCGATCGCACTACCTACTGATGCTGTCGTTGGTGCTGTGGCGTTTTGAACGATTAAATCAGCTGTGTTAATGGTGATGGTTCTAGAAACCACATTATTAGTTTCATTACTTTCCGCCAAGTTATTATCTGCATCAGTTCTGAATAACAAGTGATAGTTACCAGCAGCGATGCTATTAGCTATAACAATGGAGGCTGTTTCGGAACTGACAGCACCTGCGGCGATGCTGGCGACAGAATCTGAACCTAACAACACATCATCTGTGCTGAATGTTGTGTCTCTAGAAAGGTAGAATCTGGTGGTACTCGCAACGGCATTTCCAGCACCTTGGTTTCTTACTTGATAACTCAGTTGGATGGTATTACCTACTGATGCTGTCGTTGGTGCTGTGGGGTTTTGAACGATTAAATCAGCTGTGTTAATGGTGATGGTTCTAGAAACCAAATTATTAGTTTCATTACTTTCCGCCAAGTTATTATCTGCATCAGTTCTGAACAACAAATGATAGTTACCAGCCGCGATGCTATTGGCTATAACAATGGAGGCTGTTTCGGAACTGACAGCACCTGCGGCGATGCTAGCGACAGAATCGGAACCTAACAACACATCATCTGTACTAAATGTTGTGTCTCTAGAAAGGTAAAATCTGGTGGTACTAGCAACCGCATTCCCCAGACCTTGGTTTCTTACCTGATAACTCAGTTGGATGGTATTACCTACTGATGCTGTCGTTGGTGCTGTGGGGTTTTGAATAATTAGGTCTGGATTCCCTGCCGAAGTAATATTAATTAGAGTGCCAAAGGCGTTATTATTTTCATTGCTTTCACTCACATAGCCGTCAGCATCAGCATAGTAAATCAAATAGTAGTTACCAGGGTTGATGTTACTACCAATGGTGAATGTGGCTGACTCTTGTCTAGAAGCACCAGCAGCCAGACCACTCACATAGTCCAAACCTAGATAGAAATCACTACTATCAATATTCAAATCTGGAGATAAGTAGAATTTGGTATTGCTATCACCAGCACTTCCATTACCCTGATTTCTGACTTGATAGTTTATTTGAATACTGCTCCCGACTCTTGCTGAGGTGGGAATTGAAGCGTTTAATACTGTTAAGTCTGGCTGGGTAATCGAGATTGCTGCACCGAAGATATTGTTATTTTCATTACTTTCACTCACATAGCCATCACCATCCACATAGTAAATCAAATAGTAATTACCAGGGTTGATATTACTACCAATGGTGAGTGTGGCTGACTTTTGGCTAGAAGCACCAACCGCCAAACCACTCACATAGTCAAAGCCTAGATACCTATCACTACTATCGAGATTAAAATCTGGAGATAAATAGAAGTTGGTGAAGCTGCCTCCAGCACTTGCACTACCTTGGTTTCTGACTTGATAGTTGATTTGAATGCTGCTCCCGACATTAGCAGAAGTGGGAATTGAGCCGATTGGTGCTGTTAGGTCTGGTAGTAGTGATGCTTGTGTAAAATTAGTGTTACCTAAATTACTCCTGCTTAAATCATTACTTGCGTAGCTATTAGATGCTAAAACTCCTGTCGCTTCAGCTATATAACTACTACCGATGATTGAGCTTACAGCAGTATCGAGGGGGAAGTAATCTTTATTACTATTAAAAATCCTAGAGTTGCTAGCAGATGATAAGGCATCGCTTAAATTATCCAACCTATTTAAGTTGTTATATTCACGGGTAACACTCATGAACTCTTGAACCTCAAATACTAAAAAATTTATACAGACATAAATGCTAAAACTATTTATTCATCTAGCTAAAGACTAGATGCAGGAGAAATTATAATCATTTTTCCAAAATCTAAATATGCAGAAAGATGCACAGTTTAGCCGTGAAATTATCCAAACAAAAAGTATTATTTTTCTTTTTAAGTAAAAAATTAGGAATAATTGTAGTGTAAAAATTTACGAAATTATCAAAAATCGAATGAGCTTTTTGAGCAAAAAAAACGAATAGAGTTTTGCTCTATTCGTCCAAAAGTATTATGGATTGTGAGTAATAGGTAAAAATTAAAAAACTACGACTGCTTACACGTTGGCTTGTTGACGTTGGTACAGTGACCAATACAAGCCTTTTTGTTGCAAAAGCTCTGGATGGGTTCCCCGTTCTGCAATCACGCCTTTTTCTAAAACGAGAATCAAATCTGCTCGTTTCAAGGGTGCAAAGCGGTGAGCAATCAGAAATACAGTGCGGTTGGCAGAAATCTTTTGCAGATTTTGTAACACTTGCTGTTCTGTTTCACTGTCTAAAGCGCTGGTCGCTTCATCTAATACTAAAATCGGCGCATCACAGAGAAACAACCTGGCTAAAGCAATGCGTTGTCTTTGTCCTCCAGATAAAGCTGTACCCCGCTCTCCTACGTTAGTTTCGTAACCGTAGGGCAATTGACTGATAAAGTCATGGGCTACAGCTAGTCTAGCGGCTTCTACTACTTGCTCGGCAGTAATATCGGGATTTCCCAAGGTGATATTCTCCAAGATGGAACCGTTAAATAAGAAGTCTTCTTGAAGAACTACGCCTATTTGTTGTCTCAGGGAGGACAAATCAGCACTTTTGATATCAAAACCATCAATGAGAATGCGTCCTGATTCAATTTGATAAAGCCTTTGTAACAACTTGGATAGGGTACTTTTCCCAGAACCACTGCGCCCAACAATTCCTACAAACTGTCCCGGTTCTACATTAAAGGAAATCCCTCGCAGTACTGGTTCTGTATTGGTTTTGTAGCGGAAAAAGACTTGCTCAAAACTAACTTGACCTTTTAGGGGCGGTAGAACTAAGCCAGTCCCCATCTCTGCTTCTGGTGCAACGTTGAGGATATCGCCAATCCGGTCTACGGAAAGTAGGACTTGTTGCAGGTTTTGCCACAACTGCACTAGGCGTAAAAGTGGGCCTGTCACTCTACCAGAAAGCATTTGAAAGGCTACCAATTGCCCAATTGTTAGTTTTTGGTCGATGACTAATTTTGCCCCAAACCACAGAATTAATAGGGAGGAAAAGTTAGTGAGAAAGTCCCCAATATTACTGCTAATGTTGGATGTGGTGGAAGCTTTGAAACCAGTACGCACGAAACGAGCAAATAAGCCTTCCCAACGATCGCGTGCTACTGATTCAGCTGCATGAGCTTTGACAGAGTGGATACCTGTAACCGTTTCTACTAAGAATGATTGGCTGTCGGCACTGCGGTTAAAGGTTTCGTTCAACCAGTTACGTAAAATCGGTGTAGCAACTATGGTCAGTGTGGCAAATAAGGGCAGCACCGCTAACGCCACAAAAGTGAGAGGAATATTGTAATAAAACATCAATGCCAAATACACAACGGCAAAGATGCTATCTAAAATTACCGTTAAGGCTGTACCTGTGAGAAACTGGCGAATTTGTTCTAGTTCCTGCACCCTGGCTACGGTATCCCCTACACGCCGTGACTCAAAATAAGCCAAGGGTAGGCGCATCAAATGGCGGAATAATTGTGCTGATAAGCTTAAATCTAAGCGTCTGGCTGTATGAGTAAAGATAAATAACCGCAGAATCCCCAATATTGATTCAAATACAGCGATCGCCAAAAGTGCGATCGCCATAACATCGAGAGTTGGTAAACTCTCCTGTACCATCACCTTATCAATGACAACTTGGGTAATTAGTGGTGTACCTAAACCCAATAGTTGCAAGGTAAAAGACGCTAATAATACTTCTGCTAAAAGTTTGCGATATTTCCAAACTGCTGGGGTGAACCAACTCAGGTTAAATTTTTCCTGCTTAGATATCAGTTCTACTTGCCACAACTGACCATCCCAGCATTGTTCCACTACTGATTCTGGTAGACTTTCACAAAGATTATCAGGATTTAAGGGATTAGCAATAATTAAGCGATCGCCTTTTAGTCCATAAGCGATCACCCAAGAAGGATCAGGCATAGACTCGGCTTGTAACTGCAACAAAGCTGGGAAAGTCAGCTGACGCAACTCACCCCAAGTCATTTGCAATCTTCGCAGTACCAAGCCTAACTTTTCTCCAGCTTCTACCACTTGTTTAGGACTTTGCCCCCGCAGTTGGCGTTGTACCCATTCCAAATTCACCGCATTTTCCAGATGTTGGGCTGCCATTGTTAAACAAGCCGCACCCGTATTCCAACTGCTAACAAAAGGATAACTCAGGGTTACAGGTGGAGGAATTTGGGGAGTTTGTTCTGGAGGCGTAAGTGGTTGTTGCAAAGCAGGAGACTGGACGGATGTAACCTCGTTCTCCATCTCAGTATGCTCTTGTTTCGCCAATCCCAGCCAAAAATCTTCCATCGCGGGAGTAGATATTTGCGCCCACAGATGGGTATCCCAACAAGCCACTATCACTTCCTTACTAGCAGCTACAGCTTTGTATTCTCCCGGTAGCTTTTGTAAGTCACCAAACCAATCGCCCATTTGTATAGCAGCTAAAGATTGACCGCTTCCTTCCTCCCGTAAGCGGACTTTCCCAGCCACAATGAAAAACTGATAACCACCCGCTTCGCTTGACCAGATTTTTTCTCCTAGTCGATAACGACGGATTTCTAAACGTTCTTCTAAAAGGGATCTTTGTTCGGAGGTGAGCCAATTGAGAGGCGGTTGATTCCAAGGTATGGCAGCTAGCACTTTGATTTTTAGAGATTCGTTATCTAGAATTTTTAACTCACTTGTAATTTCACCGTCAGCTTTTGAATTTTCTCTGCTAACCATTTTTCAAATAGTTCGTTTTGTAACGCTTGCTTGAGTTGAATATCATCTAAAGACGCTGGTAGAAACTGTTCCACCCGAAACAAACCATAACGTCCATCAATTTCTATAGGCCCGACTAATTGACCAGGAGTAGCCACATCAATAGCAGCCCGTAATTTGTCTGGCATAGTTCCCCGACTAATTGGCCCCATCATGCCATTAACCAGGCGATCGTCTAATACAGAATACTCTTTAGCTAATTGTTCAAAACTGCCCCCTTCTGCAATTTGCAGTTGTAATTCCTCTGCCAGTTCTCGACTATCAACCACAATCCGCGATATTACCACCCGATCCAAAAAGATTTTCTGCTCAATAAAATATTCTGGGAGTTTAGCTTCTGTCACTAAGGTTTTCAATTTTTCTAATTTAAAGTTAAAAGTAATTGAGGCATGGAATCTGGCATAGTCCGTACCATTGTTAGTTAACCAGTCTTGAAAAGCTTGGGGGTCAGCGAGTTGATTTTTTAGGCGAAAATCAATCACTGTTTGTTCAGTTAATGCCGGATTGATTTCTACATCGTCTCGCCCTTGAATTTCTTGCTCAATGACGTACTGACGAAGGACATCACTAATAAATTGACCCAACTTCCCTGAGGATTGTAGGTATTTTACGGTTTGTTCAATCGAAATGGGGCGGTCGTCAATGCTCAAAAATGATAGAGTTTCCATGAAATCACCTGGTAAAAACAGCTAAAGATAAGATTTTATAAACTATTAATAAGTAATGGCAACTTTCAAGATAAAAATATTTCAGCTTAATTTGATTTCGTATTTTAATTGACATTTATTTGTATAGTCGTATTTTTCTACTCCAGATATGAATCTGAGAAAGAATTTAAGCATATTTTCAGTAATATTTAAGTAGTAAGTCTTAAGTCTTGAGTCAAAAAATAATTTTTTATTCTTCAGTACCTAAAACTATTACCCTAACCAAAAGAGCTTGCCCAAACAAAGGCAACTAATATGGCAGCGATCGCCCCAATTAAGGTGTTAAGAATATTAACAATTTCATTAGTTAACCATGTGTATTTTGATTGCAATGTCGCACCAATTACACTTTCTAAATTTGTGGCAATCAAAGCAGCCAAGACACACCAAACAATTCCCAAGGGAGAAATTAAACCGACTCCCCAACCTGTAATAGCGATCGCCACAGAACCCACCACACCAGCTAAAGTCCCCTCTAAACTCACAGCCCCTTCTGTACCTCTAGGAACTGGTTGCAAAGTCGTAATTAAGAAAGTACTTTTGCCGTAAGCTTTACCCACTTCACTAGCGCAGGTATCAGAAAGTTTTGTACTAAAACTGGCGACGTAACCGAGTAACAGTAGTGACTGGGGACTGGGAACTAGGGATTGGGAACTGGGTGAAAAAAGCCCAGCATTCATAATTCCTACGCCCACAGCACACAGCGCCGCAGTTAAAGCAGAACCCCACACATTTTCCGGGCCTCTTGCACCCGAACGCTTTTCGGCAATACCAAGAGCTTCTTTTTGTGCCATCCCGATACGTGTGACACCAGAACCTACAAGAAAATAAAAGGTAACTACTAAATATCCTTGCCAGCCTAAAGTACCCCAAATCAATATGCCCAATAACCAAGCATGAAACACACCTGCTGGGGTAAGCAGTTTTTTAGGAGCGAACCAGACTAAACTCAATAAAATAGTATTTAGTCCTACTCCTACTAACCAAGGATTGGCAGAGCTAATAAATGAAAACATCAGCAAAAAACCACGAGTAGTTTCGCCAGGATATCAAAAGAATAACGAATTTTGGACTTCTGTGGTTAATTTCCTTTACTTCCATCCAAACAGCGCATAGATTATATTCCCTTTACGGGTAAAGTTCACTATCAACAGGCAAAACAGCCCACAAATTTTGTTAATCAGATATGGGTTTAGGGGTTTAGGGAAAGAAATTTACTCACTCCCTACTTCCCGCTATCATGATGACAACAATGCTCACCCACCTCTGGTACAGGATCATAACCGCCTGGGTGGAATGGATGACAACGCAAAATGCGGCGAATCCCCATCCAGCCACCACGGAACACGCCAAATCTTTCAATTGCTTCGAGGGCATACATTGAGCAAGTGGGTTGAAAGCGGCAAGTCGGGGGAAATAGCGGCGAAATAAACATCCTGTATCCCTTGATCAACCAAATAAATATTTGCTTCATGAGCGTCGCCCAAATCTTATAAATTGGTAAGAAAGGCACAAACTTTCTATCTTGTATTATCTTTGTTAAACTTAGTTTCCGAATTAATCTCAACACCGCCTTTATGGCTGCAAATTAGTATTGTTGCAGCTTGGGTATCCTTTATTCTGGCGATCGCTGGGCTGGTAAATCGCTTTGCCACTAGCGACTCGGAAATAGTCCGAAAAATAGTTCACATTGGCGCTGGCCATGTGATTTTACTGGCTTGGTGGTTAGATATTCCTGCCAGTGTAGGCATTGGTGCTTCCATTGTGGCAAGTGTAGTCACTCTGTTGTCTTACATTTTCCCACTTCTCCCAGGTATTAATAGTGTGGGTAGACAGAGCTTAGGCACATTTTTTTACGCTGTCAGTGTCGGCGTTTTAGTGGCTTGGTTTTGGCATATACAACAACCCCAATATGCGGCGATCGGCATGATGGTAATGGCCTGGGGTGATGGATTAGCGGCTTTGGTTGGACAGCGATTTGGTAAGCATAAATATAAACTTTTAGGAGCGCAAAAAAGCTGGGAAGGCTCCTTAACTATGGCTTTAGCTAGCTACTTAGTATGTAGCTTAATTTTACTTGGTGTACTAGGCAACGTTTGGCAGACTTGGACTGTATCACTAGCGGTGGCTTTTGTCGCCACTAGTTTAGAAGCCTTTTCCTTCTTGGGGGTTGACAATTTGACTGTGCCTTTGGGTAGTGCTGCCATAGCATTTGCACTAATTCAATTTTGGCCACTGCATTAAATGGGGAGTTTGAAGGGCAGGGGGTAGCGAGAATAACTTACAGCACCCATCTTAGTTCAGAATATTTTTTCAAAGTACTTGACATATCCCCTACACAGACTGCTATATTAATAAAGTCGAAAGCTTTGGGGCGTCGCCAAGTGGTAAGGCATCGGGTTTTGGTCCCGACATCCCTAGGTTCGAATCCTAGCGCCCCAGTTATTACTAACTCTAACCAATCAATATTTCCTTAGTAAATATCATCGTATTCTTTGAAAATATGTTAGAGAATACGAAACAAAATTTATTAGTATAAAAGTTCTAAGTTGGGCAAGACTTATTCTGCTCAGAAGTACTTTTTTTCAAGATCATTAACAACTTAAACAGTTTCGCCCAGCTTCCTGTGAGGAAATAAAGACAATTATTTGTCTGGTGACTTTAAAGCCTGATCTAAAACTTGTCTAGCCTGTTCCGCTTTAGCTCGTGCTTCTTGGTAGCGTAGGTTTGCTTGAGCAAAATTTTTGAGAATTTTAAAACCTTCCTTGAGGCGTGTGATTTCTTCTTCCGTTACAGAATCATCGGAGAATAGGACATCAACAGCCTTGCGAATTTCTAAAGCTTCAGTGCGTGACTCCTGCACTTTTAGCTTGAGTGTGGCTAAGTTGCTCAAGACTTGGACAGCTTGTGTAATCGAGTCTTCACCACTAGGCGATTCGGCAGATGGTTCTTTCACCTCTATTAATTGTTGAGGGCCAAATCCTTCTTCTAATTCTGTAGGCAGCTTACCAGCATCAATTAACTCAACCAACTGATCCATTGCTCTGTCACGGGCTTTGGCTGAATCTTTCCCAGAAACGGTGAGGATGATTTCCGGACTTTGAGCTAGTGTGTACTGAACCATATTGTGATTAACCAGGCCTAATAAGTATATTTTAACATTAAAGGGAATAGGAAGGAGGCCGGGGCAATCAATTCAAAATCCCTGCATAGCCTACGGCTTAAGCTTACACCTAAAAAATTCAAAATTTAGAGAACTTCCAGAAACTCACAACTCACCACGCCAATAACAAGTCTCCGAGAATCAAACTTTATACTTGAGTAAAGGAGAAAAATTTCAACAGGAGGGGAAGAGCTATGGCTCCCAATCCCACTATTATGCAGGCTGTGGAAAAACTAGGTTA
Organism: Trichormus variabilis 0441; assembly: GCF_009856605.1. Lineage (NCBI taxonomy): Bacteria > Bacillati > Cyanobacteriota > Cyanophyceae > Nostocales > Nostocaceae > Trichormus > Trichormus variabilis. The sequence continues at coordinate 226,041 of NZ_CP047242.1, read as the reverse complement.
CCGAGTCACTGTTGGTGATGTGGCAACTCAGGCTGGGTTAAATTTAGCGGAGGCTGGGCAAGGGTTGTTAGCTTTAGCTAGCGATGCGGGTGGACATTTGCAGGTAGCAGAAACGGGTGATATTGTTTACCTGTTCCCTCGAAATTTTCGGGATGTTCTACGGAATAAATATTTCAAGTTACGATTGCAAGAATGGTGGCAGAAGATATGGAAAATTCTGTTTTACCTGATTCGCATTTCTTTTGGAATTTTTCTAATTGCTTCCATTGCGCTGATTACTATTGCCATCTTTTTGATCATCACGGCAATGAATTCGAGTAACGATAATGACGATCGCAGTAGTAATTCTAGTGGTAGTTGGGGGTTCTTCTACTTTCCTGATTTATTTTGGTACTTCAACCCCAACTATGGCTATTCTGCGCCAGAAAGACGGCGTAGTAGCCAAGAAAGCAGTGATTTGAACTTCTTTGAGGCCGTATTTTCATTTTTGTTCGGCGATGGTAATCCTAATGCCAATTTAGAAGAACGCCGTTGGCAAGAAATTGCGACTGTGATTCGGGGTAGCCGTGGTGCAGTGGTAGCAGAACAAATTGCCCCATACTTAGATGATATAGGCGAAGTCTATCAGCAAGAATACGAAGATTATATGTTGCCTGTGCTGTTACGATTCAACGGGCAACCAAGTGTCAGTCCTGAAGGACAAATTGTCTATTATTTCCCAGAGTTGCAGGTGAGAGCCAGCAAAAAACAACAGCAACCACTGTCAGTTTATTTGGAAGAATTTCCCTGGCGTTTTAGTGCCGCTAGTTCCGGACAAGTTATGCTCAGTGCAGGTTTGGGTATAGTCAATCTAGTTGGTGCTTTGGTGCTGGGTAATTTATTGGTAGATGGTACGGTTGCTGCACAGTTGGGTGGCTTAGTCGCTTTCGTACAAGGAATTTATTGGCTGTTGCTGGCTTATGGAATCGGTTTTTTGGGCATACCTTTATTACGTTACTTCTGGATTAAGTGGCGTAATGGGAAGATTATCGGACGGAACCGCGATCGCCTAAGCCGTGCCAGAGTATTAACCAGTCCTGATACAGCTTTACAACAAAAAATCAACTACGCCAGTCAGTTTGCCCAGGAGAAATTTATTGGTAATGAAGATTTAGTTTATTCTACCGAAACCGACTTACTTGACCAAGAGGTTGAGCGATCGGCACAAATTGAGGCTGAATGGCGGAGGAGGTTGGAGAGTGGGGAGTAATATCAATTCAATACAGTTCAGATAAGCTCTTGAGGTAGGGGAAGCAGGGGAGGCAGGGGAGGCAGGGGGAGAAAGACCCAATCCCCAATCCCCAGTCCCCAGTCCCCACTACCCAGTCCCCAGTCCCCAATGCTCAATCACTTCGCCTTAATGGGTGTGAGGGCGACACCCTGATAGTAATGTCCTAGTATTTGCAGGTGGTTAGCGCCGCGTAAAGCTAAATTATAAGCACCCCATTGGCTCATACCTAAACCATGACCAAAACCTGCGCCTTGGAGGGTAAAGCTACCATCTGCGCCTCTGGTGACGTTAAAGCGAGTACTTCTGAGTTTCAGGGCAGTACGCACTTCTTCGCCTCGCAGGACTTTTGTACCTTTATCACCCACGACTCTTAAAGCTTTGACACTACGGAACGGTGAAAAGGATTCGGCAACTACTTCCCTGATATTGCCTACACCAGAAATTCTGGAGCTAATTTCTGTTGGGGTAAAAGTTCTTTGCCAATTACATTCTTTAATGTTTTGGTCGTAGTCTTGAACAGCGCGTAGATAAGGAAGGGGATTACTCCAAACATCTTCCACATTTTCCGTGTGTCCACCAGAACAAGCGTGGAAAACTGAAAGAATGAGATTATTGTTATAAGTTAATACTTGCCCAGCTGTAGCATCAACGGCGGCATAGGTTGAAGGAGATTCACTGCTGACTCCTTTATAAATTTGCCAGCGATCTGGGGTATCACCTAAATCATAAACCGGGTTACTACGCTGTTGTTCTCGCTTGTATAGGGCATAGGTACGGGCGGCGATCGCCTGAGCTTTTAAGGCTTCTCCCGGCCAGCTAGAATTCATTTCTCCACCAACAACGCTGTAGAGATATTCTTCTAAATCTACCCAGTTAACCACATCTATACCTTTTTCTGTGGGTACAACCAAAGTTCTACCACGAAACCAGCGATCGCCTATATAAACGAATCCTTTCCCTGAGGGTTCAATCCAAAATAAGCCAGACTGCCATTTATCTAAAGCCACTCCCCCAGGCACAGCTTGGGCATAAAAGGAACTCATCGCTGGCAATTGTCCCAAAGTACGCCCTGTACTATCTTTGACAATTGCCGTTGTGGAACTGCCAACTCTAGCTTGATTGACTCCCCGCTCAATGGCCACGCGCAAGATGACAGAGGCTTGCGCTGGGGCAACCAAAGCGATCCACAATAAGATACCTAGCCACCAATGACGGACTTTAATCTGGGAAAGTAAAGAGCCTAACAACAGTTGAAATTTCATGCTGATCATCAAGTCACATTAGTATCTGTTAGCAGTTCTGGACTATAACGTCCACAACTTAAGATAAGACAGTTTCCTCAATTAAGAGGTTGCCACTTCCTAACAATTATGCAATGTGTTTTGGATTGGGGAGGACTGTTGATTTTTGATTGTTGACTAAACTGAGCGATAAGCAACGCGGAGGCTTTGGATGAGAATGATCAAAGAGGCGATCGCCATTAATCCACCCCAAAACCAATAGGGTAATAATAAATATTTTTCCATCTGGGCTGTATCCGATAATCCCAAAGAACCAGCAGAATAACTAAATAGATAATCTAATTGATGGTAGGTACTGACACAGGCTTGTACACCTAAAAATTGAATGGCAAATCCCTGCATCCATCGGGGAGCTTTGAGGGAAATTCCCAAAATGATTAATCCTAACAAGGGAATAGCTACCAATCCAAAGGGGGAACGTACCCAAATTAATGTAGAAATTAATAAAAAACTTCCTAAAATTTTCAGGCTCAGGGAGGCAGTGGTAAAACTGCGGGAGGCTAAAATCAAGGCTGCACCTGCAAGTGGCGGCCCCATTGGCCCGGCGGCGGCAACTAAACCTGGGCCGATGGGGCCTAAGGATCTGCTGATGGCATAGCTGGCGACACCGGAACCATTACCAAAAATTTGTAATTGCTGAAACTGACCACCCAAAAGCACAGCCATTAAGCCATGACCCATTTCATGGAACCAAGTAGCGAGGATGGTAAAGGGGTATAAAATATAATCTCCGCCTGGAACTTGCCACAACATTGCTGTAGCGATTGCTGCTCCCACTAACCAAGTTAATCCCATTCTCTCAACTTCTAGGGGGGCTTCTCGATGCAGTAAGGTTTCAAAATCTTTCCCTGGCTGGCTCATAATTAGTTTGTAATTCGTAACTATTACTATTTTGTACCCATATTTCAGATGTAAGGGTGTAGGGTTTTAAACACTGATACCCCTACACCCTTACACCCCCATACCCTGAATTTAGTTAAGCGAGTTTAAAGAGGAAAGTTACCAAATCACCTTTACCTAAACTGATGCGATCGCCTGGTCTGAGGCGGTGTCTATTGCCTGGTAGTAGAGGTAAATTGTTAATGTAAGTGCCGTTGGAACTGCCCACATCTTCTATATAGTGCGCGTCACCTTCTAGGCGAATATCCGCGTGTACCCGTGAGACAATCTCGGAGTTGGCAAAGCCGGAAACATCGACATCGGGAGGAATGCGATCGTTTGGTTTACCAATATGAACCACAGATAAGCTGGGTGGTAATTCTATTTCGCGATCGCTTTGGACGTGAACTAACCGGGCTGTAATTTGCTGTAATTGGGTTCTAGCAGGAGAAGGAGGTGCAGCTACAACAGTTTCTGGTGCTGGTGCTGGTGCTTCTACTGCTGGAACTGGTTCTGGGGGCGCTACGGGTTCGGGTGGGGGAGTAGGAATACTTGCTTCTACTGGTGCTGGTGGTGGGGCAGGTGTAACTTCCACCACTACAGGAGGTGCAGACGGGGGTGCTGCTACGGCTGTAGGTGGTAAGGGTGCTGGTGCAGGGGGAGTCTCATTAGCAACCGGATCAAGGCCTAAGGCATTGGGTTGTAACAATTCTAAAAGCGGATCGGGATTAGCTAATGGTGGCAGTTCCACTGGAACATCAGGGGCGACTGTAGCGACAGTAGCAGCAGGCGCGGCGACTGAGTGCAGGTTAAAGCCACACTGACCACAAAAAGCAGCATCAGATTGGACAGTTGCGCCACAGTTGGGACAATTACTGGTGGCGGGTAACGGCGTGTAGCAAGCTTCACATTGGACAGCGCCGTCTGGATTGGGGTGGTTGCAATTTGGACAGACGATCATTGATTTAAGCCTTTGTTCAAGAGCATCCTAAAAATATATTCCTAACAAGCAAACTAACCTTGGGAGCGGCTTTTGCAGTAGACACCCAAAGGTTAGACTTGTTTTTTATGAGAAATGCGGCAAGGCGGTAACTCTAGCTTCCGATTTTAACAATTACTCGTGATGGGAAAATCAAACTGAGAGTTCCGCGCCTGCGGCTGCATCCAATAGCCACAAAAGTTCACCTTGCGGCCGAATTAAGCGGGATGGATAAGCTAAGTCATCTGCACTCGGAGCAAATACTTGAGCAAGGGCTGGCCGTTTGTTAGCACCTGCAACCACAAAAATTACACTGTGAGCAGCGTTAATGAATGGGTATGTGAAGGTTATGCGGGGGTTGCCGTCTTTATTACCCACAGTAATTAAGCGATCGCGTACTTGTAAAGCTTCTGTGTGGGGAAACAAAGATGCAGTATGGGCATCATCACCCATGCCTAGCAATACCACATCCAAAGCGGGAAACTCTCCGGGTGCAGAGTTAAAAAATGCTTGCAATTGCTGTTCGTACTTAGCAGCCGATACTGCCGGATTATTATCTAAAGTGGGGACAGCATGAATATTCTCGGCGGGGATATCAACGCGGTCTAGCCATGCAGTACGGGCCATCAGTTCATTACTATCGGGATGATCTGGCGAGACATAACGTTCATCTCCCCAGAAAACATGAATTTTATCCCAAGGTAATTTTTGGGCAGCGATCGCTTCATACAACGGCTTAGGTGTGCTACCGCCGGATAAGGCAATGGTAAATCGCCCCTGCTGTTTTATGGCAGTATCTAACTTAGTCAGGATCAAATCGAGCGATCGCGCAATTAGCGCTGTTTGATCCGGTAGGACTTCAACCGTTTTTTTCATGGCTCCATCATCACATTGCCTGCTTCCAGCAATACAATACCTAACTTCTGACAACCCGCCTTTTTAACTTTTGAAACTCTTAACATCAAAAATTCGGTGGGTATCAGTCAATATAATTTATCCTTATCACTTTCTCTGGTTGCTTGTCAGTAGTCAGTTGTACTAACCCTTGAAGACAAGAACTAAATATTGCATCTGGCGAGGAAATTTTGTATAAAGTGCAGGCTTCCGCTATCTTAAGTTTTGAGATAACAAATTGCGCTTAACATGACTTCGCTCTTCCCTCACAAAAAAGCCAAAGCCTTAAAACCCAATAGCCGTCGCCCTGCTAAGGAACTATGCAGCGAGTGCGGGCTGTGCGATACATATTATATCCACTATGTCAAGGAAGCCTGTGCTTTTATTACCCAGCAGATAGACACACTCGAAGAACAGGCACACCAGCGATCGCGCAATCTCGATCATCCTGATGAACTCTACTTTGGTGTTCATCAAGACATGATTGCAGCCAGGAAACAGCAACCAATTCCAGGCGCACAATGGACTGGTATTGTCAGCAGTATTGCCATAGAAATGCTGAATCGTGGCCTAGTGGAAGGCGTTGTCTGCGTCCAAAACAGCAAAGAAGATCGCTTCCAACCCATGCCCGTAATTGCTCGCACCCCAGAAGAAATACTAGCAGCGCGGGTAAACAAACCAACACTCTCCCCCAATCTATCAATATTGGAACAAGTAGAAAAATCAGGGATGAAGCGACTGTTAGTCATTGGTGTTGGTTGCCAAATCCAAGCCTTACGAGCTGTAGAAAAAAAATTGGGTTTAGAAAAGCTCTACGTTTTAGGTACACCTTGTGTAGATAACGTCACCCGCGCCGGACTGCAAAAATTCTTAGAAACCACCAGTCGCTCCCCTCAGACAGTTGTACACTATGAGTTCATGCAGGATTTCCGCATTCACTTCACACATGAAGATGGCTCAATTGAGAAAGTCCCCTTCTTTGGTTTAAAAACGAATCAACTCAAAGATGTTTTTGCTCCTTCCTGCATGAGTTGTTTTGATTACGTCAACTCCCTAGCCGATTTAGTAGTGGGTTACATGGGCGCACCCTTCGGCTGGCAGTGGATTCTTGTCAGAAATAATACAGGTAAAGAAATGCTGGACTTGGTGCAAGACCAGTTAGATACTCAACCTGTAATGTCCCAAGGCAATCGACAAGAGGCTGTACAACAGGGAATATCCGCCTATGACAAAGGTGTGACACTTCCCATGTGGGTGGCAAAAATGATGGGTGTGGTGATTGATAAAATTGGCCCTAAAGGGTTAGAGTATGCGCGGTTCTCCATAGATTCCCACTTTACCCGCAATTATTTGTTTGTAAAGCGGAATCATCCTGAGAAGTTGGAGGCGCACGTTCCTGAGTTTGCCAAGCGCATCGTGGGGCAGTATAAGTTACCAGAGTGATAGCTCAAGCTTCTCCTACTGCATCGATCGCCGCCTCTAGAGCGATCGCCACATGACTCCAATGAGTCCCCCCCTGGCAATACACCACATAAGGCTCACGTAAAGGCCCATCCGCCGAAAATTCCAAAGTACTCCCCTCAATAAATGTCCCCCCAGCCATCACTACTTGGCTCTCGTACCCCGGCATATCATCGGGAACGGGGTCAAGGTAAGAACCCACGGGTGAATTCTGTTGTACAGCCTTACAGAAGGCAATCAGCTTCTTCCCAGAACCCAGTTTAATCGCCTGAATAACATCTCCACGGGGGGCGAGGGGTGCAGGATTTACTGGATAACCAAGTTTGTCAAATACATAACCAGTCAGGTGAGTTCCCTTCATCGCCTCACCCACCATCTGGGGCGATAAAAATAATCCTTGAAATAACAGGCGATTTTGGTCAAATGTCGCCCCACCATAACTACCAATACCAGGAGCAGTCAGGCGGCAAGCGGCTGCTTCTACTAAGTCAGCCCGTCCAGCTACATAACCACCAGCCGTCACAATTGTCCCACCAGGATTTTTAATCAAGGAACCAGCCATTAAATCAGCACCAACGTGGGTAGGTTCCTGGGTTTCGATAAATTCGCCGTAGCAGTTATCCACAAAGCAAACAGTGTCAGGATTTTGCTGTTTGACTAAATTGACCACTTTTTCAATATCGGCAATGGATAAGCTAGGTCGCCAAGAATAACCACAAGAACGCTGAATTAAAACTAAGCGGGTGTTATCAGTAATGCTAGTGCTTAAAGTTTGCCAATCAATAGAACCTTGGGAAGTTAACTCCAATTGGCGGTATTTTATGCCAAACTCAATAAGGGAGCCTTGACCTTGACCCCGTAAACCAATGACTTCTTCGAGCGTATCGTAGGGGGAACCAACTACTGCTAACATTTCATCACCAGGCCGGAGTACACCAAACAGGGCGCAAGCGATCGCGTGAGTTCCCGAAACAAACTGCACCCGCACCGCCGCAGCTTCAGCACCCATTACCTCGGCAAAAACTTTGTCTAAAGTTTCTCGACCTAAATCATCGTGACCATAACCACTTACACCAGCAAAGTGGTGCGCTCCTACGCGTTGATTACGAAAGGCTTCCAGCACTCTTTTCAGATTTTGCTTGACCTGAGCGTCAATTCCAGAAAAAATCTCTAACAGTGCCTGTTCTGCTTGCCGCAGCTGTTCCAAGCTGTTCATTACTTCCTCGTTAACAAAAAAACTATAAATATGCGAATTGCAAAATCGCACAGACTAGGCTGAACAATTTTAATTCGAGTTACTGCATGACAATTGCTACTTCAACTAAACCTCAAATCAATTGGGTAAATACCCTATTTTTCCTTGGGCTACACATCGGCGCTTTGTTTGCCTTTGTCCCTGGTAATTTCAGCTGGGCGGCAGTTGGTGTGGCTTTATTGCTTTACTGGATCACTGGTGGTTTGGGTATTACCTTAGGCTTTCATCGCCTTGTCACCCACCGCAGTTTTCAGACTCCCAAGTGGTTGGAATATTTCCTAGTGCTTTGCGGGACTCTTGCCTGTCAAGGAGGGCCAATCGAGTGGGTCGGGACACATCGCATTCATCATTTACATTCCGATACTGACCCAGATCCCCATGATTCTAATAAAGGTTTCTGGTGGAGCCATATTGGTTGGCTAATTTATCACTCTCCCTCCCACGCTGATGTTCCTCGGTTCACCAAAGATATTGCCGAAGACCCAGTTTATCAGTTTTTACAGAAATATTTCATTTTTATCCAGATTGCTCTGGGGTTGTTGCTGTTATATCTGGGCGGCTGGTCTTTTGTAGTCTGGGGAATTTTCTTTCGCATCGTCTGGGTTTACCACTGTACTTGGTTGGTAAACAGCGCTACCCATAAATTTGGCTACCGCACCTATGATGCCGGAGACAAATCTACTAACTGTTGGTGGGTAGCTGTACTAGTGTTTGGCGAAGGCTGGCACAACAACCACCACGCTTTTCAATATTCAGCTCGTCACGGGTTGGAATGGTGGGAAGTTGATCTGACTTGGATGACGGTGCAATTGCTGCAAGTACTTGGTTTAGCAACTAATGTCAAACTAGCAGACAAAAAGCAGTAATTAGTTTATTATGTGTCATTAGTTATTTGTCTAAAAAATGACTAATGACTTAGTAATTTTTCGCAACCAAATATCTACTCGTTAGTTCTCAAATAGCTTCTGGAAATTAGTTACAGGTGCGCTTGGCTAGCTAAAGTTGCTATGATGCAGAACGTTAATTATCAAGTACTTTGCGGCCAGTTACTTTTGTGGTGGCTTGGTAGAGGGTTTTGTTGTTATTCAGGTTTTCATGACTACATCAATCATCAAAAATCAGGAAATAAAAAATAAGCTTAGTAATCCCGAACTAAGGCTCAAAGATATTATTAAAACTCTGCCAAAAGAATGTTTTCAGCAGAACCGTCGCAAAGCGTGGACACAAGCACTACTCAGTGTTGTCATGGTTGGTTTAGGTTACTGGAGTTTGGCGATCGCACCTTGGTTTCTTTTACCCATTGCCTGGATTTTTACAGGTACTGCTTTAACAGGTTTTTTTGTGATTGGTCATGATTGTGGACATCGTTCATTTGCCAAACGTCGTTGGGTAAATGACTTGGTAGGGCATATATTTATGATGCCGTTAATATATCCCTTTCATAGCTGGCGGATTAAGCATAATCACCACCACAAGCACACCAACAAGTTAGACGAAGACAATGCTTGGCATCCTATCAGACCAGAAGTGTTTGCCAGTTGGGGTAAAACTCGTCAGTCTGCCTTTAAGTTGTTTATGCGTCAAAGGCTTTGGTGGGTAGGTTCAATTGGACATTGGGCTGTCGTGCATTTCGATTGGCGGAAGTTCAAAGTTAAAGACCAAGCTGATGTGAAACTTTCTGTTGCTGTAGTAGTTTTATTTGCCGCAGTTGCTTTTCCCACCCTCATCGCTACAACTGGTATTTGGGGATTTGTAAAATTTTGGTTTGTGCCTTGGCTGGGTTATCATTTCTGGATGAGTACCTTCACCATTGTTCACCATACATTTCCAGATGTTCCTTTTGAAACAGAGAACAAATGGCATGAAGCTATGGCACAGTTATTTGGGACTATTCATTGTGATTATCCCAAATGGGTAGAAGTGTTGTGTCACGATATTAACGTCCACGTTCCTCATCACCTTTCTACCGCTATTCCCTCTTATAATTTGCGGTTAGCTTACAGCAGCATTAAAGAAAATTGGGGTGATTATCTACATGATGAACTTCGCTTTTCTTGGTCTTTAATGAAGTTCATTACTGACGAATGTCAACTGTATCGAACTGATGTTGGCTATCAGCCTTTTAAAGATTATTACGCAGGACGATAGGTTTTTTAGCCATTAGTATTAGCTAGATGCGATGCTAACTTAAAATCCTCATGGCAAAAAATAATTTATGATTCTGTAAATTCAATAAATTTTGGCAGTTCACTATTTACTGATAATTAATATGTGAATTGCCAGAAATTTTTGAATAAGAATTCAGCAATCATAAATAATCACCCAAACATTAAAACCCTGTTGTTGGATGTGGCTTGTTTACCTGGGCTATTATCCATACAATGGATTATCAATTCTACCTTTTCATCCCTTGATTACTTCTTTGGATGTGTGAGAGCTAGCTTCGCAGACATCGCTGAATCATAGTTACTCAATTCATGCTTCCAGTAAAGTCCGATATATATCCCACAACAGAATCAAGTGCAATCAACTACAATCCCCTCCGATAATTCTCCTAGCTTTGACCAATCAGAGAATACAACTACGCTGCCATTTACTCTTCAGGATTTAAAAGCAGCTATTCCGGCTGAATGTTTTCAACCAAACGTGGGCAAATCACTGTTTTACTTTTTTCGTGATGTAGTGATTGTTAGCTCACTATACGCAGTTGCTCATTACCTAGATTCTTGGTATTTCTGGCCAATTTTCTGGTTAATGCAAGGAACGATGTTTTGGGCTTTGTTTGTGGTTGGACATGACTGCGGACACCAATCTTTTTCTAAGCATAAATGGCTCAATGATTTAGTTGGGCATCTGACTCACACCTTCATATTAGTCCCTTATCACGGTTGGCGTATTAGTCACAGAACTCATCACAAAAATACTGGCAATATCGATAATGATGAAAGCTGGTATCCTGTGACTGAGTCGCAATACAAGGAAATGCCATTAGGGCAAAAGATAGGCCGTTATTACGTCTTTCTACTGGCTTATCCAGTGTATTTGTTTAAGCGTTCTCCTAATAAGGAAGGCTCTCATTTTTTACCTAGTAGCCCTCTTTTCAAGCCATCAGAAAAATGGGATGTCATCACCAGCACTGTACTGTGGACTTGTATGGTTGCTTCGTTAGGTTTCCTAACTTATCAATGGGGCTGGATGTGGTTGTTAAAATACTACGCTGCACCATATATCGTGTTTGTAATCTGGCTTGATTTAGTCACATTCCTACACCACACTGAGGCAGATATCCCCTGGTATCGTGGCGAAGATTGGACTTTCCTCAAAGGTGCAATTTCTAGCATTGACCGCAATTATGGTTTAGTCAATCATATCCATCATGATATCGGCACTCATGTAGCACACCACATTTTCTTGAATATCCCTCACTATAATTTGCTGAAGGCTACCGAGGCTATTAAACCAGTCATGGGTGAATATTACCGCAAGTCAGAAGAACCTATTTGGAAGTCATTGTGGCGTTCTTGCGTGAGTTGCCATTTTGTCCCCGATACTGGTGGGAAAGTTTACTACACTTCTAACAATCAAGTAGTGAATAAGTAGATCCAAAAACTTAATATCATGTTCGTCTGAACCCTAATAATATTTGCGGTGTTTGGTAATAGCTAATAGGTAATAGTAAAAAATTGCCTATTAGCTATTACCAATCAAACCAACAATATTGTAAGTAATGACCCGAACTTGATATAGGACATGGATTACATTGTGCCGTAGGCTACGCACCATATTTTCTGAATTTGAATCCATAAAATAAAGGCAAAAGAAGTAATTCTTTTGCCTTTTTAATTTAGATGATAACTATTAGACTTTAGTCTTCGTAATCGTCATCGTCTTCGTCATCATCCTCGTAATCATCATCTACTTCATCGTCTACTTCTACTTCCGCCTCTACGAGGTCATGGATTTCATCAGCAATCAACTCATCATCATCGAGAATTGAGCGACGGTTACTGAATCCGGTTTCCGCAAGACCCGGAGAATCTAAATTGTAGGCGCGAGCTGTACGGTCATCTAATACCATATCTAGAGGATCATCGGTTTCATCCAAGACACTTGTGGTTTCCAGGGTGGAATAATCTTCGAGCATCCCAGGTTCATCATAGGTATTGTAACCAGTTCCCGCCGGAATCAATCGCCCAATAATCACGTTTTCTTTCAAACCACGCAACCAGTCGGATTTACCCTCAATGGCTGCTTCTGTCAGAACCCGTGTTGTTTCTTGGAAGGATGCGGCAGAAATGAAACTGTCGGTATTCAACGATGCTTTAGTGATACCTAACAATACTGGTGTGTATTGCGCTCTCGCACCGCCAGTAATTGCCATTGCTTCATTCACCTGCTCGACTTGGCGCAATTCTACCAACTCACCGGGAAGCATAGTGGTATCACCACCGTCATCAATCCGCACTTTGTTGGTCATCTGGCGCACAATCACTTCAATGTGTTTGTCGGCGATGTCAATACCTTGGGATTGATACACCATCTGCACTTCATTCACTAGGAATGTTTGCACTTTTTGTAAGGCGTGGCTAGCGCAAGCATAAACCCCGTCTTCCGAACCCAGACTGAAGAATACTTCTAAGATTTCGTGGGGGTTGGAAGGACCATCACTCAATGGTTGTCCGGCTGGTACAACGGAACCATCGGGCATGGCTAAGTTTTGTCCGGGGCCAAGAGGATAATCAGTGACTACCCCGTTAGATTCTATGACCTTGATAGCGATCGCTTCATCACCATCACCGTATACTACCTTAACTTCCCCACCACGTTTTGCTAAGATACAAGCTTCTTTGGGTTTCCGGGCTTCTAGTAGTTCTTCAATCCGAGGCAAACCTTGAATGATGTCTCCAGTTTTTGCCCGTTCAAAGACTAGCAGCACTAAGTTATCACCCCGTTGTACCAAGTCGCCATCTTCTATCTGCAATACTGCACCAGGGCTGACTCGATAAGGGCGACCAGCACGGATAGTCACGGCGTAGTTCTGAGTGCTAAGTGCTGCGTCTTGAGTGGTGGTGCTTTCACCCGCATTTTTCACCGCTACAATTTGCCCAGATTCTTCGGCAAAGACACCAGGGGCAAGTTCGGTACCTGCGACGATTAAATCACCGGCTTTGACTTTGGGCTTGGCACTGGTATTTAATGTTGTCATGTCACTATGACGCAACACTAAACAACGACGCACTGCTTCGCTTCCCTTCTGCACACCTCTGACAATCCCCCCTTCTTTAGACAAGATTTGGGTACGTGCAACTACGGAACCGGGAACAATGGTGTCTCCATCTTTCACTTCTAGGCTAGTTTGGGTACTGCCTTGGGTGGCATCGGCGGCAATGTCACGACGCAACACTAAGGATTCCAAAATTACCAGCTGCAAGCGCTGAACATCTGCATCCTCAGGGTCAGGGATTAACTCAATATCTGCGGCTAGAGGAGAAGCATTGTGTTCTTGTTCGCCTTCCTGCTCAATTTCCAATACTAGTTGGGTACGCAGCAGTTCCACACCTTCCACCGACTTGACGCGTTCTGAATCTTTGTAAGGCAATCTTTGTACTGCCCGCATTTGAATCGAACGTCCTGTTTGTTGGCTGACAGATGTAGTAGATGGCACATCTGGGTTACTGGGTACAGCGAATTCTACCACTGGACGGCTCAACAACGCTGGGCCTTCCGGCGATTCCACATACTGGATGTAACGCAGTTCTGTGGCAACTTGCCCCAACAGTTCTTCACCAGGTTGTAACAGGGTATTATCTCGCCCAATGACTGCTTCTGGATCATCTACCATGAGCAATTCCCCTGGCTTCACCACAACTTCCCGAAGGATGTCATTTTTCTGGGTGACTTCTACCACACCACTGTTTTGGCAGAAGATATCTTTAACAACTTCTGTACCAGCTTCGACAAACTGTCCGTCTTCTACCAACAGCAAGGAGATGTCTTTGTTAACTTCGTGGGTTTCTTCGGGAATCCACAACAGTGTACCGCCCTGTACCACTTCATAACCAAGCTTGGCTTTACCTTTCTTCTGGACTTCTACGCCCGCGAATTTCAGGAATCCACCAGTGGTTGTCCGATAACGGTCATCAATTAACTCAGCGACGACTTGACCATTCTGCACTTTTGTGCCTGGGGTTGCCCGTAGGTTAAAGACTTGGTTGTTACCCGTGGTAATTAAGTAGTTGTTGCGACCTTGGGAACTCTGGACGGTGACTGTTGCTTGATCTAAGACTACAGAAGCGGTAATGATTTCAATTTCTCTGGTACTCTTACCTGGAGTAGCTTCTGGTAGACGTACTACACCACCATGTATAGTTGTTAACTTAGTTTCTGCAAGTACACCGTTAGTTTCAACGCGATCGCCATTTTTCACTACCAATTCTGCACCTGGTGGCAAATTATACACTTCTCCAGAGAGAATCCAAATCAAACCACCTCTAGCGGCTGTGGTAGTAGTGTTACCTTGACGGTCGGTTTTTTGTTCGGGAACAACTTCGGCAAACTTCACTTCTCCGGCTAAGTCAGAAGCCACATCTTTTACGGCTTTTTCTGTATTAGTCCGGGTGGTACGTCCACCAAGGGCAACTTCTGCTAGTAGTTGACCTTGTTTGACCTGTTGTCCATCAACAATATAGATTGTGGAACCTTGGGTCACATGAATTTCTTGAGGTGCTGGGGTTTCGGAACCTTCCTTGCGTGGTTCCAGAATCATGATCCCGTTGCTTTCTACAAACAAGGCATCTTCCCCGTGGCGGGTACGATGGGTTCTTGTCCGCAGTTTTCGGGGTAGCTTGATAGTTCCATCCATTTTGGAACGGACTTGTTGGGCTACTTCCCCAGTAAACACACCACCAGTGTGGAATGTTCTCATGGTGAGCTGGGTTCCGGGTTCCCCGATACTTTGAGCCGCAATAATCCCGACAGCTTCACCTAAATCTACCATTTTGGCGTGAGCCAAACTCCAACCGTAGCAGTGCTGGCAGACAGAACGGGCAGCTTCACAGGTAAGAGGCGATCGCACCACAACTTCTGCTACCCCAGCTTTTTCTATTTCTTTGGCTAAGTCATCAGAAATGGGGGTATTGCGTGCCGCAATCACTTCTTTTGTTTTGGGATGGATCACATCTTCTCCCACCACCCGTCCTAGCAAGCGTGTAGATAGCTTAATTAGGGTTTTGCTACCTTCGGTCATCGGTCGGACGGGAATCCCTCTGGTCGTACCGCAATCAATTTCCCGAATGATCACATCCTGGGATACGTCTACTAGACGACGGGTCAGATAACCAGAGTCGGCGGTGCGTAACGCTGTATCTACTAACCCTTTTCTCGCACCGTAAGACGAAATAATGTATTCTGTAACCGTCAGACCTTCGCGGAAGTTGGTTTTGATGGGTAAGTCAATAATTTCCCCTTGGGGATCTGCCATCAGTCCCCGCATTCCCACCAGCTGACGCACCTGGGAGATATTACCCCGTGCGCCGGAGAACGCCATCATGTACACGGAGTTAAGGGGGTTGGTTTGTTTGAAGTGAGTAACCACCTCATCCTTGAGGGCTTCGCTAGTACCGTTCCAGGTATCTATTACCTTTTGGAAACGTTCTACTTCCGTAATTTCTCCCCGTTGGTAACGGACTTCAGTCGCGCGAATTTCCTCTTCAGCCGCTTCCAAAAGACTCCGCTTGCTAGGTGGTACCATCAAGTCATCAACACTAATGGAAACCCCGGCTCTGGTAGCATAGCGAAAGCCTAAATCCTTTAATTTATCCGCCATTACTGCGGTACGCGCCGTTCCATAATGGGTAAACGCCCAAGAAATCAAATTTCTCAGTTGACCTTTGTCAACGACGCGATTGCGAAAAATCATCTTTTCGTTAGTCATTAGTCATTAGTCCTTAGTCATTGGTCATTAGTCATTAGTCATCTCTTACAAAGTTCTGTTCGGAGGAAACCTTCGCTCAACGCCACTTGCTTTCCGACGCAGAGCGGCAGGAACGCAGTGGCTCGACTTTGCGCTTAGTCAATAGTCCCTAGTTTTTGCTATATAACTATGGACTATTGACTTTGGACTCTTAACTAACTGGCAAGTGCTTCTTGAATCGCTTTATTGTAAATAACGCGACCTGGAGTAGTGCGTACATACTGAGAAATTAAATTTCCCTGAGCGTCTTCTCTGACTCGGCGATACTTATAAAGTACAGTCCGGCTACCATCATCGTTATTTGTCACTTCCAGGGGGTCTGTATCTGGCTGATCAGATTCCACTTCCCCATCGAACCGCACGTAGATGTAAGCGTGTAAGTCAATTTGCTCTTGTTGGAATGCCATAATTACGTCATCCAGAGAAGCAAAATATTTACCTGCACCTTTTGTAGCGCCTGGGTTTTCCGCAGTCAGGTAATAAGCCCCCAACACCATGTCTTGGCTAGGTGTGATAATTGGTCTACCTGTAGCTGGCGACAAAATGTTGTTAGAAGCCAGCATCAATAACCGTGCTTCCGCCTGACTTTCCAAGGATAGGGGGACGTGTACCGCCATTTGGTCGCCGTCAAAGTCAGCGTTAAATGCAGGACACACCAGGGGGTGGAGTTGAATGGCTCGACCTTCCACCAAAATTGGTTCAAAAGCCTGAATACCCAAACGGTGTAGGGTAGGCGCGCGGTTGAGCATGACTGGGTGTCCCTCAATCACTTCTTCCAGGACATCCCAAACACTGGGGTCATTGCGAGAGATTAACTTTTTCGCAGCTTTGATGTTATTCACCATACCGCTACGAATCAGGCGATTAATCACAAATGGCTGGAATAGTTCAATAGCCATTTCTCTGGGCAAGCCGCACTGGTGAATTTTTAGCTTAGGCCCAACCACAATTACAGAACGTCCAGAGTAGTCAACCCGTTTACCCAACAAGTTTTGCCGGAAACGCCCTTGCTTCCCTTCAATAATGTCAGATAAAGATTTCAGGGGTCGGTTGTTCGCCCCAACTACGGTGCGTCCGCGACGACCGTTGTCAATTAAAGCGTCTACTGCTTCTTGCAGCATCCGCTTTTCGTTCCGCACAATAATTTCCGGTGCGAGAATTTCTTGCAGTCGTGCTAGACGATTGTTCCGGTTAATTACCCGGCGATACAAATCATTCAAGTCACTGGTTGCAAACCGTCCACCATCTAACTGCACCATTGGGCGCAAATCTGGAGGGATTACGGGAATCACTGTCATCACCATCCACTCTGGCTTAGAACCGGTAGCAATGAAGTTGTCAATTACCCGCAGGCGTTTAATGAGTTTTGCTCGTTTTTGTCCTTTAGCACTACCAATTTCTTCCCGGAGGCTTTCTGCTTCTTGCTCTAAATTAATATCAGCCAGCAAGCGCAACAGTGCTTCAGCACCGATACCTACTTCTACACCTTGCAACTGAGAATCTTCACTATAGATTTGGTCTTCAATTTCTAACCACTGGTCTTCACTCAGTAGCTGCTTGTAGGTTAGGGTTTCAGCATTACCGGGACTGAGAACAACATAAGAGTTGAAATAGACAATCTGCTCCACATCCCGCAAAGGCATATCTAGCAGAATAGAAATATAGCTAGGAATCCCTTTGAGATACCAAACGTGGGCAACAGGGGCGGCAAGTTTGATGTACCCCATACGGTGACGGCGTACCCGTGACTCGGTAACTTCCACGCCACAACGCTCACAGACAATGCCTCTATGGCGGACTCTCTTATACTTACCGCAATGGCATTCCCAATCTTTCGCGGGGCCAAAGATGCGCTCACAAAACAAGCCATCCATTTCTGGCTTGAGAGTCCGGTAATTAATCGTTTCTGGTTTGGTGACTTCACCTACGACCTGACCATTAGGTAATGTACGCTCACCCCATTGGCGAATACGTTCTGGTGATGCCAAGCCGATTTTAACGTAGTCAAACTGATTAGTTTGGGCGGGTCTCATACTTAAGTGCTGAGTTCTGAGTAAAGTATTCAGTTAAAAGTCATGAATCAAGAGATTTGTAGGGTCTGAGTGCTGAGTTTTCATCCTCAGCACTCGGTACGGGCTAAATGCTCCGCTACCGCTAACAGTCATCTCTATTCGTCATCGTCCAATGATTCGCGGGATAGCGATTCATAGGTTGGTCGGGGTGGTGTACGGCGAGCTAATTGGTCTGCCATTAAATCGACTTCGACATCCAAGGAACTACCATCAGCTTGGGTTTCTACTTTATGTACGGCAATGTCTAACCCCAAGGATTGCAGTTCTCGCATCAATACCTTGAAGGATTCTGGTGTTCCAGGTCGAGGAATGGCCTTGCCTTTAACGATCGCATTTAATGCTTCGTTCCGTCCCTGCATATCGTCTGATTTCACCGTCAGCAATTCCTGCAAGGTATAAGCTGCACCGAAAGCTTCCAATGCCCATACTTCCATTTCTCCAAAGCGCTGACCACCTTGTTGGGCTTTTCCACCCAATGGCTGCTGAGTCACCAAGGAGTAAGGGCCTGTAGAACGAGCGTGAATCTTATCGTCTACTAGGTGTACCAGTTTCAGCATATAAGCTACGCCGATAGTTACTGGTCGATCAAAGGGTTCCCCTGTACGACCATCGAACACCATGATTTTGCCTGGGTCATCTGGGTTATAAACCCAATCTTTCCCTGTCTCGTCTCTGGCTTCTTGCAATTTGCCATGCACAATGCGGCGAGATGACTCTTCTCCGTACATTTCATCGAAGGGAGTAATCTTAAACCTGACACCCAAGGTATGACCAGCCCAACCCAATAGACACTCAAATACCTGTCCCACGTTCATCCGGCTGGGTACACCAAGGGGGTTGAGGACAATATCCACAGGGGAGCCGTCGGGTAAGTAAGGCATATCTTCTATGGGCAATATGCGGGAAATAATCCCTTTATTACCGTGGCGACCTGCCATTTTATCCCCTACTTGGATTTTCCGCTTCTGGGCTACATACACCCGGACTACCATATTGGCTCCTGGTGGTAGTTCGTCCCCTTGTTCGCGGGTAAACAAGCGCACGTCTACGACCCGCCCTTTTTCGCCGTTGGGTACACGGAGGGAGTTATCTCTTACATCCCGTGCTTTTTCCCCGAAAATTGCCCGTAGTAGCTTTTCTTCTGGTGGCTGATCGGATTCACCTTTTGGTGTCACCTTGCCTACCAGTATGTCTCCAGCTTCTACCCAAGCCCCAATCCGAATGATTCCCTGTTCATCTAACTGACGTAGGGCATCTTCCCCGACGTTAGGAATTTCTCTGGTAATTTCTTCTGGGCCTAGTTTTGTCTGGCGGGCTTCAATTTCATATTTTTCAATGTGAATTGAGGTGTAAATATCATCCTGTACCAGTCGCTCGGAAATTAAAATCGCGTCTTCGTAGTTATAGCCTTCCCAAGGCATATAAGCGACGACGATATTTTGTCCCAGTGCCAATTCCCCGCCTTCCGTGGAGGAGCCATCAGCTAGCACCTGACCAGCAACTACACGCTCACCAATCCGTACCAGGGGTTTTTGGTTGAGACAGGTATCTTGGTTAGAACGCTGATATTTGGATACTGTATAGCGAATTTCTTGTCCTTTCTGACTGGTCAGTTGTCCGTTGTCAGTGCTTTTGCCGCTAGCTGCTGGTAATTGCCCACTAACTCGGACACGTATTTCTGTAGCATCCACGTAGACAACGTCCCCATCGGTACGGGAGACAATTACCATCCCTGAGTCTCTCGCGCCTTGGGCTTCTAAGCCTGTTCCCACTAGCGGACGCTCTGGTTTCAGTAGAGGTACAGCTTGCCGTTGCATATTGGAACCCATGAGGGCGCGGTTCGCGTCGTCATGTTCCAAGAAGGGAATCATACTGGTAGCTACAGAGACGATCTGTACTGGTGATACGGCTACGTAGTCTACTTGTTCCGGTGTTGTGGTGGAGAATTCCTGGCGATAGCGGACTGGTACTTGGGGACCAATAATGTGGCCATTTTCATCTACAGGAATATCCCCTGGTGCTACCCGCAGGTCGTCCTCTTCGTCGGCGGTCATGTAGACTGCGGGTTGATCAAATCTCACCCGGCCGTTTTCTACTGGTCTAAATGGCGTTTCTAAGAAGCCGTATTGGTTAACGCGGGCGTGGGTGGCTAAGGAACCAATCAAACCGGCGTTGGGGCCTTCTGGTGTCTCAATGGGACAAATCCGTCCGTAGTGGGAGGGGTGAATATCTCGCACAGCAAAACCCGCCCGTTCTCTGGTTAAACCACCAGGGCCAAGGGCTGACAGACGGCGTTTGTGGGTCAGTTCGGCTAAAGGATTGGTTTGATCCATGAACTGACTCAATTGGCTAGAGCCAAAGAATTCTTTGATGGCGGCTACCAATGGTTTGGGGTTAACCAAGGATGCTGGTGTTAATACTTCCGCATCAGATACGGTCATCCGTTCCCGAATGATTCTTTCTAGGCGGTTTAAGCCTACTCTGACTTGGTTTTGTAGCAATTCACCAACGCTTCTTACCCGACGGTTGCCTAAGTGGTCGATGTCATCAATACTACCGATGTCATATTCCAGGTTGATCAGGTAATCGACCGCAGCCAAAATATCGCCAGAGGTGAGGACGCGGACGGTATCGGGGACTGATAGGCGTAGTTTTTTGTTGAGTTTGTATCTACCGACTCGACCCAAGTCATAGCGTTTGGGGTCGAAGAAGCGGGAGTCTAACAATTGTTGCCCACCTAGTACGGTTGGTGGTTCGCCTGGTCGCAGTTTACGATATAACTCCATCAGAGCTTCTTCTTCGGAAAACTGCCCTTCTTTCTCGATGGTTTTTTGGAAGTACTCTGGGTGGCGCAGGGCATCAAAAATTTCGTTATCTGATAAGCCGAGCGCTTTTAATAGTACTTGGGCTGAGAGTTTGCGGGTTTTGTCGATGCGTACCCATACCAAATCGTTCCGGTCTGTTTCAAATTTTAGCCATGCGCCCCGGTTGGGGATGAGGCTGGCTGAATATGTCCGGCGACCGTTTTTGTCGATTTCTGATTTGTAGTAAACTCCAGGCGATCGCACAATTTGATTGACAATTACCCTTTCGGCTCCGTTAATAATAAACGTGCCGCGATCGGTCATCAAAGGTAGATCCCCGATAAATACTTCCTGCTCTTTAATATCCCCGGTTTCTTTATTTAATAGGCGGGTAGGGACATACATCTGTACAGCGTAAGTACTGTCGCGGCGTTTCGCTTCTTCAACGCTGTACTTTGGCTCCTTAAGTTTGTAATTATGTCCTAAAAAATGCAGTTCTAATTTGCCTGTATAGTCTGTAATAGGACTAAAGGAGTTAAGTTCTTCGATCAGCCCTTCTTCTAAAAACCAGCGAAAGCTTGAACGCTGGATTTCAATCAAGTCGGGCAACAGAAAGGCGGGTTCAATATAATTTTCGCTAATCATGCCTCTACCTTTGTCAACCTGGTTAAATTTTTTAGATGACACTACAGTTAGTGTCCTTAGCCGTTTGGGAACTTCTCCTGTATGCTCACCTGATTATTTACAGGCAATGGCAAACGCAGCAATTGAAGCTGGAGAGTGCGATTTTGGCAAGAGGGGTAATAGCCCCCAATTGCCAGTCAAGGTTGTTCCTATCGAGCTACGCAGCCGATTTCCCCACAGCAGTTGTTTGTAATATTTTGGAATTTGCTCTGTTTTCCTCACTTCCCCTCCCAAAAGCGCGTTAATTTGCATGACGCAGCCCTGACCTTTTGTTTTACCGAATATACCTTTTATACTTGCGGGGGTATCTCGAAATAAAGGAAATTAGCTGCATTATGGAGGTTTTGAATGAAAATGGCCTGATTTTGCTGGGTTTTAATCACGAGGCAATTTCTTTTAACAATTTTCTATAGGTTCAATTACGGGCTTTGTGTAGCCAAAGGTTATCTCAATTTGGGTTGAGATGATCTGCTTGTAGAGGTAGGAGGATGATCCAGTTGATAACTTTACAAAATTACATTTAGGAGTTAATAGTTCCTTCCTTCATCATTATGACGCACACAAAATGTTTTGGAGGGATTAATCTTAGCATATTTTTGTCCTCCTAGCGGTTTATTTATTTGAATGAGAGCTAAAGGAAAAAGGGATGGGGGTGTAAGGGTATAGGGGGAAGATATGTTTCATCTATGATTGTGAAATTTTCTCATCGGGACTGCCTTGTTTCTATTGAGTCAGTTTTATAACACCAGACCGAATAATTCACAGGCATTCTGGGTGGTTTGAGCAGAAATTGCCTCTAGGGTTTCTCCACGTAGGGCGGCTATCTGTTCGGCTACATGGCGGACATAAGCAGGCTCATTGCGCTTTTCTCCCCGTTTGGGAACCGGTGCTAAAAAAGGGCAGTCTGTTTCTATTAGTAGGCGATCGCTTTTTACCATTGCAGCCGAGGCTTGAATAGTCTTGGCGCTTTTGAAGGTAACTGTGCCGCTAAAGCTAATATAAAAACCTAAGTCGAGAAACCACTGGGTTTCTTCTGGCGTTCCTCCCCAACAGTGCATGACACCCCGAATTTTATCGCCTGTGCGCTCCTGCCATTTTTGTAAGATTTCTCTTACCGCCACTGCCGCATCCCGACAGTGAATAATTACTGGTAAGTTGAGTTGGGAGGCGATCGCTAATTGTGCCTCAAACACCATGCGCTGTTGCTCATCGTTATCGGCTTTGTAAAAATCCAGCCCCGTCTCGCCAATTGCCACTATCTTAGAATCAGAACGAGCCAAAGATAGGATTTGCTCTCCTGTGTCGCTTTGCCATTTATCAGCATCCAAGGGATGCAGCCCTACGGCAAAACTTAGTTCGGGAAATTGGTGAGCGATGGCTTGAATACTAGGAAATTCCTCCGGTTCAACACAGGAATGAACTAAATGCACAACTCCTGCTTCTTGCCAGCGCGATCGCACTTCTGCCAAATCTGGCTGGAAGGTGTCAAAATTTAGGTGTACGTGGGTGTCAATTAGCTGCATTTTTGTTAGTTATCAATTGTCAGTTGTCGCTTGTCAGTAGTCAAACAACCACTGACAACTAGCCACTGACAACTGACTGTTATGCTGTTTGCTCGATGGGTTTGAGTTTGCTGGCGAGCCTGGACTTTTTCCTAGCCCCGTTGTTGGGATGGAGTATGCCCCGTTTGACTGCTTTGTCAATTCTGCTGTAAGCCGCAGCTAGGCGTGTTTGCGCTTCCTGTTTTGATTCTGGAGTAGGATTAGCCGCATAAGCTTGTACAGCGCTTAGGTAATTTTTCATCAGTGTCTTAACTGATGATTTGTAGGTTTTGTTACGTACCCGATTGCGTTCTGCGATTTGGGCGCGTTTAAGGGCAGACTTATTATTAGCCACAGTCGATTCCAAAAAGAAAATTATATGTACACACACTACTAGACTTACTAATATAGCATTTGTGTTGCCAATGTGAGAATTTAGGAAAATTTTTTCAGTCAGGTTTTTTCTGAAGCTCAGTAAGCATATATGGGTAACAAAATCAACAATAAGATCACTAGTGTGTGCTAAACCGAAGAAAACAGTTTAAAATAAGGTACTCTAATCAAAAAATATCCATTCTCAAATTCTGACAAACTAAGTCAAGTAGTAAGAACACCAGTTGTTTAGTTCGTTACCAAAATGAATTTAATTTCATGAAAAACGGTAAGAATTGATCAGTGGAAGTAGCGGTATAAAAGCCATTACATCATCTATCTACGACCAAGACTAGTTACTAAAAGATAAACATAAGTAAAAATTATCATCAGAGCCTGTTTTTCCTGATAAATTACACGAGAACTAGATGTGCGTCAGCACAATCCTGCTACTCAGAAATTTAAGGAAAGAGGTTTAAGGGAATAAAGGATTGGCGCTCCTACTCCCTGCCGTAGTCAATAAAGGCAATCGGACTGAGAAATTTAGTTGCCTCCCCAAGTAAATCAGGTGCTGGGTGCCTTGGGGGAGTATCAAAAAAATCCAGGTTAAGCTAGAAGAGAGAGTTAAATGAAGCTTGGTATCCTTTGGGGTAAAAAGTAAAAATAATTCTCAGGCGGGTATATTCTAAATTTTGGCATTGTCCTTACTCCATGCTGCGAATCATTACTCAGCAGGCAGATGTTAAAGCAGAACTGCAAAGAATCTGCGATCGCACTCACGACGAACAGGTGCTTCACAAGGAAGCAACTGTGCGGGAAGTGTTGCAAGCAGTGAAACGCCAAGGCGACAAAGCTGTTTTGCATTACACAGATGAATTTGACAATCAAATTCTCAAAGCTGAAGAGTTACGCGTTACAGGTTCAGAACTGGACGCAGCTTACCAACAGGTATCCAAGGAACTGCTGGAGGCGATTCAGCTAGCTAGCCGCCAAATTGAAGCTTTTCATCGTCAGCGAGTCCCCAAAAGCTGGGTACACTTTGGCGATGATGATATTGTACTGGGCAAACGCTACACTCCTGTAGACCGTGCGGGTTTGTATGTTCCTGGTGGTCGTGCTGCTTACGTCAGTACAGTGCTGATGAACGCAATTCCGGCGAAGGTGGCTGGTGTACCGCGTATAGTAATGGCGACACCACCAGGCGCACAGAAAGCGATTAATCCCGCAGTGTTAGTAGCAGCTCAAGAAGTGGGAGTACAAGAAATTTATCGGGTAGGTGGGGCGCAAGCGATCGCTGCTTTAGCCTATGGTACAGAGACAATCCCCAAGGTGGATGTAATTACTGGCCCTGGTAACATCTATGTCACTTTGGCGAAAAAACTGGTTTACGGCACTGTGGGGATCGATTCCTTAGCCGGGCCTAGTGAAGTGCTGATTATTGCCGATGAAGGAGCAAATCCCGTCCATGTAGCCACTGATATGCTGGCACAGGCGGAACACGATCCAATGGCGGCGGCAATTTTGTTCACCACAGACCCAGCTCTAGCGAAGAATGTGCAAGTAGCAGTGGAAAGACAATTGGTAGATCATCCACGGCGGATAGATACCGAAAAAGCGATCGCTCATTACGGTTTAATCGTGTTGGTAGAATCCCTAGATGCAGCCGCAGAACTCTCCAATGAATTTGCACCAGAACACCTAGAGTTAGAAGTTAAAGATCCTTGGGCTGTATTACCCAACATTCGCCATGCTGGTGCTATCTTCCTCGGTTATTCCACACCAGAAGCAGTAGGGGACTATCTAGCCGGCCCCAACCATACTTTACCTACATCTGGTGCTGCCCGTTATGCCTCTGCCTTAAGTGTAGAAACTTTCCTCAAACATTCCAGCATCATTCAGTATTCCCAAACTGCACTCAATAAGGTAGCTGGAGCCATTGACGCTTTAGCCACAGCCGAGGGCTTACCCTCTCACGCTGACTCAGTGAAGCGGCGAATTCAGCAAGATGAATGATGAGGAATGTTTAATTTTTTCCTATACTTTTGGTAAAAGTTACTCAGTGGTTGCAAACTGAGACTCTGGCCAGCTAGACCCTCAAGGACAAAAAGCTCCGGATAGGGAAGACCTACCATACAAACTTAGAGCTAATTTGAGTCATTGATTGTAGGTGTAGCTGCCAGTACGCTTGGTTTATCTACTTGTATCAGGGATCTACTCTGGAGGAGGCAACAGCAGTGGTAAAGAATGTTTTGGTAGCGCTAGATGGTTCAGAAATTGCCCCACGAGTAGTTCAGGCATTAGATGAATTAGTATTGTCACCGGACGGCACAGTAGTTCTGTGTCATGTGTTTCCTACAGCAGATTCAGAGATGGAATTACCTGCTGACCTTCCCCACCCAGAATCTACTACAGGTTCTTATTTTCAAATTGAAAAACAATTGCAATATTATCAAGATAAGTTATCAGTTAAAACTGAGTTAGAACTGGTGACAGGCGACCCAGCAGAAGAGATTATTCGTTTATCTAATATTTATCAAACTGACTTAATTATTATTGGCAGTCGCGGCTTAACTGGCATGAAGCGCATTGTATCAGGTTCTGTCAGCAATCAAGTAGTAGAAGAAGCTAATTGCTCAGTTTTGGTAGTCAAGCCCAAGTGAGGTTAGAGGTTAAATTAGAGTTAAAGTCGGCTTTTCCCTACTTTCCACTATGGCTACAACCCCAGCAGTTACTAAAAAATTTACCTTTGAAGAGTATCTTGCTTATTATGATGGGACTGATACTTGCTATGAATTGGTCAATGGAGAACTAATTCCTGTGAGTCTGGGAACTGGACAACATGGGGCGATAGTAGGTTTTCTTAATAACTCCTTTCGAGATGAAATTCGCCACCAGAAGTTAGATTGGACTTCTCAAAAAATGGTTATTGGTGTTCGTTCTCCTCGTGCAGGGAAATGGGATACATCAAGAGTTCTCGATGTAGTTGTGATTCTATTAACTCAATGGCGAGATTTGAGAAACCGAGAAGCAGTGATTGAACTGAATGAACTACCTCCTTTGTTGGTAGTGGAAGTTGTCAGTGAATCAACAAAAACTGTAGATTATCGAGCCAAGCGAGTTGAGTATAACGTTCTCAATATTCCAGAGTATTGGATTGTTGATCCGTTAACCAACAAAGTGACTGTTTTCAGCTTGATTGACGAATTATATGAGCCAGTGGAGTTTGTTGGTACAGAATCTATTCAATCTCTAACTTTTCCAGAGTTGAGATTAACCGTTGAGCAAGTTTTATCTGCTGAGGATTAGAAGTTTTTATTTTTATTGAGTTGCCAAAAACTGGCGCAAACTTAATAAACTCAAGGTTTGTCCCAAATTCAAGGGTAAAAGTGACACCCCTTCTAAACGCGACTGTACCCAACCGTCTCCCCAGTACCATTCATGAAAACCATCGATACCACCACTGAGTAGCAAGCGCAGACAGTTGGGCTTGGCTACATCTACTCGATGATGAATTGCTACCGGCCCAGCCCAGGTTGTAAACTGCAATCCTTCGTGTAGTTCATCTGGTGTTCCTGGCGCAAATCGTTGTCCCATCAACCATTTTTCTAGTTGGACCGGACGCAGCAGACTATCATGAATGGTGTTTGCTGATGCTGCTATTTCGATACGCAGTTGGCTTTGTTGAAAATTACCTAGCATTTGTAAAAGCGAGATGAATATTAGGTTGCTATAGCCATCCTAAATCACAGATCAACAACTTGATTATCCATTACCCATGACCAAAGCTGTTCATCATGAAACATCTTTAACTGCGGATGCTGGCGTAAGTTTTGTATAAGTTAAGTTTTGTTATAATAGGATAATATTTTTATGCCTCTAGCTTAACAGCCAGAGCATTTGTTAAGAAATTATTATTGGTAAGGTTCTTCATGGCGGATCAATTAATTCGCGCCACGGCAGCTGATGGCGGGATTCGTGCAGTTGGTGTGATTACCACACGGTTGACGGAAGAAGCAAGACAGCGTCACAAGCTTTCTTATGTCGCTACGGCTGCTTTGGGACGGACGATGGCGGCTGGCTTGTTGATGGCTTCTAGCATGAAACGAGCTGGTTCTAGGGTGAACGTCCGGGTGAAGGGTGACGGGCCTTTGGCTGGGATTTTGGTAGATGCTGGCTTGGATGGGACGGTGCGCGGTTATGTAGGCAATCCACATATAGAATTGCCTCCCAATGCCAGAGGTAAATTAGATGTGGGTGGCGCGGTAGGAAATGGCTATCTTTATGTTGTCAGAGATATTGGGTATGGCTACCCTTACTCTAGTACAGTAGAACTGGTTTCTGGTGAAATTGGTGATGATGTGGCTCATTACCTCGTGACTTCTGAGCAAACACCTTCGGCATTGATGTTAGGGGTGTTTGTCGGGGCTGGTGGTGTAACGGCGGCTGGCGGTTTGCTAGTGCAGGTGTTGCCGAAAGCGGCTAGGGATGAAGCTTTAGTGGCGAAATTAGAATCGAGGGTGGGGGCTTTGTCAGGGTTTACGCCGTTGTTGCAAGCGGGTAAAACTTTGCCGGAAATTTTTCACGATTTGCTGGGTGATATGGGGCTGACGATTTTTCCCGAAAGCCAAATACTGCGCTTTCATTGCGGTTGCTCATTCGATCGCGTGTTAGGAGCATTAAAGATGTTGGGAGAAGCCGAATTACAAGATATGATTGTTAAAGATGATGGAGCTGAAGCGACTTGCGATTTTTGTGGCAGGGTTTATCAAGCAAGCAGTGAGCATCTCACTCAATTAATTGTGGATTTGCAAACTGAGTCTTCTGTGTCGGGTTAATGTATAAAAGGGATCTGGATCTACTAATTATTAATGGTATTCAAAGGAAAGATAATGTAACAAGTAGCTTTTAAATTATAAGAAAGTTACTATGGCAAAAATAGCATTATCATTCTAAAACAGATCGCTATTCAACTATTTTGGTGTGAGAGATGACAGAGCGGGATATCCCAGAAAGTTGGCATCCAACCAGAGGAAGAAAACCAGATGAAATGGACGGTGTGTCCCGATCGCCACAAGTCGGTGATACCCCAGCATTTGGTGTCCCGGCTCCTGGTTCTGCTAATACGGTGAGGCAACGACTAGATTATAGTACCGAAGAATTACCTATAAGTCAGCAATCACAAGTAACTAATTTTACTAAAAAAAGTTTTGTTAAGTTGCCTCGCTGGATGCAGGGTTGGGTCGGTTGGGCTTTATTGTTAACGCTCCTTCCTGGTGGTATCGGGTTTCTGGCAATGGCGATGCTCCTGAAGTTGCCATCCGCGCCTAACTGTCCCGCGATTTTTTGGCCTTTGGCAAGTGCTTCAGTGCGGATACATTGCGCTCAGTTGGCAGCTTCTAAACAAACGGTTGATGACTTGTTGCAAGCGATCGCTTTAGTCAAGCAATTACCACAGGATCACCCATTGCGGGGGGAAGCTGACAGGTTTTTAGAAAAGTGGTCGCGGGATGTTTTACAATTAGCAGACGAGAGTTTTCAGGCAGGGAATTTAGAACAGGCGATCGCTACAGCCAAAAAAATCCCTGAAGACCTGGCTGCTTATAAATTGGTAGATGAACAAATCAGCAAGTGGCAAACGATTTGGAACCAAGCTCAAGGCATATACACAGAAGCAGAAGAAGAATTGCGGCAACAACGCTGGCAATCAGCGTTTATGGTCGCTTCTCAATTACTGCGTGTAGATAATAAATATTGGGCAAGCGCCAAATACGACGAACTCAACGATATTATCACCTCATCCAAGGAGGATGTGGACAAGTTAGACAAAGCCCAAAGATTGGCTAATAGTAAAGAGGTAGATAATTTACTAGAAGCAATTAAACTGGCGGAGTCTATTGAGCAGAAAAGTTACTTGTATCGCAAAGCCCAAGAATCAATTCCGGCATTTGGACGCAAGATGCTGGAGTTGGCACAGGCAAAGATGGATGCACGGGACGCAGATACAGCTTTAGAAATTGCCAGGCAAATTCCTGAAAGTACTGGATTGCAAACGGAAGTTGAAGATTTTATTGCTTTGGGTGATGCTCAAAGGAATGCTTGGTTGGGTAATATTGCAGGTTTGGAAACGGCAATTAGCCAGGCGCAACAAATTAACGCATCTCGACCAAACTATGATAAAGCTCAACAGTTAATTAGCCGTTGGCAGTTGGAAATTGAAGATGTTGCCCGTCTAGAAAAGGCACAGGGATTAGCTAATCAAGGTACAATCAATGACTTAGTAGCGGCGATCGCGGAAGCACAGATGATTCCTGGTGGTAATCCTCGTAGTTCCGAAGCTAGACAAAATATCAACCGTTGGCAGTCGCAAGTTGAAACTATCGAAGATAGACCATATTTGGATCGGGCTGAACAAATTGCTTTGTTAGACGATGTTAACTCTTTGCAGGCGGCGATCGCGGAAGCTGGTCAAATTCGTCAAGGTCGGGCTTTATATCCAGAAGCACGCAGAAGAATTAGAACTTGGGTAGGCAAGGTACAGCGCATTCAAGACCAACCTTATTTAGATCAAGCGCGGGAGTTTGCGGCGCGGGGTGACTTGTCGGCGGCGATTAATGCAGCTCAAACAATAGCATCCTCCGGACGGGCGCTGTCTGGGGAAGCACAAACGGCAATTGATGACTGGCGATCGCAAATTCGCGCTAGAGATAATTGGAATCGCGCCAGGGAAGTGGCCGCGGCTGGAACTTCACAAGCTCTAGCAGAAGCAATACGCATAGCTAATCAGGTATCTAATAATAGTATTTTGCGGATGGATGCAAATGTAGCTATTGATCAATGGGGTCAGCAAATACTAGATATTGCTCGTTCTGAGGGTAGTTCTGATATGTCTAAGGCGATCGAAACTGCTAGGTTAATTCCACGCAGTAGTTCTGCTTATAGTGCGGCGCAGGAACAAATTAAAATTTGGCAGCAATTTCTCAATCCTGCACCTCAGCCTCAACCTGAGCAATTTGAGCCTTCAACTATTATTAATGGGCAGTAGTTTCGATTTAAGCTATTGTGCTATCCCTGATAGGGATTGATGTTGACTTATGCTGAATGTCACGCGTGTAAAGGTGAAAATCTTGGTGTAACTGGGTGTAGGGGCTTTCAAGGGTAGTTTTTTTGCATTGAACCCCTACACCCCTACACCCCTACACCCTTAAACCCTTACATCTTAAGGATTTGCGCTGATCTTAGTGCCGTTCGGATGAGAACTTGAGGCAGTAAGAGATTCCGAAGATTGGTATCTTGCCTGAACAATGGGGTAGGAATCCCAAACATTCTTATCAGTCAATGATTTGACTAACTTAATATATTCGGCGTGCGCCCAAGCTAAAGGTGTGGCGCTATTCGTTCCTTCTCCAGTGATGTAATTATGAGCCTTATTCTCGCCAACACCATCCCATACTTGTTCAGGAAGCATGAGACTTTCGTTAGCAAAATATTCCATTGCTCGTACATAAGTATCACGTAGTTTAGCAACATCTTGATCGCTAATAGTGCCTCCATTTTTGGCCTTAGCTAACTCAAGTTCATAATGACCACGCTCACCAGTGAAGAACGGCCAAATCCTACCTCTGCGGAGTTTTTTCTGGCCATCGTCAATATCCCGAAAGTTACTACCATCGTTGATTTGTTCACCATAGCCATCATTGCCATAGCGTCGGAATCCTGGATACTTTTTCCCATCAAAAGGTATGTCGTACCTCACCCTTAAATCTTCTGAGAGGCTGATATTATCCAAGGCGCAAACACTGGCAGCAATGTGAGCATCATCTCCCTTTCTGACTCCATAACGTACCAATTCCAAGAAACCACCATCTAAAATCTGGCGTTCATCCGCTTCCAGCAAACTATTGTTGTCGTGGATGCGACTTCCATCGTTAGGATCTGCATTAGGGGTAACTCTCAGGAGATATTCACTGGAGCTATTACAGTTCTTAATATCTCCAGTTGTGGTAAACATAAATTTATCCACATTCTTTTGATATTCATCTGCTTTACTGAAATAATATTTTGCTGCAAGAGGATCATCAGCTGCATTTTCAGCAATATCACCCGCCGCAACTAACCCAGTAATAATCGCAGCCGTTGTAGAGGGGGAATATCCTGATTGTTCTTCCCATCGTTCTTGATGAGTGCTTGGTGGGTTTATCTTGCGGTTGTTTGCTTGATCAGAGGTATGTATATTGACATTACCGCCATTAGCCAGAAATTCTGCGGCAGGTTTCAACATCGTGCGATATTGCTCAGTGATTTCACCATCCGACAACACTCCGGCTTTCCAAAGTTTCCAGCCCAACATAATCGGCATGGCAGTTTGATCTAACTGCACTCCCAGCCATTCTAAGGTTCCATCAACGTGAGTTTTTTGTAAAAACCAGCCTGTAGCCCCAGCGTTACCTGGTGTATCTGATTGCACTTGCACTTGTGGAAGGTATTTAAAAGCCGTTAGGGGAGTTTCTTTATCTCCTAAAGCTAACAAAGCCATAGCTGCTTGATAAAAGTCTCTCGGCCAAACTGCTCGATAGCCTGTGGCAAATGTGTCTGCGTTCACAGTATCTCCCCAAGGAACGGATAAAGAAGCAATTAAAGCCCCAGGATTTTCTTTATCTTCCATACTCTTGAGGGTGAAAGCACTGGCATAAAGCTGTTTACCCTTGTCACCGGTGTTGGCAATCATGGCAGGTAGATTTTTAAGACTGGCTAGATAATCTTCCCAGCCTACGGCGCTGCCTTTACCGTTGTATTTTGCTAACAGACTTTCGTACCCTTCTTTTAAAGAAGCATCGACTTGTTCGGTTGCTTCTTGATAGGTGCTGCCAAAGCCTACAGCAATGTTAAAGGTGGAAGTTTGTCCTTTATTGAGGGTAGGCAGTTGACCTATCATAGCTACACTCCCCGGCTTGCTCTGATCAGTGTAGTCATAAGTCCAGTCCATCACCCCATTGTCTTTTAAATCTTGATAGCCATCACTACGAGCTACGTATCCGGCTGAGGTTTTCACAAAAGGCAATGAACTCTTCAAACTTAGATAAACAATTTCTCCTTCCCTAGCATTGAGACTATCGCTTTTAACAAAAGCTACATCTTCTTTGCCAGTATTATTCATGTGAGGATTAATCAGAATGTAGGGGGTAACGTTATCCTCTTTGGCAGTAAAGATCACTTTTGTAAACAAAGTTTGGTGATCAGGATCGGTAAAGATGTGCTTTTCAATGGTGTATTTACCATCTTTATCTTTATTGATCACACGATAAGCAGGAGAAAGAGGCCTTCCATCCTTATCTTTATCTAGATAGTCCACCTTACTGGTGGTAGAAACCTTCTCTTCATCAAAAAAACCGTTGCCTGTGACTAAGAATTGTAAGTCATTGATCTGGGCGCGATCGATTTCTCCATAGGCGGTTTCTGTCACAATACCTTGAGCAATTGAAAACCAAACCTTGGAGATGGCATTTGTAGGAGCGCGATCGCTATATTTATTATCCACATACTGTTCATAGGATGTTCCAATGCCTTGCTTACCAGCATAAGACCAAACAGAGGAAACACCCGGTGCGCCCGGCGCAATGCCACCACCGACTGCCCAAGCAGCGTTTGTTCCTAAGAACAAAAACGAGCAAAGAGCAATTAAGTTAGCTAATAACCAACGTTTCATATGAATGAATTGTTTTTTTGAGTGAGTAAAATTGAGACGGAGATGAATAGACTTCCAGAAAGTAAGTGATGCAATTTTGAGAGTGAAGATCATCATGAAATTCTTCCTCTCTTGGTTCCTTTACGCATCACATTGATGATATTTTTTTCAGACGGAAGTCTTCTAACGCCCCACAATGCCGGCAGCCAGAGGCTTCAGACGGAAAATATAGTAGGGGGGAGCAGAAATATTCTCCCCAGCATTGAGAGGCGCGGAATGGTGCAGTTGATTACAGTCGAAATACAGATAACCATCTGAACCAAAGTTGAAGGAGTCTGTCCAAGACAACTTCTCGTCAGTAACTAGCAATTTGTAAGCGCGATCTGCTGATGTAATCACCCCGATCGCACTATGAGCTAAGTCACCCACATAGATGTTGTGATCTTTGTCAATGGAAATGCCATCACAAATTGGCTTTTCACTGTATCGTTCAATTTTGCTACCCAGTTCAGCATCAGTTAATTGAAGATTGCTCAAATCTGCACTCTTGATCCGATACATACTAGTACTGTGCATCGGACTTAAGTATAGCCATTCGTTTTCTGCATCTAGAACAATACCATTGACACCCAAATGAGGACGAATTACAGTCCCATCAGGCTGACCAATTTGCACTGGTACTCCATCAATTACTAAATCAATATCTTCTGGTGCTATACCTGGGTATCCTTGCAAAACACGAGCAGCTAAACCTGTCTGCAAATCTACTCTAATCAAAGCCGCTTTGTCATCTGGTGCTGGATCGGAAATGTAAACAAAATTATGAATCAAATCCACCGCTAAATCATTCACAAAGGAATTACTAAGGGTTATGGGTGGTGGTAAGTAAATCACCCGTGATAATTGATTATTTAGGGTGTCCCATGCTACTAGTTTAGGAACTGACTTACTTTGATTGCCATTGTCTAACATCCAAACGATTCCATTGCCATCAGACTTGATACCCAGTACAGTATCGAAAGTAATGATTGCGTTCCCAGACTGAGGAGGAAACGGGATTAAACCGTCCTGAGTTAATTCTGCTACCTGCATTTCAGGTTGATAAAATTGATGCAGGCTGAGAAAAAGCCGACCGTCTGGTGTCAGAGTGATATTCCCAGGGGCTAAAGACAATTCTGCTACTACCTCTAGGCGATCGCCTAAATTTTCCATGACAAAAATGTTTGATTGACACAGTAAGAAAATAGCAACTTGAGCAGATGCGATCGCAGAAGTAGGGTTTTACCTATAATCCCGTGGATCACATAGGCCGAAATGCACATTTTGGGATATCTGCATTCAAATCATCCAGGTGCATTTCGCATAACAATGCCTCCTATTTGCTGGTGAACAGCCATAACAGATAAAATCTCTTCCATAAAATAGCCTCATCTATGCCAAGGTTTTGAGAAAACTGATACTAGGAGCGAAAAAATACTCGCCACCTTTCATATTTATCCAGAGTTTAAAATTATATTCTTCTGTTTCTGGTTCACCCCATTTCTTTGGCCATTTCTGAGTTCCCGATGGTTGACCAATTAACGGATCTGGCCCAGTATTCACCTGAACAAAATTTTGAGGATTAGCCCATCGTGATTGGATAAAATTGAACTGATTTTCAATGTTGGATTGAAAACAAAGAAACAGTAATCCTGAACCTAAAACTGGTTCTTTATTAGGATTATTTTCGCCATAACTAACTGCACGACGAGTAATCCTATGGCCTTTTTCTTCCTTAAATGCTTCATCAAAGTGAGCATCAGCAGTTAACAATCTGGCTGTATCTCCACGAGGATTAGTTTTACGTGTATGAGAGTGAAATGGACACTTAGTTGCGGCTAAATCATTATCATAATTGAAGTTATTTGTGGGTGTAACTGCATAAGTCGGTATATCTGAAAGAGTTACTGGAGTGCCATCAGGGAAACGACCTACAATTAAAGCTCCAGCTAAATTTTCTTGGATGTTTAATTTTTGAGCTAATTTGCGCTGATCTTCACGGAATGCTTTCACATTCTGTTCGAGTTTTCGGTAGACTAAATAACTGCCATAGCTATCTTTTGTATTCCCGTTAGGATCTTCGACTAAAATACTATCAAGAGGAGCTTTTGGGTCCCATTTATCAAAATCGCAGTTGTTTACCCTCTCCTTCACAACGTCCCGTTTCATAAACAACGGTTGACTTACACCATCCACAAAGCCAAAGTGTTCGATAATTTGTCCGGACTGATTTCTCAGGATAAATCCATCTTCTCGGTGAACAATTTCTGCTATTAGACGCAGTTCTTGCGTCATTTGATTGACAATTTGCAATAAGTCTATGATGTCATCATCTGCGAGCAAAATTAAGGCATGAATTTCGTTTTGAAATCCTATATCCCAGGTTTCAATTTTAGGATCGCCCAAAGAAGTTCTAATTTCTTCGTTTTTCATACCCATCCTAAATGGTTTATCTCCGGGTATTTGAAACGGCTCAATTTCTAAATATTCATATCCATGACGCGACAAGAAAAAGTTACCAAATACCTGTCCTGGTATGCCTTTTTGTCTATATTTAAATGCTTCGTCTGACTGCTTTTTGGCAGAAGTTATATAAGTTTGGGCAAAATTCTGAATCCACTGCTTAACTACTTCTACTTGCTCAGGCTTGAATTGTAAAAATAGATGAACACTATGATCTCGTCCATGTCCTTTGAGAATGTTGCCTTGTAAATCATTTAATAGATTTCGGTATTTACCAGGATTTTCTGAATCAATGCCATCTTCTGGTAGGTGTTTCAAATCTTTTTCAGTCAGTGCCATGAATTAATTCCTCGGTTTGCAAGTTGCCAATTATGCTCATGCCAAAGTAACAACATAGGGTTAAGCTGCAAGCTTGACTATCTTCGCCAAGGAAGGCTTGCCTACGTTGTTGAGGTAAAACATCATGTAATACCCAGGAGGATAAAGGTTTTTATTTTCTGGAGTTTTAAAGCTGATGGAAGACTCATCTGCTAAAACAACATTTTCTATAGGCAATTGTGCTAAACGTTGTCCATAATCAAAAGAGTGAGTTACTGCCCCCAGTTTTACCAGGACTAGAGAACCATCTTGAGTCGCATTCTTGACAGATATCGTATTAGATTGACTGTATGCCAAACTACTAGGAGCTTTAACAATTTTAGGGCGAGAACCAGGCTTAAATAGATAAGGAGGACTAAATACTTCTCCTTGCCAAATTTCCGCAGGCACAAAGGGTTCTTCGTCGCCTTTGGCAAAATAGCTCTGAGGATTTTGATAATATTCTTCTAGATTAAATTCCTTCTTCTGCCCAGATTTATCTCTCAAATCGGCGAATTTATAATAGGTTTTGGCATCTTGCAATATATCAACATGAACAGTGCCATCTTCATCCCTTAAGGCTCGGTTCGCATTACCACCGATCGCTAAAACACGAGCATCTGGTAATAATAATGCACCATTATGATACAGCCTGGGGAGTTTTGCTGGATTCATCGGCTTGGTTTGATAACCCCCAGGAGCATCCTGAGCAGCAGTCATCAATAGAGGCTCATAGACAGGCTTGTACTCTGGATATTGGCCACCATTAACAACTAATATTTCCTGCGTTGGTAAAATTACAGATTGGAGATTAGCTCTGGGCTTATCTAAAAAGTTTGGCACTATTTCCCACTTTCCGTTCTTTTCACCACTTTTTGCCGGAGATAGCCAACGCTGTAAACTAGTAGCGACTCTTGATCCTGGTGGGAAACCCTGAGTATTATTTAACCGCCCAAAGTTGATGCTGTTAGTGCCGATAATTCCACCAAGAAGTAAGACATCTTCTGAGTTGGGAACTTGTAGGGCTGTTCCATAGGCTTTAGAGCTTTCTGCTCTATCTGGGCCTACTTCAAAGCTGACAGATAATGTACCTTCTGTATTCTCCTTGATAGACATTAAATAGCTTTTTTTGCTGCTATGTGGGACTAAAACCCCAGCAATACCAGCCTCGTCTCCGGTAATTAAAAGTCTACCATCAGCAGTAGGAAAGACGCGAGGATAGAGGTCTATACTATCGTAGCTATCTACATCTTTGAGTTTGGTATTGAAAGGACTATTCTTGACAGTTGTGAGGTCGATGTACTGGAGCTTTT
The DNA here is from genome assembly GCF_009856605.1 of Trichormus variabilis 0441. NCBI lineage: Bacteria > Bacillati > Cyanobacteriota > Cyanophyceae > Nostocales > Nostocaceae > Trichormus > Trichormus variabilis. The sequence continues at coordinate 188,703 of NZ_CP047242.1, read as the reverse complement.
CTGTTTTTGGATCGTAGATTTCTAAAGTGGGATTGATTTGATTAGGCGCATCAACTTTTAGTCCTGAAAAGATGACAACTTTACCATCAGCAAGGGAAATCAAACTGGGATACCATCTTCCTTGTTTGAGTGGTTTTAGCGCCGACCACGTTCCGGTTTTCCAGTTATACAGGTTGATTTGTCTATTACCTGTAAATGCACCTCCTGGGTAATAGCGCCCAGTTCCACTGACAAAAAGAATGTTACCGTTGGATAGTTGTAGATGTCCGGTGCAGAATAAATCATTGGTTTCCCCAGCCTGGATAGATGGTGGGGAGGGAATGCGCTCAAATTTTCCAGTTACAGGATCGAGAAGACCTGTATTATTGATGACATCATAATTTCTGACATCAACTCCCTCAACCAGATCGACGTTCTCTTGTTCTTTTACTTGAGTGGTGCGAAAACTACTACCATTAACTACTAAAACTTTTCCATTCGGTAGCAGTATCGTATGCACAGACTGCATTCTGTCTTCTAGAGGGGGCATAGGTAGAGTTTCCCAAGCCCCCATTTCTTCTTTTGTGCCAATTATGGGGGCGGCGATCGCCTGTTCCCAACCGCAGAGACTAATAACGAAAGCCAGGATAAAGATGATAAAAACCGAGACAATTGTCAGACGTTTTGATTTGGAGACTATCATAGTCAACTATTTAGAGCCAATTTTCTTTAATTCTTTTCGAGTTACCTTGATGGCTTCATCAGCAATATCGTAAGCATTGGGGTATTGATTTGGAGGATCTTCATCAGGTATCCAAAATTTACGTCGAGTCAGACGTAGTGAATTGGTAAAAGCAGGGATAGCATTGAAAATTTCCACGGCGATCGGGCCGTCATAAACTTTGACAATGGGTGTTAAAAAAGATTTCCAAGGAAGCCAACTGGTATGAAGAGCGCCCCGGTCTGGAGGAGAGACTTGGACATAGTGCAGTCTTCCTTGTTGAGCAAGGTACTCCACTTGTGTTTTAAATATCTCCGGCCCCTCGCCATCCAAAATTTCGTGGGCGCTATCAATGACTACTCCCACTTGTTTACTCTTAACGCCTTTGAGAAACTCGATTAATTGAGATAATTTGTTGGGGCCTGGTGTTTCCCAATGGGTTATCGGTTCAATGGCTAATTTAACTTTTTTGATCTCTGCGTATTCACCTAACTTATCCAGAATAGGTTGGGCATTAGCATAACGAACTTTGAGATGTTCTTGAAGTTCATCACTCCAGATAGGCTCGTTGAAGTCTGTTGTCGGAAAAACACCATAAGGGATGACAATTGGCCCCATCATAATTTCACCCCCTAAGGCTGCGGTGATATCAACCCGTGACTTCAGATACTCTAGGGCTTCTTGTCGCTGTTCTGGATAGTTAGAAGAAGGGTCAAAGGTGCGGGTAGCTCCCACGTTAGTAGAAATTTTCACATTTTCTAACCCTTCACTGTCCAAATAATGGCGTAGATTCGTGTAATTTTCTAAATCTTGGGCATAATTTTCAGGAAGTCCAGGAGCAATGGGAAATTCAAACCCACTATAACCAAATCTTTGTAGTTTCTTAATATGAGCTACCACAATTCGCCGATAATCCAAGTTATCGGGTTGCAAATTGGTGGTAAACATGAAAAAGCTGATGTAAATATCAGATGTTGCAGGTAGTTTAGTCATTTTGTTATTTTGTTGAGTTGGTATTACTTAGTAGTCTGCCAAGAGAACTTTGCAAGGTTAATAGCAGCAAAAAAAATCTCTTTCTCCCCCGAAGTTCGCCCGGAGGGAAACCCTCCTTGCGACTTCTCCCCCTGCTCCCTCTGCTTCCCCTGCTCCCCCTGCTTGCCCTAGCCCAGCAATTTTGGGTTGGTGAACTATTAGTAGTCCTTACCCGTTAGCCATTGAATTAAAGCGTCTGGATTTTCCATCACAGCTTTTGGATCGAACATCGGCCAAACATAGACAATACCTTCTTCGTCAAGACGAAAGAAGTTGTGTAGGGTGTATAAAGTTCCTTTTGTTGTCCTCATTTGCCATACACCACTTGCTCTTGGGTATTCAACAGTGGTTGACATAATGTTCACTTCTGCCACACGAGTCGTCACACCCTTTAAAAAAGGGATAACTTCTTCAGTTCCTTTCAAAGTGTTACCACTAATGGGACTCAGAAACTCAAGGTTGCAAGAGAACTGTACTTGTGAAAAATCACCAGTTTCAAAAGACAGAAAGTATTTTTTGAGTATCTCATGATATTTTTCTGTAGCCATTTTATTAGGTTCCAGGAATTGGAATTTTACAAAATTATTAAGGTTTTACATTCCAAATTTGACGAGCAATTTTCCAGCGATCGCCATCTTTTTTCATCAACCATAAAGCTCGATATTTGACTTGTGTTGATGGACTGCCGTCTTTTGGGCAAATGGTAGCCAAAGAAATACCGATGACATAACCAGAATCACCTTTGACTTCGATTTCTTCAGCTGTAAAAATCGGATCGATATCTTTATCAGCAATTGTGTCTGCAAAGCCTTCTAAAATATCCGGTATACCGCAGCGATCGAGTCCATTAGGTGGCATCCATAAAGCATCTTCTGTATACATATCGGCATAAGCAGATAAATCTCCCGCCCGGACATTATCAGGATATACTTCTTCAAATATGCGTCTGATTTGATCTTGATCATGCAGTTTCATTTGTTTTCCTCCTTTGGTAAAAACGTAATTTTTTTACTTTCATCTAATATCTGCACTAGTTCCATCATTCCTTGATCTTCATGATCTAAAATATGACAGTGTAGAACAAATGTGCCAGTAAAATCCGTGTAGCGACTTTTGACTATTTCTGGTCGATTCTGGGAGACAAGCAACGTATCACGCCAAATAGTTTCTGGTTTGTTATCAGGCCCAATGCGCGTATATTGAAAGGGATTGACATGAATATGAAAAGGATGAGAAGGAACTACAGATTTACCAGTTTCTAATATCCATTCTTCTACTTTCGTCAATGTTAAATTGCGAGGTTCACCGTTAAATTCTTTTCCGTTAATTTCAAAATTCACTTTTGTCGTTTGCTGACAATTTTCCGGAATGCAGGTTAGACCAAACACAATTTTTTGAGAACCACTAATCTCTTCCGCCAGAATATCAGCAGGAGCTTCTTTCATTTTCACTGCTGCTAGTTCAGAATCATTAGGCAATTCCATATTTAGAGGTGAACCTTTGACCACAATTTTGGCGAGAATATGTCCTGCTTCTCCCACTCCCATCAGTGATTTTTCTGGAATACTAGGGGAATCTATCAAGAAATATTCTTGAGATTCCTGTCCTTCGTGGAGGGGTTCACCTTTGACTAGCACATCGCTACGGTAACCCGGTTCAAGTTCAATCCTATCCCACGAATCTAAGTGATCCAAGGGAATTCCATCTACTGCTATTTCGTGCAGTTTGATACGGCGAGAATCATCGACGTGTCGCAATTCTAAATTAATCCCTTCACGTATCCCCGCATGAATGAAACGCCAATGTTGAACTTCACCAGGTTGCATTTCAATGGTGGGAACAATTTGCCCATTAATTGTGATTTGACGTTGTGATTGCTGCCATTTATTAGGTTTTAAATCATCATAGTCTTCTAATTCTCCTTTTTCATTGTAAGCAATTTGTTGAAGAACAAATATCTTTTCTTTTGCTGCTGCAATTTCTGGTAGACGATCAAGTCCTCCTTCTACAATTAAAGCTCCCGCCATTCCACTAGACACTTGTAGTGCAGTTGAACCATGAAAGTGCGAATGATACCAATCAGTTCCCCCTGGATGAATTTCTGGTAGTTTTATTTCAATAGGGTATTCGGGGGAGTTCCCATTCAAATCTTTTTTTGGTGCCATTTCACGCAGCACATTGTCACTATTTCCATCAGGAGAAACATGAAGACCGTGGGTGTGAAAATTAGTAATATTAAAGGCGTGGGGCTTGTTGTGATTAGCTGGCGTTGATGGATTTGTTTCTGGGGGTAGACTATTAATTAAATTAATATTTAGAGTATCTCCTGATTGAATTCGCAATGTTGGTCCTACCAATTTCCCGTTATAAGAACGAAGTTTGACATCACATCCAGCAATCTTATTTTCTCCATACTTGACTTCTATAGTTGTCTCTAATAAGCCGTTTTGGGATTTAATTTCCTCTGGATTCTGAAAAGGTAAACCTCCATATTCCTGAATATCGATGACTTTTTTCTCACAACCAGGCTTGACATCAGATGCTACTGGCTGTGCTATAGCAGATTGACAAAGTATTGGGTGTAGGATGAACGCTAAAACTGTCAGTATTAAGAAAGATATCTTTTGCCAATTTTTCAGCATTTGAGGAAGATTTAGGTTTTGTTATTTGAATCAACCATGAATAATTAACAAATATGCAAGTTTAGAAATTGGTAAAGCTGTTCCATATTTGACATCCTCAATAGGAATAATATTACACAATGATTTGATGCAATTTAAGTGTGCAAATTAGATATGAAACAGCTTCCCAAATTTGGTTAGTGTACCCAGGTTTCTATGGATTGCTACAAATTTATGTAGCAATTGAAATCGGTTATAAATCGGTCACTTGGCGTAAATAATTACGAGCCATTAAAGCATATGTTAAAGGATTAGCTTTGTTTGGATCTTGTTCTGCCTCTACCATTAGCCATCCTTCATATTTAGCTTTAGCAAGTTCTTGTAAAATTGGCTGAAAATCAATTGCACCGTCTGTATCTCCCGGAACAGTAAATATCCCGGCTCGGATAGAATCTAAAAAGCTACGACCAGTTTTTTTCGATTCATCTAAAATTGGTTGACGGATATTTTTTAGATGGACGTGTTTGATCCGGTTAGCATACTTTTTAGTGACTGCTAGAGGATCAACATCTGCATAGTACAAATGACCAGTATCGAGAAGCAGCTTAACATTTTCGGAATCAGTACCTTGCATCAAACGGTCAATATCAGCGAAGTCTTCTACTCCCGTACCAATGTGAGGGTGATAAACCAACTGCATACCGTTTTCTTTTGCCAATGAACCCAGTTTATTTAGCCCCTTAAATAAATCTGCCCATTGCGCGTCGGTAAAACGAGGTCTGTTAACTAGAGGGTCTACACATTTTTTTTGATGAACAGCACCACCCAATTCAGCAACAACAATATTTTTGCCTTTCATTTCCTTCATGAAAGCCACTTGTTTGTCGAATTCTTTAAGGGTTTCATCTTCCTTTCCCTCGGTGAATAAAGTTCCTACCCAAGGTTCAGAAATTTTCAACTCACGAAGTTTTAACTCTTTTTTTAAATCCTTTATTTTTTTCGGAAATTTAGGTGACATTTGCGAACCCTTGAAGCCAGATAGTGCCATTTCACTTAAAATCTGCTCGTAAGGGATAGGAGGATTAAGATCAATAGTCAGGTCATCACTATTACTCCAACCAGTGGGAGTAATGCCCAAATCTACTTTTTTGGGGTCAAATGTTGGGTTTAAGAGTGTAGGTTTAGATGAAGGAGAAACCAGAGATACTAGAACTGAATTGTTTCCGCTGGGAGCAGCCGTAGCGGGAAGTGTTAAGCTATTTATGCCCACAAAGATAAAGACAAATGATAGGGCAAATAAACGGCTAATTTTTTGGATTTTGGACAAAATCGATGATTTATTTGTCTTCCGCTCATTCTTTGTCAACATGACTTAGTGATTCCTAATCTTTAGCTAGGTGATGAAATTAGAATTCTCAAATAATTAGCAATGAGTCAAATATATATAAAACTCATTGCTAAACATGGGAGTAGACTTAAAGCGGTGTGAAAATTTTCTCGAAATTTAAAGTGTCAGCACCGCTTCAAGTGAAGAATTGAAGAATGAATTGATATATCTTTGCGAGGATGAGTGTTCAAATATTCTCAGGACTCATCATCAAGATTATCGTTCAGATTCAGTTTTTACTGAATAGCTCCAAACTTAGAGACACTTCCGTTATAAGTAGTCCCGTCAGGCATCAGAGAATTGGACAGGTCGGCTCCAGAGAATTTAGCTCCCTTAAGAATGGCAGATGATAATCTCGTATTTCTCATGTAACTACTAGAAAAATCTGCATTCGATAAATTTGCTCTAGAAAGAACTGCTCCTTTGAGCTTGGTATTTTTCCCCAAAGCATTAGACAAATCTGCATCAATGATAACTGCCTCTGTTAAATCTGCATCACCTAAATTAGCGTTTAATAATGTTGTCTTATCCAGCAGGGCATTATACAAATCTGCCTGAGAAAGATTAGCCCCCGTTAGGTTGGCATTAGAGAAAATGGTTCCCATCAAGATAGCTCCTGATAGATTAGCTCCTGATAGATTAGCTCCGTTTAGCTTTGCATCATTGAGTAGGGTATTGGAGAGATTTGCGTTGGAGAGATTTGCCCCACTGAGTGCGCTGCCATATAAATCTTTATTCGATAGATCGGCTCCTGATAGATCGCAATTAACACAGGTATTTGTTACCAGTAACTTAGCCTGATCCGAAGCAACAAAGGCGTTAGCGGGTGAGCTAAATATCGTTAAGCTAAAGAAAATTGAGAGGGCAATAGTAGAGATTCTAGAAAACCAGGATGAAATACTCATGTTTGTTCTTGAGAATAGAAAATGTTGCAATTTTTTCAGAACCAAAGACGGTTTTTTTGGCAGTTGTGTGAGTTAAACTCTACACAAAAGAGATGTTAGCTTTTAGTAAGGCTAACTAAAGGAGGTTCGCTCCAAGTTGCGTATCCCTGGCCTTTTGCGCCAGGTGGGTTAACACCGATCGCCGGCCATAAAAGTCCTTCTGGATAGGCCTGTGCGCTGATTACAAAGGTTCCATCTTTTTCTTTGGTGCCAAAAGCGTCCCGCCAAGATTGTGGCAGTGCATACCAAGTAGCTATGTACCAAACCTTAATGATATTGCGGGCGATGGGACCAAATTTTTCTGATGCCAATATCTGTTTAATAGATTCGTGGTTTTTCTCTTTTTTTTCCAGTTCCAACTTATGAAAAGTTGTTAAAAGTTCTCCAAATATATCTCCACCAATGATGTCTCGAATGGTTTCAAAATAAAGAGTAGAAAAACCTGTTCCCTGCAATTGAAACTTGGAAAACCCTGTAAGAACTACTGAAAGATTAAGGAAATACTCCTTAAATTCAGGTGCATTAATATCCATCCGTTATTTACCTCCGCAAAAATTTTAAATCCCAATTCAAAGTTTAGTTAACGCTTATCTAACTTAAAAATAGGAGCCGCATTCACTCCTGGATTTCCTGGAATAGGATTACGCATTAAACTGTTAGCTTGTTCTTTGAGACGGAACATTCCCCCAACTGCGGGAACTAACTGCTCAGGATGCCCATCAAAAGCGTATTCAATTTTGGCTAGGAATTCACTATAGGCAGAGTGAAACGCTAAGGCTGCTGTACGTACTTCCGATCCCTCTGGATAATCACTCAGTTTGGCATTATCCTTAATGGGATAAACTTCATTCCAGTCTACGTTAAAGGATTTGCCTGTAGGCTCATTGGGCTGATCGGATTTTGTCGGATCATCTTTGTCGATCACATAATATTTTTCTAATAGGATTTGCTGAAAACGATAGTCATGGGCTAGTTCTCGTTCTGCATCATAGATTGTTCCACTTCTTGACCCTTCACCCTGCTCTTGAATTACTTTTAAAGCTCGCATGGCCGAACGCAGGTCGGTCACTGGGATGATATCTCCACCACCGTTATAGTAATATTCAGGGGTGATTTGTCGCCGAGGATCGCCGCAAAATAGGTCGGGACCTTTTTCTTTATAGAGTGCATTGAGACCACGAATGATCTCTGCATAAAATAAGCCAATGCTGTAGAAAGTTTTGGTCGGATCGCAGCCTACAACTTCTAGTAAATATTCTTGTAAGCTTCGAGACTCAACTAATGGATCACCTTCTTCAACATCCTTAGAACGTTCGATCTTACGAAAGGTCTCTATAGTCTTTTTGGAAAACTTGGTTAAACCTACTTTAAAGTCTGTAGATCCTGTAGGTAAATAACTCGGATATGTGGGAATAAAGTTAGGTGCTGTCAGGACTGGTGATGCAAACGAGCCTCCCACCGCATTATAAACATTAGCTACGAGAGTTAGGTGTAACATTTCTTCTACAGCAACCTCCCGGATAATATGAAAAGCCTCTAAATTTTTTCCGGGTTTAATAGAGTAAAGCGCTGTCATATAAGGGGGAATGGTTGCGTGTTCTATCTTCATTGCTTGGATGAGATAGTACTTTAATTGTTCAACCGTTGTAATCAACTTTAAGCTATCGGTGGCTATAGTCATAGTTTTATTTGCGAGGTTTTTCGACTTCGTAAAGGGTACTAGGGAGTGTCATCAAGTAGCCAGAGAACTCTATTTATATCTAAGTTTCAATTCTGATGAATTTTTGGATTCAAAGTGTTGAAGCTTTTATCTGATAGAGCGTTATTTTTATTGATGACAAGTGTTAGCGAGCTTGCAAATTAGCAGCTGGCAAATTATAAGAATTTAATTCTTGCAGGATATGCTCGGCAGTTCTAAAACTCAATGCGGCAATGGTTAAGGTTGTATTGGAACTACCAATGGTGGGCATACTTCCTGCGCCGACGAGGAAAAGATTTTTATGATCCCAAGAACGCAGATAACTATCAACAACTGAATTCGAGGGCGTTGTTCCCATAATATGAGTTCCCGAAAAGTGGTTTCCACCTTTGTATACGTAGCCTTCACCCTCAAACTCAAAATAGGCAGGGTCTTGAGGATCGTAGTGAGTATAGTCTTCTGCACCTAAACGCTCGAAGATGACGCGGGAGACTTTTCTGGTGTAAGCAAGGGTTCTACGACTGTAGTCGGGTAGGTTGAAATTAATGACGGGACGATAATTACCCAGTTTATCTTTGTGTCTGGGATCGATAGTGACTCGGTTACCGTACTCAGGGAGTAATTCACACATGAAAGCCAACAACAGTTGTCGGGAAATTCGACTAATCAATGTCTGACGCAGTTCTTGTCCATATTTGTTTTTGTTATCGATCGCGTCTTCTACTTCACTCTTAGGTGATCCGGTAGCCCATCCCCAACCATCGTTGTGAATGTCTACGGCAAAGGCGGATTGTTTCTTACGAAAATCACCTTGACGGAATGTGCCAATTCCTGATGTTACAAGAGGCCCCCGCATAGTACCAGTGACTTCAGGCATCAAAGCCCAAGCTAAGGTGAAGGGGTGATCCATTAAATAGCGTCCTATCAATCCACTGGTGTTAGGCAAGTCAGAGCCGAGCAATAGCCGAGCGTTTTCGACTGCATTAGTCGCTAGGACAAATACGGTTCCCTTAGCGATTCCTGTGGTGTAATCGCTAGAGTTGGGTTTTTTATAGTTTTTGTAGTGAATGGCAGTGATGCGACCATTTTGGCGATCGTATTCCAGCTTATAAGCCACTGCTTGGTAGAGTACATGAACTCTACCTGTTTCAAAGGCTTTACTTAAAGTTCTGCGAGCATCATATTTTGCCTGAACTGGACAGATAGGAACACAGTTAGCATTTCCTTGGCAACGTTCACCATATTGAACAGGATGGACAGTAGTAACTCCATCGGGAACAAAGAGGTTACCTTGATCATATTTAGGGTTAGGTACTCCATTACGAGCTTGAGGAAATGTAGCAAAGCTGATTGTGTGAGTCTTGCCATAGAGTTCAACCTTGGTGCCATCGACTTTCTCAATGACTTTTTGATCCAAGTAAGAGGGGGGGAGCTTTTCCATGGGAAAAACATAGTCTTGGGGAAATTCAAGGCCTAGTTTTTTCTGCTCTTCTACGTCTCCACAAACGCCCATTTCATGCTCGGCTTTGCGGTAATACGGCTCAAGGTCGTGATAGCTAATCGGCCAATCAAGACCTTGTCCGTAGGTACTGGATAACTTGAAATCTTCCGGTAACATCCGTGGGGTTTTTGCTTCCCAGTGCATGGTTGTTCCGCCCAGAACCCTGGTGTAGGAACCCGCAAGAGGCATGGGTCCCTTCTCTATAAAATAGTCGTTGTAATCAGTGGGGCTGGGAACATTAGCGTTAGCGGGATAGGGAGAGTTAGGATTTTTATCCACCGCTTTGTAGAAGGTATCAACATAACTTTGAAAGCCTGCAAGAGTTAAATCTTTGTGTACTGTAGCTTCAATGATTAAAACCTTCTTGCCCTGTTGACTCAATTCTTTGGCAACAATGGCTCCAGCTACCCCTGTTCCAACTATGACAGCATCATAAACGGTTTTAGATACTGTGTCAGAATCAACATTGACCAATTGACTGAGGCTCATAGATTATTCCTTAAAAGTTGGTCTTTGACATGAATCTCTTTAGCAATATCTCCAGATATGAAATGAGAGGAGTTTTGCTTCAGCCACGTCTTTATTGAAGGCTCCATTACTGATCTAAGGGAGTCAACACTAATGGACTTTTTAATAATCTGCCAGCAAATTTTTCCAGAAAAGTCCGTAATGTTTACCTGTTATCAAGTCTAGTAACACACTAATGAGCTAATTCCGATTCCAGTAAATTAGGAGACAAACGCCTTTAGTCAGAATGAAGACCTTTTGAGTAATCAATTTCTGAGTTTACAGATGAATATTGCCTCTGATTTACAGAATTTTTAAGTTATGTCGTTGGGAAACAACATCATATTATCATCACCATAAAAACTTGTCCGTCAATCAGTAATTTTACGTAAAATGTGTGGAATACACGCATTATTAATGTTTTTTTAGACTGCTTTACCTATGGTGTGGCGTAGCCCATCGCCCACAAGCAATACATCTTGCCCTTGTGTTTCTAAGTTTTATCGGGGCTAGACAGCTTGATAAATTGCTGCAATACACAGTAAAAGTGATACAGTGTTACCGAAATATTTCTTTACAGTTTTCGCAACTTATTTGGCAAATTAATCTTGCATGAATTTGATTTTTAAAAAGAATATTAATAGATAATACTGATAAGTTTATATATTAAATAATATTTAATTATAAAACTATATTCACAAATAGTAACTTCATTTGAAGGATGGACGACTAAGACAGTGCGATCGCCTATAGGTCATCGCTAGGAAATTTGTATTATGTCAACAACAGAATTATAGTGTTGAAGGCTGTTGCAATTTGAGTTCATAAATGGGAGAAGTAGCAAATTCTTCAAGTTCAAATAATGCTAATAAACTAGACCATTCTTGCTGATGAGTAGCGCGATTTGTAGCAATTTTACTAACAGTTTCATACCAAATATTATTTTCCGCATAAGGAATGTACTGTGATTGATATCCTATGTGCTTGATTGGCACTACCCTCTGAGAAGCCGCTTCAACTCGTTTAATCCAACCATCTACACTAATATTTGTGTTAAGTCCCTGCTCATTCACACAAGTGATGTTGAGGTACCAATGATATCTTTGTCCAATCAATAGGGGTTTTTCGGTAGCAGGAAGAGTAATACTGACGATACCTTTTGTTTCTGGTAAAGAAAATGGTAGAGGCTTGGTCAAAACAGACTTTTTCTGTTCATTTAATAACCTAAATTTGGCTGGAGGAGACTGGGAAGATCCACCAAAAGGTAAATAGAATAAGAACTGAGGATGATCCTGAGTAGTCAAGCCTTCATTGCTCTGGGGAACTAATGCGATCAGGGTATTTTTATCTATTTGAGAGCATTGCGATCGCGTCGCCCCTCCCCGTGAACGTCCAGAAGCATTCCCCTCTGGTCGGGAATTGCTAAACAGCCGACCAATACGCTCAAATACGTTTTGTGCTTGGGCTGGCTGAAGAAAAACAGGGGACAGAAAACTCAAATAAAAGACCGTGGTCAAGATGCAGAGAAAAATTTTTTGTTGCCTATGTGATAATTGTTGACGGATCATTTTTCTATCTCCTGTTTGTTAGCTTAATTTTTACGGAGGTTATTAGTTAAATATAATACGCCTGCCCCAGTACCCAGTAATGCCAAAAACGGTGGTTTAAAAGGTATCCAACCGCTTTGATAGACTAAAATTACTGAGCAAATGATGAAGAGACAGGCAATAGATCCAACCACCGCTATACCTATATAGAGAGTGCGGTTAAATCGCCAACAAACAATACCCCCTACCAAAGCCCAACCAAACATCCAGAGTGTTTCATAACCAAGCGGCCACCACCAGATGAGTTGGCGATTATCTAAAGTAGCACTGACGATCTGACTGATCATTTGTCCATGCAGTGTCACGCCTGCAACATCACCATAGACCGTACTCCAGTAATCAGCTTGTCTGGTTTGTCTATCAGTAAAGCCAATGAGTACAATTTTGTTTCTAATTTGTTCAGGAGCAACCTGATTGTTTAAAACTTCTAAAATATTCTTTCTAGGGGCAAAATTGTAGGGAACACCTCCAGAAAGACGATATTTGAGCATTGTTTGATATCCTTCCAACTGGTTATTTATATCCTGGTAAGCACCTCCTTTTCCTAGTAATTGGGGAATGCGGGTTTTACCGAACTGCATATCCTGGACATATCTTTTGCTCTTGATATCGAGAGGAGAAATGTACTTTTGACCTTGGGCTTCTAGATAGTGACGAGCAATTACTAAACTAAAAGCTTCCCTTGTATTGCAATATTTAGGGTCTGGACTTTGCATCAAGTATTGTCGGCGCACAAAACGACCACCTTTAGCATCATCATCAACCAAGTCGCTAAACCCAATTCGCGCTAAAGGCACTTCTGGGGGATGTTTAAAGCCACGAATTTTTTCACTATCCCTTACATAACTGTTCTTACAGACCGTAAATAAGTTTTTAGTTTGCTGCAAACGCTCTTTTAGGCTACCTTCGGCATGAAAATCACGGACAAAATCTAACCCAATGACACTGGGTTGGGACTGGGAAAGAATTTTGAGTACATCGTCTAAAGCTTGATCAGGAATTGAACCTCTACCACCCGAATATCTTTTGTCTTCATTCAACGCCTCAAGACTTTGAGGATCAACATCAACCATTAAAAATCGTTCATCCTGTGGTTCATCACGACGTAACGACATCATCCGGTCATACATTGCTAGTTCTAAGGACTGAGTGAATCCAAGGAACCTGGCAATAAAAACTATTGTTGTCACAGCCAAGCTAGTCAACAAGACACTACGCAGCTTAATTTTGCGATAGGGGAGAGCTTGACTGGCAGCGAGATAATCTAATTGTAAAGTTGTGGGGGCTGGTTGTTTATGATCAGATTGCTTCAACCATTCCTCAGAGGCTAGCAAATCTTTGCCCCGGAGTAAGAAGCTATTGTCCCGATTGTGATCTTCCCACTCCTTTGCCCTCAGAAAAATCCGAGTGTGCGATCGCACATATTCTGGATCTGAATCTAATGTTCTGGTTAGTTCCCCGAATTTAGTCAGAAAGTCTGTGTCTCGTGGGCTGAAATCAATCCACTGCACTTTTGCTAACCCAGGATGAAGGGTTGCTTCTCCTATGTCCCGATATAAAACGGTCACGATTCGCTTATTTAAATTCATCGCATATTCTACTTCAGTCACGCAGTAGGGTGAACTGATAGATTTAGGCGAAATAATAAATAAGAAATTGTTGGCGCTTTCTATTCCTCGGTAAATCTCTTGCTCAAAATTTGTACCAGAGGCGATACTCTCCTGATCAAACCAAGTAGTCTTGTTTTGAATTTGCAGGGTATCGTTAAGTTTACGGGCAAAGTCAGAGTCAGCACGAGAGTAGGAAATAAATACATCCAGCGCCGCTTCTGGCGGTTGCTTGCTGCTTTCAGTGATGAATTCTGTTTGTAAAGGTATGGGTGGATGTTGTGTGTTTTGTTGAGCTATCTTTAACCAGGCTTCAGCGTTACGCAGATTGTGATTACGCAACAAAATACTAGGATTACGTTTTTGTCGTTCCCACTTGAGAGCTTTTGCTAGTAAGATTTTATGTTGCTCGTAGTAAGCCGCATCTCGACGCAGCACATTAATGAGCCTATCAGTATCGGCAGATTCTTTCCCCTCCTCTTCTTGATCTGTAAAGTCGATGAACTGCAAAATACGTAATTCCACAGGAATCTGCTCTAGATCCACTGGTTCAAGCAACAGGGGAATAATCCGCTTTTTGAGAGAAAAAGCATAAGTTAGTTCCAGTTGACAGTATTCTGATTGCAGAGAGGCTGGCGACAAGAGAAAAACCACATTATCTGCTTCCTCAATACCTCGATTAATCGACTCGGTAAAATCTGCTCCAGATTGAATATCTGTTTTGTTAGTCCAAACTGTAAAGCTTTCTCGCATCAAAATTTTGGCAATTTTTTCCATAAACATCCTCTCTTTTTCGGAGTAGGAGAGGAACACCTGAGTCATCAGGTTGTTAGCATTCTTGATACTCTGACAAATAAAGGCGCAGTGTAAATCGGTTGGCTCACAGGGCGCTTGTTCATCTTTAAACCTAATTTTTAGCCAATTTTCAGCTTGTTCTCGTTCTTCACCAATTAACAGGTATTGTGATTGTTGTTGTTTTTGCTCCCATTCCAGGGCTTTGGCTAAAAAATAGGTGTGTTGATGTACATAATCCTGATGGCGGCGAAATAACTCCAACAGTCCCGCCAATGATTTCTCAAAGTCGTCTATACCTTCGCGGAAGTATACCCAGTTAATCTTACTAATAGCTGAGTGCATATTAGGAAAACTGGAATGTAACCCTTTGGCTTGATATTTTTCCCACTCACTAGCGTCACGTCCAGGGTTGCGTTGTTGCCAAGTTTCTTGAGTAATTTGCTCTACGTGCAGCAAGGGAATAATGCGTTTATTCCGGCGGAGTGCTAAATCTATTTCTTTACCACAATAGGGAGAGTTGACTGAATGAGGCGCAATGATAAACAGAAAATTGTCTGATTTCTCAATTCCGTCGTCTATTTGGTTTTGGAAATCCACACCTAAAGGAATATCGTTTTGGTCAAACCAAATTTCTAGTCCTGCTTCTACAAATCGCTGATATAGCTTAGTTGCAAAGGCTTTGCTATCTGCTCGTCCATAAGAAATAAATGCACTTTTAAATTTATTCATATTAAACCAATTCAAAATACCCTACAGGAAGCAAGCTACAAAATTCACTCATAGGCTACGGCTACTCCTGCGGAGAACTCCCAGAGTAGGGTGCGCCAAAAATTCAAAATAAATGATGCGAGATTGATGGTGTGGCGGGGTGCGTCAGTGCGATATGAGCTAGCTATACTCATAAATTATTCATACTGACGCACCCTACATTGTGGATAATTTTTATCTGGAAGTCCCTAATGGCGATCGCCTGGGTCAAAGATATTCAAGTGATATATGTTGAAAGAATAAAGTATACTAAAACAATGGTAATCATACTTAAGTAAAACGGCAAGAATATAAATTCTAGAGATCAGTCATCAAAGCCAACTACCAATTAAGACATAGGGGGCCCAATAACGAGGATGATCGTATTTTGGGTTTTTGAGTAGAGCTTGCTGTGCTAAACGCAGTGCTTCGGCTCTGCTAATGTTTGGTTGTCCTAGATGTTGATAAAATTCCTTAATGAATGGAACGCTAGCTTCATCGTCTAGATCCCACAAACTGGCGATCGCACTACTAGCACCTGCTTGGACTGTAGCTCCCGCAATCCCCATTACTGCTTGGTCGTTACCCGTAGCTGTCTGACAGGCGCTCAGAATCAGTAGTTCAATTTTATGAGTGCTGTTTTGCTGTTGGTCAATAAACAATTGATCAAAATCATCTATCTTTAACTTTCCATCTGCTGTCACCACAAAAGTATTTTCTCTATCTGCACTAAATAGACCGTGGGTTGCTAAGTGGATGACATCAAAATTAGAGGTGTTCAGTTTTTGGTTAAAGTTTTTGGTGGTAAATTCTTTGTCAGTAATCCAATGAACCGCTATTCCTGTATTTTTAATTTCCCTCACTTCTTGATTAACATTTGCTAATCGAGAAAAGCCGGAAAATCCTGGTTTATTAGGTGGTTCAGTCAAGCTGGCGGCTAAAACCTGCATTTTTGACCTGTTTAATGGCTTTGGTTCACGGACTTGTAACCCCAAAGCTAAGGAGACAGCATATTTTTCTACTAGATATTGCTGACCATCATAAAGGCTAGCCATCGGAATTTTACGTAAAAAGCCATCCAAGACAAAAACCAAGTTCTTAATTTTACTTTCCTTTAGCTTTTTTTCTATTGGTTGAATCAACCAGCTATAAACTTGTTGACCATCCTGTTGCACTTCTTCATAACTACCCACTTCTTGCAGATTTTGATACAGACGCTTTACAACCTCTTCAATTTTCTCTTGGGGCTTGGTAGCATAATGATCAAGTTTTTGATTCGGTCGCTTGAGGATAACTTCTACACGGTCATCCAAAATAATTGCATAGATAATTGCCGATGTTTGGTCTTTAGAATCAATCACCTGATCAAGTTCTAATCGAGTATCTTGACAAGTTTGTTGCAAATAGTTTTGCAATTTTGCCACTTGTAATGCTTCAATCACGTTGCGAGCTTGTATTAGGTTGTCCTGACTCGGTGCTGAGGATTGGAGTAACAAATCTACTAAACGGCGATATACAGGCTCTACTGTTTCCCGGAAAGAAAACTGCACATTTTTATTTGTGGCAATTAAATCCGTACGGATATTTTGTAAAGTATTAAATGCTTCTGTATAGGCGGCAATGGCTCCCTGCATATCACCCTGCTGTTCACACTGGCGTTTACCTTGGCAGAGAACCCGCCCCAGTTGCCACTGCCAACGATAGTCAATATCTGGTGCGTGAATCGACTGGGACAAATTCAGCGCCTTTCTGGTCAAATCTTGGGCTATAGACCATTGGTGAGATAGTTCATACAAGTGTCCAAGATTACCTAAGACAAAAGACCCGGCTCGCACATCTTGTAATTGCTCTGCTTGCTGACGTGCCACAGCCAAGATTTTACCAATTGTTTCGGGGCTGGGGTTAGGGAATTTTTTTGTTAATTTCAGAAGGCTTTGAGCCAAATTTACCTGAGCGTAAATAGCAGAACGTCCCAAAGGTAAGTTAGCAATTTGACTTTGAATTTCGGAATATAATGCTTGGGCGTTTGACCATTGTTCCAAATCAATCAACAGACGTAACCGATTCAATTGGGACGAGATTTTTGTAGTTGCAGTAGTTGATAAAACCGATGCTTGCTGGTAATAATTGAGAGCGATGTTTTTTTGCTGTGTGCTGTTACCGGGAAGATAAGCGAGATTACCTAAACTCAGGTAAGCTGAGGCAATGGCTTCTGGTGATTGTAGTTGTTGAGCAATCTTCAGACTAGTTTGTAAATTTACTTCTGCCTGTTTAAGATCACCTGCAAGTATAAGAGCCTCACCCAGGTTACGGAAACTAGCAGCCTTAGAGAGGGAGTCTGGTTGTTTTGCCAGAGATGTTGTCAAATTCTGGAGGAGAGTAATTTCTCGGCGATAGAGTCCCAAAGTCTGCAAAGCCTGGGCTTGATTAACTTGGGCGAGGGTAGCTTTATTGTGGTCTTTTAATTGTTGATAGAGCAATGCAGACTTTTCCCAAGCAGACAAAGCAGCTTCCGCCTTACCCTGGGCTAGTTCCAAACTACCTTTGACATCCCACACTTGCGCCCAAATTGACAGGCGTTGTGGTGAATTGGGACTTGTCTGTAAAATAGCGATCGCCTTTTCAATTGCCTCAGTTGCTTCACCGATGCGTCCTAATTGGTGCAAATTCAGCGCCAAATTACTCAAAATTACCGCCTGTGCCACCGTATCGCCACTTGTTTGGTAAGCTGGCAAAACTTGTTGTAATAGCTGTACTGCTTCTGCAAATCGCCCTGCTGTATAAAGATTTTTAGCTTCTTCCTCTTGAGGAACAGAAGCAACTACCTGACTTTTCACGTTATGTGGAAAAGCTAACGCGAAACCTAACCCCCTAACCCCCTTCCCTACTAGGGAGGGGGGAAATTTTAAAGCCTCTCTCCTTGCAGGGGAGCCAGTGCGTTGGGCGGCTTTGCCGACTTGAAGCAACTGGCGTGAGAGGTTTGGAGAGGGGTTTTCCAGATCCCGTGAAAAGTCAGAAGCAACTACAGATGCAGTCAACCCTGGACTTCCCCTATCACGAGCCACCACAGGCGAAACAAATATACAAAGTAAAGCCATCACAAAAGCCAAAATTCCATACCTAAATTTCTGGCGCTGTTTCCACAAAAATTCCTTAAATCTAACCATCACTCCCCAATCCTCATCTCTCATATCCAATCCCCAAACTAAAAAGGCCTATAGATAATAGAGAAATACAAACCGTTTTCTTGCCATGTTTCTTTCCTCTGGGAATCAACAGATGTCAGAGGAATACCCCAATCTAAACGCGCACTGAAATTATTACCCTGTCGCCACTGCAAACCCATACCCGTACTGACTAAAGTATTATCAGCATTTGCGCCGCCATGATTCCAGCCTGTACCGACATCTACAAAAGGCGTGATTTGCAAGACTCCTTGAGGAATGCGGAGAATCGGTAGGCGAAGTTCGACGGTTGCTTGCACGCCATTATCTGTTAACAACTGATCTTGACGATATCCGCGTACACTTGTTTGTCCACCGATACCAAATTGTTCCACTCCCAACAATTTTCTATCTGCTAACTGCATATCAGCTTGTAGCAGCAGTAAAGTATCAGGCGCTAACTGGCGCAACCATTGAGCTTGTCCACGCCAGCTAAAAAAACGGCTATCCGGTTCATCGTTATTGATTGTGGCATCTAAAATACCCAACCCGAAACTAAATTGCGATCGCGCGGCTATGACTTGTCGGCTACTGCGTTGACTCCATTCCTGAAAAAATCGGATAGCTGAAACCCTTGTGTTTCCTTCGTCATCAGCACCAACCGCTAGAGGAAACGGCCCGATATCTTCCAAACCTAAAAATGTTTGACTTCTTTGGTGGCTGGCGGTAATTCCTAGAGTGAATTCTTGGCTGGGAGTTTGCAGCAGGGGTTGATGGAAGGTTAATTCGTAGTAGCTGGACTGGGATGTAATATCCAAGGAGTTAAAAGGATTTTCTATAACATTACTGTGAGTATTGCCATAGCTAAAAATCAGCTTACCGTTGCGCGGGTTAACTGGTAGACTATAGCTCACATCAAAGCCATTGCTACCATCAGTGTTGGTATAGCCGATATTTAAACCATCTCCCAGCCCTAACAAATTGGCTTCGTTAACATGAATGCGCCGCCGAAAACTTCCCACACTGGGACTACGTTGGTTATCCAGCGCTAGTTGAGTACTAAAAGAATCGGCTTCAGTAACTTTAACTTCTAAAATATTCGTACCCGGACGGATGCCGGCTTGTAAATCTGTAGATATGCTTTTAATTAAAGGATCGAGTTGTAATAGTTGCAGTCCTGTGAGTAGGCGATCGCGTGATAATGGTTTACCCGCAGCAATCGCCAGGCGATCGCGGATATAGCTGGGGTTAAGGCGGCGCGTACCGGTGACATTGATTTTTTCTAAACTTCCTTCTACCACCTGCATCACTAATACCCCCGCTTTCACAGTTTGCGGCGGAAGAATTACCCCAGAGGTGACATAGCCTCTATCTATATATAATTTCGTCAACTCTGAACGAATCTTCAGTAAATCATTAAAGGTAATGGGGCGTTTGAGATAACCAGCCGTCAGATTTGTTAGTTCTTGGGTACTAAAAACTGTGTTACCCACAAACTCAAACCGATCTACTATCAATGTTTCCGCTAATGTCTGCGGATTAACATCTGGCTGAGTTGGTGACTGTGGTGTAGTGGGTAGGAGTTGTTCTGGAGGCGGTAAAGCTGGTAGGGGTGCTGGTTCCGGTAGTGGTTGAGTTGAAGGCGGTTTCACCTCATTGGGAATTACTTGAGCCGCCAACCGTTGTGGATAAAAGCCGAGAATTAACCCCGTGAGCAACAGTAATATATGAGAGCGATTTGTCAACAGAATCCGATGAAGAGATTTTGTAAGATTGTCACACCTGACAAGGTTTTGAGCTTGCTTTGTGAGTGGATCTGAATAGTATGGAAATGCGTTAGGCGATCGCCTATCCAGCAAGCGGTTCATTCTCTGACATTCCCTTGAATAAGACCACAGACTTGGCTAGATAACCCCGAATAATGTAGTGGAGTGGCGACTGCTGGTTGAGTAGTCAAAACAACATCTCCATTGGCATTGTGAACCATCCCCACTGCTTCTACTAACGGAGTAGAAGTATTTGACGATAATTGCTTTAAATTCATCTCTTTTTCAATTATGCTTTCAGAATTATTACTGTAATCTCTAGTATTATTTACCACCCATTCCGGCGACCTAATCCCAGGCTTGAGCATATCATCAGGACTAGGCGGTAGTCCCCCACGTCCAGTAATCACAAATTCACTCTGCCCTTTAGCAACCCTATTGTTAGGAGAGCCACAGCCTTGGGCAATTAATCGAGAAGGGTCTACTAACTGTGTCGGCAATTCAACTAGCCCCTGAGTAGGGTCAATGCTCAGGGTTTCAATCGCTACCTCCCCGTCTTCACCATAATCAGAACTGGCGCTAATTTCGCTAGTGCCATTGGTAATAATCGCGTTTAGTTCATTTGGACTCAACTTTCCCCGATTTTGAAATCCTAGAGTACGGTTGGCACTAATGTTAATCTTGCCACCATTACCACCAAAAGCATTAGCAACGATATTACTGTCTTCTGATGGTACTGCTACGATAAATCCACCCTTAGCATTAATCCTGATGCTACCTCCATTACCACCCGATCCTTCTGCACCTGCTGTAGTGGAAATTTTACTCTGGCGGCGAAGCCACAAATTTAGTGTTGTGATGTTGATATTGCCACCATCTCCCTTACCTGGACTCTGAGCTTCTATTGTTCCTTTGTCAGCAGTCAAAAAATTAGTTGTAATTGCAATATTTCCACCCTTACCTGTTGCTGCGTTCCTAAGACTACTGGAAATTTTACTATTGTCTAACAAAATAGAATCTGAAGCCGTAATAGTCACATCACCCGCATTCCCTTTACCAGATGTGGAAGTATCTAATTCAGACCCATTCTTAATAATTAGTGAGCCTGCGGAAATATTAATGTCACCTCCAGTACCATTTTGGTCTGAAGAAAAAACATCAGCTAATATTACTAAACTGTCCAAACTTACTAAGCCTTGTGATTCAATACTTACAGTGCCACCATTTGCCCCACTGCCGTCATCATTACGGCTACTAGCTATGCTGCCTCTGCCACTTAAGATATAACTATTTTTAATCGAAATTTCTTCAAAGCTGTAAATAGTTATACTTCCTGTATTACCATCAGATGAATAATTATCTACATTCAGACCAGAATTATCAATATTAACTCTTTTAGGCGTAATTTTATTACTATCGCCAACGCCAATAAATATCCGTCCCATATTTCCATTACTAGATATCTTACTACCATTGAGAATGGATATTTGGTCATTAGCGTTAATCATGATATCTCCGGCAAAGCCGGAACCAGAGTTAGTAACATTTAATTGAGAACCATTTAAATAAATAGAACCTCCGGTAGAATTAATTGCGATATTATTATATCTTTTCTGATCATTATTAGTGATAATATCACTGTTGCTAGAGGCTTTTATGTTCTTAAATATATGAATATCGCCTACAGCTTGAATCGTAACATCTCCAGCAATTCCATTGGGAGTTGTAGATATAATCTCCCCATTTATATCAATTGTTCCTTGCTGACTGTTTAGGGAAATATCACCACCAGCTTCGAGTTTGCCCTGTAAATCTAAACTTCCAGCATTTAGCGTCAAATTTTTTCCTGTTACCAAATTCCCTTGATTAGTAATACTTGCTGTTTGCTGTAAACCATACTGTACACCTACAGGTACACTCATTGTTAACAGTGGTGCTTGGGGATTAGTGGCACTAAATTCACTACCATCAGGAAATTCAAAACTGTCGGCTGTGGTAGCAAACAAAGAACCTTGAATATCTAACTGGGCATTTGTCCCAAAAATAATACCATTGGGATTGAGCAGATATAGATTAGCTGCACCATGTACGCCCAAAGTACCCAAAATATGAGAAGCGTTACTCCCAGTTACTCGACTAAAAATATCTGCAATGCCTGTAGGGTTGGCAAAATATACTCTTTGTCCGTTGTTGACATTAAATTCTGTAAAACTGTGAAACAGGCTGCTTCCTCGTTGGACACCACCTTCAATTAAGTCAGTCTCATGTCCTTTGATGTTGACACCAGTTGTAACACGGGAGCTTTGATTACCCAAAGTCGTATCCGGTGTAATTTGTGCCGAGCTAATATCACTGGTCAATATTGATACTACGGACACTGAGATGATGGTTCCTTTTGCTAGGAGCAATCCAGCCTGGGACTGAGCAAAGTTCCTGCTGTTATTCACTATGGAATTGAAGTTATGTTACTTAAAGACTGGGAATAAGTTGTTACCAATTAAAAACGATACACTACACTTTGTCAAGAATTTACATAGTAATTTTTTTAGATTAATGTATAGTTTTTTGTAATTGATTTTTCTGTATATGCTTCGGAAATAGTAGTAGGTAATCATTGGTTAATAGAGATAAACCTATTATCAGAAGTAGTTACAAGAATTTTTGCTATAGCTCTACTCATTCTCTGAAAAATTGGTTATTTTTACTATGTAACTGAATTTAATGTCAATTTCAATACATTAAGTTATAAGGATTATGAATTGCATATTAGACATGAAACTGAGAATTACTACGTAAAATACTTAAGTTGTTGCAACTTCTACTGCGAATAAATGGTAAATTTTTTCAGGCTAAATTTCAGATCTAACCAAGCAGCAGCAGTTACGGTATCCGAAACCGCAGAGTTACCGGAGGCGCTAGAGCAATTAGGGCTAAGTAATTCCCGTCCCGTTTTAGTCATTGTAGGGGGTGCTAGTCAGATTAGCGAAGCTGACTTTTTGCGTATCCAAAGCCTATTTGTGAAAGTTCTAGCGCCAATTGCCCAAAGCTTGGGGGCTTATGTAGTAGATGGTGGAACGGATGCGGGAGTGATGCGATTGATGGGTGATGCCCGTAGCCAAATCAATGGCCAGTTTCCTTTAATTGGTGTAGCGCCCACAGCAAAAGTAATTCTACCCAATCAAACCATTGTCCTGGCTGATGATGCTACACCTCTGGAGCCACATCATACTCATTTTGTACTAATTCCTGGCAGTCAATGGGGTGATGAATCTCCCTGGATAGTAAAGGTAGCAACTCTTTTAGCTAATAACTTACCTTCGATTACTGTCCTCATTAATGGTGGTGAAATTAGCTTTATTGATGCCTTAAATAGTGTGATTGCTGGACGGTTAGTGATAGTGATTGCTGGTAGTGGGAGAACGGCAGATAAAATTGCTTCTGCTTTGAATGGAGATACAACTGATGAACGAGCTAAAGAATTAGTAGCATCTGGTCATATACAAACGATTGACTTAGAAGCACCGCCAGAAGAATTAATCCATACGATGACAAACTTACTTTTAAATTAGGAGTGAATGATGGCAAATAAGGATGATTATCAAGAATTTCTTAAGGGAAAGTTTACGAGTTTAATTGATTCGTTAAATCTCTCGGAATTACAAACACAATTTCTGTTTTCGCGTTGGTTAGATCAAATGCTGTGGATGGAAGCACAAGCAGGTAAATCAAGGAATAGATATTACAGATTACGATTGATCACAATTATTGGGGGTGTGGTTCTCCCTGCTTTAGTAAGTCTCAATATTAACAGTTCTGAGGTGCGGGAAATTTTTGTTTGGGCTACTTTTTCTCTTAGCCAAATTGTAGCAATTAGCGCAGCAGTTGAGGAATTTTTCCACTATGGAGAACGCTGGCGACACTATCGCCGCACGGCAGAATCTTTGAAAACTCAAGGTTGGCAATTCTTTCAATTAACTGGCCCTTATGTGAATTATGGAACACACGATAAAGCATTTAGTTCTTTTGCCAATCAAGTGGAAGAAATTATTCAGCGAGATGTAGAAGTTTATGCTACTCAGGTTGTGCAAGAGAAGAAACAGCAAGAAAATGGTAATGATGACAAACAAGATAATGTGAAAGAGAACAAAGAGAGTAAGGTATAGCTGTTGACAGATTTGAGAGCCTTGATAGGGATTTGTATTAATAGAAACTAACGCAACCTACGGAGCAAATCCCAACTCTATTGTTTCAATCCTTAATATAGTTTTTCTTATCCTAATGAATTACAAATGACAATAATTAAACGCAGATGGACACAGATATTGACGAAGTCTTCCCGCAGGGTACGCGGATAAATTTGTACCTCAGCAGCTAGGAAATGCTATGGAGATTTGTGTTATAGCGATTTCCAGTTAAGTGAGGTACAGATAATATTTTGAAACGCAGAGGGGCGCGGAGTAAAGCGCAGAGGTACGCAGAGATTTTTACTTCAGCAGACTAAAAAACCCTATAATATAAACCTCAGGCGACTTGCTAGAAAAAACAATTTTATTAGGTTTCAATCCCTGATAGGGATTTGTGTTAATAGAAACCTGGGGCGATGGATACCAGAGATTAGAGGGCTAGCACGTTTCAATCCCTGATAGGGATTTGTGTTAATAGAAACTTTCTAAAATAGCTTGAGTTTTAGCGACGCTTCCCTTTCAATCCCTGATAGGGATTTGTGTTAATAGAAACCTTTTCTCGCAATTTAAGGGCGGAAGAGTTTACGCCTTTCAATCCCTGATAGGGATTTGTGTTAATAGAAACCGAACAGAATGCAGAAGTCGCTAAATTTCTTTTCTTTCAATCCCTGATAGGGATTTGTGTTAATAGAAACGGGAATGTAGCTAGTCCCGCCGCCGTTGAAGCTCTTTCAATCCCTGATAGGGATTTGTGTTAATAGAAACCTTCTTCCTGCCTGCGTCTCGGCTAAAAAGTCTTTCTTTCAATCCCTGATAGGGATTTGTGTTAATAGAAACGTTCCACTAAGTGAATTAACATCACCTCTCCTTCTTACTTTCAATCCCTGATAGGGATTTGTGTTAATAGAAACTGTGGCTATTTATCCGCTTCATTTGATCGACATCTTTTCTTTCAATCCCTGATAGGGATTTGTGTTAATAGAAACCGCTCACTTAATAGAACAAGGTGATCTGCCTCTCCTTTCAATCCCTGATAGGGATTTGTGTTAATAGAAACTTGAGCCGAACTCCGGTTGCACCGATTTTAAAATCTTTCAATCCCTGATAGGGATTTGTGTTAATAGAAACCTGTGCGGAATCAAGAACAGAGCAACTGAGGTCTTTCAATCCCTGATAGGGATTTGTGTTAATAGAAACATTGGGGTGTTCAATATGGAAGGTCAAAATGGCAAGCTTTCAATCCCTGATAGGGATTTGTGTTAATAGAAACATCTGTGAGTACGCCACCAGCCGCAGCGCCGCCGCTTTCAATCCCTGATAGGGATTTGTGTTAATAGAAACCTTACTGGAATGATGAGGGCGAACTGCTACTGGATCTTTCAATCCCTGATAGGGATTTGTGTTAATAGAAACTCCTCAGAAGTATCATCTACTCCCGTGTATTGCCACTTTCAATCCCTGATAGGGATTTGTGTTAATAGAAACCCAGTGATTCGGCTAGCCCTTCTAGTCCCAGCCACCTTTCAATCCCTGATAGGGATTTGTGTTAATAGAAACTTTTGGGCGTTGAGGATGCAGCGATCGCGAGTACTTTCAATCCCTGATAGGGATTTGTGTTAATAGAAACTTGCCGAACATCTACCGCCCCATCCACTATCTGCCCTTTCAATCCCTGATAGGGATTTGTGTTAATAGAAACAACTGAGGGCATAGGCTTAAGGAACAATTGTTCCTCTTTCAATCCCTGATAGGGATTTGTGTTAATAGAAACTTACTCTACTTATCTTTTTTATCAAAATGCAAGCTTTCAATCCCTGATAGGGATTTGTGTTAATAGAAACCCGAATTAAAACCACGTCCAAGGAACATCAAAATTAACTTTCAATCCCTGATAGGGATTTGTGTTAATAGAAACATTGATTGGGAACACTCTTGAGGGAACTGTTTTAGCTTTCAATCCCTGATAGGGATTTGTGTTAATAGAAACCTTGACTTGTACAATCGCTATATATTTTAGTTTCGTCTAAAGTGCTTTCAATCCCTGATAGGGATTTGTGTTAATAGAAACTTGGCCAGAGATATTTCCCCTCGACCAATCATCTCTATCCTTTCAATCCCTGATAGGGATTTGTGTTAATAGAAACCAAATATTGTGAATTAGTGGGGCGTTGTAAGTTAGGCTTTCAATCCCTGATAGGGATTTGTGTTAATAGAAACCAGTCCTCACGTTGATAGTCAGTTCAATCACGATAGGAATCTTTCAATCCCTGATAGGGATTTGTGTTAATAGAAACGCATTAACAGAAGATTGTCTGCGATAGAGAAATATATACTTTCAATCCCTGATAGGGATTTGTGTTAATAGAAACCCCGCCCGCAGCATAGGCACTGTTTGCCGCAGAGACTTTCAATCCCTGATAGGGATTTGTGTTAATAGAAACTGTCCAGGTCTGAAAAGCTTGCTGTATTTGGTTTTCAAGGTTCTGTTTCGTCAATCTCAGATTAAGGTAGCTTTTCGGAAGCTGAGTTGTCAAGAGTGAGTTGGAGAAAATTGGTGCAAAAGTATTTATGGTGAAGGTTTGGGGTGTTTGCGTCAACCTCAATTGTGGTGTTGGAGGGTTCAAAAGCATGAGTGGTAAGGGTTTGGGACGATAAATTTTAGTTTGTTTGCCCAACACCTATAGGTTGACGCACGAGTTAAGCAAAAAATACGGTAGTGTCTATTGGCATTTCGCCGCCGATGCGCTCAACTTTTCCTTGACAGCAAGCACAGAGGTGATAAAAACGGATGCTGTCTTGGTCTGGTTTGATGAGTTTGGCTAGGCGCGATCGCAGTTTAGCATACTGAGTAGGTGTCAGGTCACATTCAAAAACGGAATACTGCATCCACTGTCCGTAAGATTTAAGAACCTTGTGAATTTTAGTACGGCGTTTATCTTCTGGTACATCGTAGGAAATTACTAAATACATAAATTAATTCAAAATACCCTGCGGGAAGCTAAAGCTACAAAATTCAAAATTCAAAATTTATCTATCTCATGACCAAAGGGGGGTATTTATCTAGTTCTCCCATGAGGTATTTAGCTAGGAGTCTAGCTTGAATTTCAAAAGTTTCTTGATAGGTATACTTTTTCTGCATAACAGGATGTTTGAATTGGGTTTGTTTCTTTTCTTGATATAATCTCAAGAAAATATGTAAACCTTCTTTAGTCAGTGAAACAGCGTTACTTATAGGTTCAGTAACAAAGTCTTTTGGTGAAAGCATCCGGCGATTAATTGCTGTGAGAACAACAGCATCGACTATTAAGGGTCGAAACTCTTCCATTAAATCTAATGCTAGAGAAGGTCTACCATATCTTTCTGTATGTAGGTATCCTAAATAGGGGTCGAAACCGACGATATTTAATGCTCCTTGAATATCGTGACGTAGTAAGGAATATCCTAAACTCAAGAGTGAATTTACCGGGTCTATAGGTGGGCGACGGTTGCGGGTATGAAAGCTGAAATTATCAACTCGGATTAGTTGATTAAAGCAGCCAAAATAGGCAGCACTACCAGCACCTTCTAAACCCCTGATTGTATTAATTGAATTGGCTTTGTCGATGGAGGTGATCGCATGAGATAATTGACTGATATTACTATTTAAATCAACCTCATATCTGCGCTGTGCTTCTAGTAAACTATGGCGGTAATTTTTCAGTTTACCTCTAACAAAACCTTGGGTAACATGAATTGCTTGGTCTGATTCTCCAGCAGCTTTCCATTGAGCAGCACGGACGAAAATATTTTTACCCATTTCTGGCTCTAAACTAGCAAGATATTTACCGTTATTGGTGAGAAATGTGAGGGGAATTTTCTTATCAATGAGTTCAAAAATAGCCGCAGGGGAAATACTAGCCCTTCCCATCACAACTAACCCATCAATTTTAATTAAAGGTACGTCTAAAATTACCTTCTTCTCAAATTTAACATTCAGACGTTCATCAATTTTGCTAATAAATGAATCATCCTGTGTAACGTAAACAGTTCCCATGATTTCACCTACAATAGATGTGAAGATTATTCGTCAGTACAAAATATTATTAACTAGAACCTAAATCTCAGCGCCCCTCTCTCTTGAAAAGTTTCCTACGGAGGGAAACCCTCCTTCAGAACTTTTCGCTGCGCCTATCTCAGCGCCCCTCTGCGTTTAAAATTCCGCCTCAATTAACTAACTTCTTGATAAGTTCTTACCCTATCAATAGCCTTAGGTAAACATTGCAAATTCAGACTGCATCCTTGACAGCGTTTGCTATAATTTGGTATGGGCATTATGCCTGTAGTGAGTAAATTTGTGACTGCTTGAATTGTAGCGATCGCACTTTCTCTTAACTCTTGATTGATCTCTACTAATTGTCGTTGATGAGAGTGGGCATAATAGATATATCCAGTCGTAATATTTTGCCCCGTCATCTCTTCTAAACATAAAGCTTGAGCGCAAACTTGTAACTCATCATTATCCCATTCGCCTTTATGTCCCCGCTTATATTCCACAGGATAAAATTGACCATCGGCTGCTTCAATTAAGTCAGATTTACCAATGAGTTTATACTGCTCTGACTTCAACCAAATTGCTCGAACCTGCCAAGTTTCTTCTCGCTGATTTTGGCTTGTAGTATGGACGCGATCGTGTAAAGTTGTACCTTCGATGGTGTATTGATTATCAATAAATTCGCCCGCACAAAACATCCGCCAACAGCGATGGGAACAATAGGCATATTGATTTAATGCCGCAATAGGAATGTATTCAATGTTCATGGTTTTTAGTTATTGCAGAAGTTACACCACAACGTCTGTATAATATTCATATTTAATAGGCATGATTGCTTCCTTGTTTTTCCGTTATGCAGAATACAACCGCCGAATCATACCCATTCCCATTGTAGTTTTACGCCCTATTCCTGCATACATAGCAAAGTCTGCTAAGGCATTGATTTGCTTAATTTGAATTGGCTCTATATCACCTAAAATTCGATAGTTGATTTCTCCAAGAATACCAATAAATTTACTACGAGAATCGGCTAATATTTCTGTGTGAATATTGAGAAACGAGGGAAAAATTGATTCAATGGCAATTTCAGAAAATTCTATACCACTGTATTTATTCCATCGGGAAAGGAGAGAGTTAAATACACATTCTCTGGTGGGAAGGGTGGTGTCAAATTTTCCCTGGCGGAAGGCTGTGGGTGTGGTGAAGGTAAAGTTTAGTGTACGATTATTTACGAGCGATCGCACATCATTGCTCTCACCAGCTTGCTCATACAATTGAGCATAGGTAGTAGCATTTGCCCAAGGTTGGGTGGATTGGGGTGTGCCTTGAATGCTGGTAATATACAAGTTAGCCGGGCCGAGATGCCAAGGATGGCTAGGGTTAAGATTAAGCCATAGTTGCGTTAGTTGGCTAAATAAGGTGTCATCAAGTAAGGAGATGCGCCACCAACAAGGCGTTCCGGCGGGGATGGCTTGCTGATGGAAGTATTGCAATGATTGGCCATGAGGGATTTTCGATTTATATCTACCCCGTTCCTCTCCCTTAATTTGCAAGGGAGAAAGGGTGAAGGCTTTATCGGCGGTAGAGTCGTGCAAGCGATCGCCTAATGTGCTATCAACAGAACTAACAAGGGTGAGAAATAAGGCGTGTAAATGTCTACCGGTGATATATTGCGGGGGAATGGGAGATTGGGGAAGCAGGTTTAAAACTAAGCTATGAGGCATATTAACAATTCAAAATTCAAAATTCAAAATTTAAAATTAACCCTACTTACGTTTTTTAGTGGTAGATTGAGCCACTCTGGATTCAATGGTAAATTCTGGGATGTCTGCGAGTTCTTCCTCACTTAAACTATACTGTTCACAAACCAAACTCAAACGATTTCCTGGCGTTTTCACAGCGTTAACAGAGTGGGTTAAATCACCTTGAAAGTAAAGTAAGGTGTTCATTTGTGGTTTAATTTGCCCTAGTTGACGTTTGTGTGATTTGAGTACCAGTTCTCCCCCGTCCATATTTTCCGGTACACGCACATAGAGAACGCTGACAAACATCGGTGGTTCTATGGTTTTGCAGTAGGAACGCAGGGAACGATCTATATGGGGATCAACACGAGAACCTTCTTTCAGGAGTAAAGGGTTGAGGTAAAAAGCGTTACAATTAGCATGGAGAGCCAAGTCTAGATAGGGTTTGAAGTAGGGAAATTTTTGTTCTACTGTGGAGATATGCGATCGCCTAAACACCACAGAAAAGCCTTTTGTACCCACAAAATCGCGGTTAAGGTTGTTGACTGCAAAGTAAGGACAAGCGTGGATTTCTCCCCACAGGTTGTTGAGATAGTCGCCAGGGAAGGCGTTTGCTTGTTGTTGATAGTGTTTCACTGGTGTAGGAGAATGGGAGGGGCGATCGCTAAATTAGCGTATCTCAAATTTTACCCCTCTTTCTCTCTGCGCCTCTGCGCCTCTGCGCCTCTGCGTGATTAAAAATCAAACTAACCACGAAAACGATATTCCATCCGAGCCGGAATTTTCAAATTCTTCACATCATCAAAATAGTAATGTTGCCCTCGCATTTGCACATTTTGAATTAAACTAACTGGAGGCATATTAACCACATCGTAGCTAATCACCTGATTAGTAAACATCACATCCAAAGGATTTAAAGGATGAGTACAAGTAAATACACCTTCAGTATTTTTAGGTTTTGGTAACTCTGTAACTGTCACCTCAGCCTTACTCATCCACTTACCCAAACGAATCCACTTTGGTAATTTGAGTTGCTTTTGGGAAATAACAAAAAACTCAAATTCACTTTCCGGTGCTATTTCTTTTGCTCTGCCAAAACTAGGGATATTCTTCTGAGTTTTCTCCATCTCCACATGGTAATTATTATTTGCATATTTCCAAGTATTGAGAATAGCAGAATGACTAATTGCCAATGCTGGAGTCACGTAAATACCCTGTTGATTAAGCGGCGTTAAATGCTCCTCATATTTTGGTACTTGTTCAGGACAGAAATAGCGATAGGAATGTTCTTCAGCTACGGTAGTAGAGTAGATTTCACTATCAATTAATCCCAGTGCGTAACAGAGAGCGTAATTATGAATTATTGGCTCAGTTTCATACAATCGCCCAATTTCTCGCGTGGCATAATAAAGGCTATCGTGCAATTGTAATTGACAACGGTAAATCAATACCATCACTCTTTCCCCGCTTTTGCAGCAGTTTTCTTTTTACTAATATGCTTACTTGCGTAAGCTTTAGCCTCTACATCAGCCTTTTGCAAGATGCTTTTAATTCCTGCTTCATTCGCCGTGAGACTTTTCACTTCTTTTAACAGAGGCTCGAAAGCATCACCTATAAAGTCAGTATGGACAATAAATTCTTCAGACATCAAAGTTTCAATGGCATTTTTAGCAGCATTAGTTACTTCATCTTCATCCAAAGGATCAGGAGATTTTAAAGAATTATTAGTCTGCATCTGGTCATATATAGCTTGAGTCCAGCGTAGATTACTGGTAATTTCGCCATCAGCAAAGACAACACCAATTAACTCATTTCTTACCCTACCTGTGCGGGTTGTTTGCGCGCCATAATGACGAGTCCTTATGATGTTATTAAAAACATAGAGGAAACTAGCTTCTGTGGGGTCTTTGAGGGTGACAATACTGGGGAAGAATACTTGTGGTCTGATGTGGTCTTGTTGGTTAATTCGGCTAGTAACTTCACCGGGTTTTGAACCATTTTCTCCCTTAGAAGCCATTGTGCCATTTTCAAAGGGGGCGTTAAGGGTGAATGTTTCGTGAGATTCATCGAAAGCAGTAATTGAAAATGCTGTATCTACAACAACTTTTGATTTTTCTGAACCAGAATCACCAATAGCAAAACCATAAATAATACAATCAGGATTATCCATTGCGAAGTTAACGTTATATTCGCAATCTTCTGGTTTCACTAATTCATATTTACGTAATAATTCCCGTCCTACTAAACGTTCTGGGGTAGACTGTTTGCGTTTGAACATGGACAAACGACTAATTGTTGTCTTATCTTTAATCCCGGCTCTAACTCTGGCTTTATTTAATTCGCCATCTGTCTGAAATAAAGGGTAAGATTCGGTGATGCGAATTGTGAGAAAATGGGCATATTTTCCCATTGGTTTATAAGGAATTTCAGATTGAAATAGTTGGGAATCAACAGTTTTGAGCAATGCCATAATTCATCTCCAAATAATTTAGTAATTGTTGAGTTAGATAGCTAATTAATCATCATCAGATTCAGGGTTTTTATCCTCTTTAGCTGCATTTTCTTTGTCATCTTCTAAACGGTAAAGAAACTCACAAGTATCACGAATTAAGTTGAGTTGACGACCTGCTAAACGCGCGCGATCGCCTGCAAATGCTTTCTCAAATACTTCGATGACAAAATACTTGGCAAAATCCAAAACAGCTTGTCTTTCTTCCTCGCGTTTACTCATTACCCAACGTCCTTCCGCAGTGGAAGCATGAACGCGATCCATGAGTCTAAAAACTTCTGCTGCTACCCCTACAACTAAGGTTTCACCGTGAAATACACTTGACTCAGCTTTGAGGATAGTTTCCGCCGCAATATCAATGGGTTTTAAAACAGCATTAGATTTAGGATTATAACGCTTATTCGCTCGATAAAAACGGCGATAAAGCTCTGTTAAATTCTTCGGATGATTCAGACTCGATTCTGATTTCACAGTCAATGTTTTTGTATCCATATCATACTGCACATAAGGGTCAAAACAAGGATAAAAATGATAAGCATAAAGCCTAATTTTCTCGATGCGTGCTGTTTCTATTCCTTGGTTACGTACCCAACGATTGAGGTAAGAAAAAACGTACAGAGGACTAGTTTCAAAATCCTTTGCTAGTTCCGTAAATCTACCCCAGTTGGCATCATAACCAGATTTGCCTTGTCTAGCATTCACATCCAAGTGAATCGCATAGGCGGCGGTAAGCACATTCAGAGGTGCGGGGTATTGAATGCCATTGTCATCCCAACCTTCCAGGATGTAATCTAGACGAAAGCGATCGCGTCTGACTAATGCACGGAAAGCATGAGGCGCACTATCCAGAAATACGCTTTCTTCAAATTCCGCACCATCATTAAAAGGAGGAATTGGTGACTCAGACACCACAGTTTTAACATCTAAAATCATCGGGAAGGCAAACGCTAACCAACTAGGCATTATCCAAGATTCGGTATCGGTGCTATCTCGTCCTGGTGGTAATGCCATGAAGTAAAATGTTAAAGGTTGGTCATCAGGATAAGACAGTTTAAATGTCCGGTCTTTTTCCCGTTCTAAGTTTTCATCAATTAAAAAAGCATCGACACTTTGATACTTTTCTCGCTCTAAATTCGCCTGTAAGTCTTTGCTGATAAAATGATTACGGACGCTAGTATCAAAACGAGTTTGAGCAATACCGTTGTATGCTTTCTGTAAAAACTTGTTGGTTTCTGGTGTGAAATAATAAGTCGGGTAAAAATAAAGATAGCGATATTTACCATCTTCAAATCGTTTACCCACGGCTTGAGTTTGATTCATTAGAATTTGCCTTAGCATCATCTCCACACCCGCAATACTAGAGATGTTGCGCTTGGCGTTAGAACCTCCTAACATTTGCTTATTTGTATAAACTTGGGGAGTAAATAAAACTGCCGATTCCATCTGTTCTGTCACTGTATAGGCAGAATGGGAGATTGAACAGATTAATTGTTTTCCCCGTCCTGGTTTTTTGGCAGCATTATAGTTATTTAACTCTGCTAAAAATGTATCGACTTGAGTTTTAGCTGATGCTTCTTGGTTCGTGTTGGGTAACATCACAACTCGTGACACCCACAGCCTTAAATCATCCCAACCATCAGGTAATTTGTACTGTGAAATGATGGGTGAAATTAAACCTGTGAAATATTGAATCACTTGCTGACAAGTTTCACGAACACTTTCAATCCCAGGATGATGTTCTAAATATTTAGCAGCTAGATAATACCATTCATAGGGTACACCTCCCGTATTGCCTTTTAATTTATTTTCTTTCAGGCTTTCATTGATGTGTTGAATTTCTCGTATTTGGGGTAAGTAGGCTGTCAAGTTCCAAAATTCTGCAACCTTATGGGTTAAATCTAAAGCTGGTACTGCTGGCAGCTTTTTATCCTTCTTGCGAATATCTTCAATCCGATTTACCGTTTCATCCCAGATTTTGCGACTAACTAAATCACCAAACTCTGCTATTTGATCAATACGGATATCATCATCAAATTTAAAGTCATAATCAGCACATAAAACACCTTGTTGCTGAAACTTAATTAAATTCTCACTGCGACTTTTAGCAACTGAATCTTTGTTGGGGTTTAAGATGCGTAAAGTTGCATCTAAAGCTACCTGCATCAAGCCAGGAGACTCAAAAAACAAGTTGTAATATTCAGCATATTTCATGCCTTTACCATCTCGACCAAAACCCGTTTGTCTCAGGCGTAATTGTCCTGCACAGAGTGATTTAATATTATCAACTACTCTGTCTGGTAAGTCTTCGGTTGAAATCGGTGGTGCATGACGCGCGGCTAAGTAAATTACGCCAGTTGGCAGATATAGCAAAGGCTCATAGTATGTATGCTCATCTGTATTCAGACTAGTATGAGCCTGAATTAAAGCATTGTTAACTACATTAGTTAAAACACCTCTATTTTCAGCAATGCTATGATAGGTAAGCTTTAATTGTCCATCACTTAAAAAGTGGAGAACTTCTTTAAGTTTGGAGTGTTCTGCGTCTTGGGGGTGTTTAACAATGGAGGCGAGAGAATCAGCCAGCAAAGTTAAACCTGATAGTTGTCGCAGAGTGCGATCGCGCAATACTGGATTCAACCCGAACTCGGAAAAATTCCAGTTAGTATCCCAGCGACTTTGTGCATTATAAGCCATGCACAATAAATCATCAATATATTCTTGATAAGCCTCTGAATTTTCGGGATTGATAAATTTATCTAATCCTAATTGACGAATTTTTGCATCAATAATAGGACGATGTTCAGCTAACGGCAACTTGCGGCAATCATTCGGCACATCAGGGAATTTTTCAAAGTCATGTAAAATAAAACCAGCAATTACTAACCGCCGTTCTCTTTCTTTCACCACTCGCCGGACAGTTGTATCAAGTTGCTGTAAACGCCTCTCAATTAAATTAGCAGGAAATAACCCATTTAATAAATGTGTATTCAATGATTGATCAGCAGCGTTATCGCGTCTAACTTTAGTTTTTCCTGCTGCTTCCCGTTGCTGGTCAATTGCATCAAAATACTTACCACCTTTAGCAGTGACACCAATCGCTATTCGCAAGAGATTTGGTAACACATACTCAGCAAAATCTGTCATTACTGCATCATCTGGATTTTGTGCCTGAATTGCTTCTCGTAGTAGTTTCAGGCTGAGTAATTCTCCTTCGGTTTCGATAGTGCGGCTACCATCACCATCAAATCCAAAATCACCCGATAACCAATCATGATCAGTCATTGTTTTATCTCCAAAATTTTACTCCACTCCTTCTAAAAGTTTTGCCACTTGCTCAGGAGCAGGAAGTTGATTTCTTAAGTCTTGAGGTAATGAAGAAAATACTTTGTAAGTTGCCACGCCAATTGGCTTATTGGATTCTCTCAGTGCATATTCAACAATAGTTTTGTTCTTAGATTTACAAAGAATAATCCCAATTGATAGATTTTCATCTGGTAGTCGAGATAAATCATCCAACGCTGCTAAATAAAACTGCATTTTTCCTACATACTCAGGTAAAAATTCTCCAGTTTTTAACTCAACAGCAACTAAACACTTTAATTGCCGATGATAAAGCAATAAATCAATAAAAAATTCCTGATCACCAATTTCTAAGCGATACTGACTACCAACAAAAGTAAATCTACCCCCCATTTCTTGCAGGAATGGTTCAACTCTGGCTAAAATCGCTTGTTCTAGTTGCCGTTCGCTATGTTCATCCGCTAGTTCTAGGAAATCAAAAGTATATTCATCTTTAACAGCTAGTTTTAATTGATTACGAATCTCTGCTGGTACGGTTTGGTTAAAATTTGTCTGGTTTAGAAGAGTTTTTTCATAAGTTTGATTTTCGATTTGGTGAATCAAAACATTCTTTGTCCAACCAAATTTACGAGTCATTCTGAGGTAAAATTCTCGTTCTAGGTCATCTTTGCACTTCTCTAAAATGACTATATTGTGAGTCCATCCAATTTCTGCAACTAATGGTTGCAGTTTTTCATTTTGGCTATACGCGATATAAAAGCTTCGCATATTCCACATATTACGAGTAGAAAATCCGCTAATACCAGGAAACTCTGTTTGTAAGTCTTTTGCTAACTGTTCCACTACAGATTTACCCCAGTCTGCTTCCTGCTGTTGGGTAACAATCATCTTTCCAATATCCCAGTAGAGGGCAATAAGTTCTTTATTTACTGCCTTCAGTGCTTCATATTGAGCAGAACGAATGCGTTGTTTAACTTCTACTAGTAAATTTCTGTAATCGTCTGAAATGGGGTTATTCATAGCGAAAATTGGTGCTATGTTTCCTTAAAATTGGTAAACTTTTCATCTTATCTATAGTTCGTTGGTGGTCGAATTCTCACCCTACCTAATTCGGCAGTTACAATTGCACCTGATGCTAATTCATTTCCATAAAGCGTAAGTACTTGCAAACAAACTAATGATTGCTGTCTGGAACTGAGATTGACTAAGCGCAATATGCCGTAATGGGGAATCCCTCGCACAATTGCTAACTCTCCGAAGTCCTTATCTCTTGTGATCAAAATTCGACCTTCGCGGTAAGCTGTGGCCAAAATTTCTTCGTCTCCCGGATCTTCAGACCAATCTCCAGTCCAAACAGCGTCATACCCTGCGGCTATTAAATCTGCACGTACTCCTCCCCACACACAAGTATCTAAAAGTAACTTCACTATTAAGACTCCACAGGTATGAGTTCAATTCTTTCGTGACCCACTAGTCGACGAGCATAGACTAAACAGGCTAGTACATCTTCCCTTTCTAACCAGGGATAACCTTCTAGTAAGGTTTCGATTGTGTCTCCAGCCGCCAACATTTCTAAAATGTGTTCAACTGCCAAACGACGACCTCTAATAATCGGTTTACCCCCAAAAATTTTTGGGTTGACTGTAATTCTCTCCAAAAGTTGTTGTTCGTTCATGGTTTACCTCAAAACAGAGAGAGAAGCGTCAGTTAAGATTTACTGCTTGAGGTTTGCTCTTTAGCTATACTCATGCCAGCCATCTGCTGAACGCATCTGAGCGTTTGGCATCTGGGGGCTGAGATTGCTTATGGCTGAACTTAATGCCGCAAGCTATTAAGAGCTTCCCTCTCTGATTCAGAGATTTTCTGTTTACATGAGATCACTTCACATAAACCAGAGAAAGTTTACACTGCTATTAGTCGATATTTATGTTTTCGACCAACTCCAGCCCAAGCAGTTTCAATCTCATAACCCAATGTGCGAGCTTTGTTAATAGCATCTGCAAAAGGATAACCAACTTTTATAGCTAGTTCATCACCCAAGTGCCACGCACCATCACGCAGAACATCTATCAAAAGCTCAACTTTAGTCTTCTTGCGTTTGGACATTTTTAGTTTTATCTCCTTCAATATTAGGCGGATACACAAAATCCTTAAGCTATTATTCAGTTTCAGGAATTGCATATTCAGAAACTAAACCAAACGATAGCTAGTGTCAAGCCATTGAGTATCTGACATATTTAACTAGTCAAATATGTCAGGACTTGATGGCGCTTAATATTGTCTACTATCTGCTATTCTCAAATTAAGGCGGAAACTCAACCAGTTAACTTGGTGAGAACAAATCCCTATCAGGGATTGAAACAAATACGTCTGAACTTACTGGCGTAAGCTTCTTCTCCGTCACAATAACCAAAATCCCTATCAGGGATTGAAACCTCAAGCAATCCATATTTCATCTCCTTTACTTTTAAAGGTGTATGCCAAAGTGTCCAGCAACAACGCAGAATGACCAAAAGCTATGGAATAAGGTGCTGTCGTATCATGAAAACTGTAGCGATCGCTAATTGGGTAAATCTGAAAGTGCATCGGTAGCCTTAGCCGCATCCGCACTTCTGCCACAGGACGGCGCAGCACATAACAGACTAAACCTTCCTTCTTCAGTCGTTTGTTGATTTCCCCAATCCAATAGTTTTCAGGTTGCCAAATTTCCACACCCGTTAAAACTTGAACTTTCCAAGCATCAGCAATTGGCTGCAAGTCGCCAGAGTAGGTAAATTTCCAGTTCACCCTTTCCTCACGGTAGGAACGCAACTTCATAAATGCTAGACAGTGAGCAAATCTACCTTTAGCTATGGGTTGTCCGGTACGCGCTGCGGTTTCCTTAAGTGTCCGTGTAAATGCCGCTTCCGTCCACACTTCGATTTCTAAATTACCTAAAATTCCAGGTAAATCGTAGGTTTTAAATCTGTCTGCTTCGTTTTCTTCCGTTAAATCATACAAACCACATTGCAAAGGACTCGAACCGCGAAAACTAGCAGCATCATCACCAATGGGATTTCCCTGTTTACCTGATAGTGCTTGCCAATCTTTTGCCCATCCTGCAACACGTCCAGCTACAGATTTTAAACTGGTGTCAAATACTTCCTCACAGGCTTTTAGCAACTGTTCTCGGCTTTGGGCGTACTGTTGTTTAATGGTGCGATCGCCTAATTGCCAACACAAGTAAAATGACTGTACTGCACCCCAACGTTTATAATAGCCACGAAAATCATTGATTTGGCGATATTTATCCGCGATAATCTTATGAAAAGTCGGGCGATCGCAAATCTTATTCACCTCTAAAGGTGGTGTATCTCCCGAAAATAAGCGTTCTACCAAAAAGTTAGGAACTAAAGCAAACGCTGTAAAATTTTGAAACTTAATTTTTGCACCATCTTTTTCATAACCGTCATGCCTACCCAAGCGTCCCAAGCGTTGAATAAAGTTACCAGCATCCGAGGATTCAAAAATTAAAAAATTGATTTTAAAATCAACCCCGACATCAATTGTGCTGGTTCCTAAAACTAAATCAGCCGACAAACTCCGCTCTTTTTCCGCCTTTCCTGATAACCCTGTATTTTCTCCTACTTGTAATCCATGAGGCTGTAAAATTTCTTGAAAAAATGGAGTCAACCGTTTTACTGCTGCAATTGAGTTAAGAATAATTGCGCCTTTACTTCCTGGATATTGCTGAAACTGCTCTAAAATTAAATTACTATTTTCCTTTAACCAAACTTCTGAGGCTTTAAAACTCGGCTCTAAAGGAATAAAATCCAATGATATTGTCCGCGCAACTTGTCGCCATCCTTGAGTTTTAAGTTGCTGTTCTAATTCTGGATTGTCAGGAAATTGATATTTTTCTTGTGCAATTGGGTTGATTTCTTGACAGCGAAATCCTGCTAGTTTTAGCCTATCAATTAAATTACTATCTGGTGTCGCAGAAAGAAATAGAAACTTCTTCCGGCGATTTGTACAGCGAATTAACAACATCGTGTTAATTACACTAGCTATTTGTGGTGCTGCGAAAACGTGAAATTCATCAAAAATAAATAAGTCAAAATCCTTGTCTATTTTTCCCCAGAGTTTATCGGGACTGTCGCTACGAATTATGTAAGCCCCTCTATGTAAATAATGGAAAATATCTGGGTTTGTTAATAACGCTTCTCTTTGGCTAGTGAGAGTACCAATTGCTTGACCTTTTTTCAATCCCTCATTTTCTGCATAAACTTCTAAATCAGCCCCACTCAATCTAACTACACGGGGTTGATTTTCTGGTTTGAATACTTCTATATATCCCTGAATTTGTATTTCTTGATCACGGGCTAATTCATTAGTTGGGTAAAGTCCAATTGCAGAAAATTCACCCTGGAGAACTTCTAAATATGCAGCCAAGCTTTTACCATCGCCTGTCATTGCAGTATTGAACACTACGTCAATATTGGGATTGCGTAGTGCTTGTAAAGTTGCGGCTTGATGCCAAGATAGTGACCAATTTTCAGGTATTTGCACCCCATCAGGTGTGGGGACGGTTTGAGAATAAACGGACTTGAGAGTAATTTTGTAACTTTCGGACATAAACTTAAATAGTGTCCGTAACTGGTTGTTAAAAACTATATTGGCACGCAAAATAGAAGTTGACAAGAGATTATACGTGTGAAGTGTACGGACATTTTTAATGAGTCGCAAAGGTCAGTCTATAACGCTATCGGTATCAGAACGGGATAAAGCTGAGTTAGAAAACTTGGCTCTGGAATTTGGTATGATGTGGGGCGATCGCCCGAACATCTCCAAGTTGATAGAAGCGATCGCTCGTCATCATTTGACTATTGGTAAAAATCACGACTGGTCAGAATCGCGTATCCGTGCGCTTGACCGAGCAATGAGAGTATTAGCAGACATCGGGCAAAATGAGCAAGCGCAGATAATTGCAAAATTATTACTTGAACGTAGTGAACTACCAATACCTCTACGTCCCGACATCGAAAATTTTTTAGGAAACCTACCCCCGCAGTGGCGTTTAGAAATAGACCGTTACATCTTACGCCAGCAGCCGTTTCAACTGAGTTATCAAGATGCTAGACATCACGTCTGGAATTTCAATGTCCGTTACGCCGAAGTTAACCTTCATGAAAAGCGTCAATATCTTGATTGCTGGTCTGAAGAGACTGAGGGTAACTTGGATGTGGCAGAATTACGGCACAATTGGAGTCTACGTTTAGATAGGATACAAGATGCTGCGGTATTACCTGTTACTGGTGAATGGCTTTCGGGGTTAGCAGAGATAGATGTAGAAATACATTTATTAGGTAATTTAGGTTTTGCTTATCAAGCCAAACCAGAAGATATTGTCAATGAATGGCTACCAGATACAAAACGAGTGCGGCGAGTTGTCAGGCGTGTCTCTAGTACCTTTTGGTTTATTCGAGAAATTATGCAATATACCCCCGATTGTGTGATTATAGCGCCTGAGAATGTGCGATCGCTCCTCAAACAAAAACTCCTCACCCTCTGCCAGTTGTATGACATCGAAACCAGGAGTTAAAAAAGCTAGATTGTTATCAAATAAATCTGCGATCGCCTTTTACCCAGGACAATAACCTGGGTAAAGTCTTGGGGTACTAGCGGCGTAAACTCCGAGGATCAAGGGCATCCCTAAGGCCATCACCGAGTAAATTAAAAGCTAAAACTGTCAAAATAATTAACACGGCTGGCGGCCAAATTAACCAAGGTTGCAGCACTAATATGGAAGCATTGCTAGCTAGAGATAGCATATTACCCCAAGATGGGTCTGGTTGTTGGATGCCTAAACCGATGAGACTGAGTATTGCTTCTGAACCGATAAAGCTAGGAACCGCCAAAGTAGCAGAGATAATTACATAAGTAGCAGTTTGCGGCAGAACATGACGCAGAATAATATATATTGGCTTACCACCCATAGCCCTGGCGGCTTGGACAAATTCTCGTTCTTTGATTGACAGCACTTGTCCACGAATTACCCTGGCTAACCCAGCCCAGCTAATTACAGAGGTGATCAAAACTATGAGTAAAAATCGCTGACTGCTAGTTAAACCAGCCGGTAAAACTGCCCCCAAGGTAACTAACAGATAAATACTGGGGAAAGTCATCAGCACTTCTGCAATCCGCATAATAATGCTGTCCGTCCAACCACCGAAATAGCCGGAAATTCCCCCTATTAGCAAACCGAGGGGAAAAGTAATTACCACCCCAATAATGCCGATAAACATACTAATGCGTCCACCATGTAGGAGGCGGCTAAATTGGTCGCGGCCTTGTTCGTCCGTACCTAAGATGTTGAGTTTTGCCCCATTATCTGCACCGAATAAATGCCAATTTAAGGGGATACCGGGGATAATTGTGGTTTCTTCCCACTTGGGGGGTAGGGGTAAACTTAGCTGTAACAGTCGGTATTCTGGCCCAGAGACAAAGAAACGCACAGGTGAGGGCTTTTTATCGTCTACAATGAGTTGGCGATCGCCTGTTTCTAAGTCTGTATTACCTTGTGTTGTGGGATAAACGTGGGGGCCGATAAACTTACCTGATGTTTTTGAAACCCAATAAATCTTAGTTGGCGGTAATAGCGAACCATTCGGTTGAGAAGTGTAAGGGTCGTATGGAGCGATAAAATCAGCCGCAATCACCGCCAAATAAAATATTAAAAGTAAAATAGCCCCAAATTGCGCTAAAGGATTTTTCTGAAGTCTTTGCCACCAATTCATAATTTATTTGCCTTTTGTCTGGTGTCAGTGGTCAGTGGTCGGTTGTCAATGACCAATGACCAATGACCAATGACTATCATCTAAGCATGGAGTTGTTCAACTAGGTAGAGATGTTCCTCTTGAGTTCTTTCATGTTCTACCACAAACACATTCGAGTAAAGATTAGCCATAATTTGTTTACCTTGCTGTGTCAGAGATAGATAGCGTAAACCATCTTTAATATAAGGATGAACACCATTCCAGTAAAACTTGGCATAGTTTTTGCGTAAATCGGCTGGCGTTTCGTAGCCTAAAACTTTATTGATGCCAGTTTCTTCAAATTCATAGAATAAAGATGTAATTTTTTTCAAATAACGCGGGTCGCTTAATTGCCCAATCAAATCAGCAGCACGCACTAATCCAGCAAAGTTAGTTGTTTCTTGATGGTCTTCTGCTGTGGGTACAGGAAAGCGAGTCCATTCAATATTGCTTTTAATTACTTCAGCATCTATCAGTTTATGACCGCCAAAACGCTCATCAATAAATAGTTTAGCTCTATCAACATGATAGGGTGTCAGACTAGCATCAGAAGCTCCAGGCAACAGAGAAATCATTCTGCCATTATCACCAGTCGCATATAATCCTGCGTGTTCTTGGTCTTGTCGGCAGACTCCTTTAACATAGCCGATATCATGGCACACCAAAGAAATGATAAAGTGTAACCAGTCTTCGCTAGAAACGCCACCTTCTCGGATGTGTTTACCACGCAAAATTTCTTGTCCTACAAGAGTAACTAATACTGAATGTTCGACATTGTGATAAAGCGCATCACTATTAGCGATGTTTTCCAAAGCCATGCTACCAGCCCAAGCGATGATGTCTTGGTAATCATTCTTTAAACAACCATAAGTCCGAGTGTAACCTTCTCGAATTTGGTTCACAAAAGCATCAATTAAAATTTCTGTAGCGTTGAACATATTAGTTACTCAAGTTGGATAGCAATTCCCGCTTTTTTGTTGACAAAAATACATAATCAGGAAATACCCGATTAGAACTGAAGATAATTCAGATTCATCCTTTTTAACTCAGGTATTACTGTGTGTGCTAGCTAAATTTATGTTTTCGCTAGAAAATACATTAAGCAGTTAAGCTAATGCGCGTCTAAATTGCATAACTACTAATAAGGACTGTTAACTGTTGGCCGTTGACAGTCAACAGCCCTCACGACGGATTGTGCAACTTAAAAGCAAAATAGCTTATCACTATCTATGTTCCGCATCTTTTCACTGTATGACGGTGATCTGAATACAGTAACATTGTGACGCAAGTATGAACCATGACCTGTGGTAGGAAGAATGTCATCTCTTTCTTCCCTGGGAGATCCTGCACGTTTTGTATAATACCAATTCTCCAAAATCAAGTAACACATCCAAACCTTAAAACCCAGACCAAATCTGACTTTCTTAATTTTGAATTTTGAATTTTGAATTTTGAATTTTGAATTGGTATAAGAGATTGTGCCAACACATGATGGGAATGCAGATATTATCTACACTGCAAAAATAGGCGTTGCTGATTAGTGGGATGATTTTTATCGGGCTACGTCCCCGCTAACGCTAACACGCATACTGTAAGCAGAACCCGCAGGGTAGACGCATACCGCTAACGCGGAACCCGTTCGCGTCTCCGTACCCTACGGGAAGCAAGCTACGCGCAGCGTCTCCGACAGGAGAAGGAGAAGGGTAGAATCAATATTCTGCTTTGTACAAAAGCCTCAGTTCATCCCGCATTTATGCAACGCCCAAAAATAGTGTTATAATCCTACCTGTTAATGCGGGCGTAATTCAGTGGTAGAATGTCACCTTCCCAAGGTGAACGTCGTGGGTTCGAGTCCCATCGCCCGCTTTGAAAAAAATCCTTATTCTATAGGCATTATAAGGATTTTTACTACACAGACTATCTTTGAAAGCAGTATCTTTTTGTCTATTGATTAACAATTACTCATATCTTGTACCTAATTGGATAAAAACTGAATAAAAATATAAGTATATTCACTATATTTAACTGGTTTTTTATTAAAAATTAACTACTGTAGTCGCTTACATCAGTGTATGCTCATATCACAGAGCATAAAAGAACATTAAATTTTGATCTCACATACTGATATGGAGAAAAGATGAGCCAAAGTTTTGAAGTTCAAGAACTTTTAATTGCGATCGCACTACGTCAGCAAAACCCAAGTATTTTAACCGCAGACTTTCTGAAATATACAGGTATTGTACCTAGCGATTG
This sequence comes from Trichormus variabilis 0441, assembly GCF_009856605.1. NCBI lineage: Bacteria > Bacillati > Cyanobacteriota > Cyanophyceae > Nostocales > Nostocaceae > Trichormus > Trichormus variabilis. The sequence goes on along the minus strand of NZ_CP047242.1, from coordinate 143,814 downwards.
GGAATTAGCTAGGCCGCCAGTTCTCACTAATACTGCTGCTCAAGTTGTATACCAAAATGGAGTCAGCATTGTTGCAGAGGTTAATAGAGTGATTTTTGCTGAAGCACTCGCCAATAAAGAACCTAGCGATGTACAAATTCCATCAATAGCGCATAAATATATTCAGATAGTCAAACAGGTAAACTATCAGGGTGTAGGCATTAACTTACGTGGTTTTGCTCCTTACGATAAAAAAGATATCAACGGGCGTAATTACACGGTTAGCACACTACTTCAGTCTGGAGTGTGGCAAGATTTTGGTTCTGCACCGGTGGAAGCATCTGTTCGGCTAGTTTATACACTAGATGAAACACAGCTATATTTGGATATTAATGAAGCTCAGTTAAAGTATCCAGATCAAACGATTAAACCAGCTGTCTTATTTTCTGCTAATTTCAGCCGTACATTGAATCAACAAGATCCCAATACCCGTTTAGCAGCTATTGGTGAAGTGATTGATAAATGGCATCATGATGTACAAACGCTAAAAGAACTTGTTAACAGAAAATTTTTGAATAATAATGATGAAAATTATCCTATCAATATAGGAACAACGGATTTGCTTCAGTTTCCCAATGCCGTAGCAGAGTAAATAGCAAATTCAAATGTACTAAAATCAAAGGATATCAATTATCCCAAATGTTTAGATACACCGTTTTTCATGGAAGATTCTTGACTTCACATCAAGAATTTCAAATTATATAGCCTTCTCTAAACCACTGAGAAAACCGCAAATCTTTTTAACTAAAGTTTGGTGTTGGAAATCATCTCAATAGTTTGACAATAACTATGAATTAGGGGCTATTTTTTACATTCAGCCTCTTATTTCTATTTAATCGGTTATTTCTTTTCATGGTAAAAGTGTAGCATTTACTCATATTTGATGATGACATAGTCATGAATTCTGAAGACGCAAAAGTATGAAGATAGGAACAGCAAAAAACAGGAATTTATAAGAATTTGAGCAAGTTATTGCGTAAGTTCTGATTATGTGCTTTAATCATCTTCGTGTGAGTTTTTCAGTAAAATTACTGGAATTTTAGGTTGTTCCCTACATAGTAATTAGAGGCTTGTGTTGAAAGCCCTAAAAATATCTTTATTGATCACTATCCAAAACAAATTTATTGTTTGATGGATTACTATGTGCTGCATTTCAAACAGCCACATCTAAATCGATAACAATAAATTACTCAATAATGTCCAGGCAATATTTTTAACCAAATATATTCCAGTAAAGACTTATGGACGCTAACCAGCCACTAGAATCTGCACCTTTAGTAAACTCTGCAACTAATCCGTTAACAATTGAAGGGTTAACAGCAAATACAGTAACTTTTACAGGTGGTGCGGCTGGGGATAGTCTTTATCTGCGAGTCAATGCTGATAGGTTAGAGTACAGTACTGACAATACGAATTACTCTTCAGTAGATGCGATATTCACCTTCTCATCCCAGACTCAGATCAATGTCAATCTCTTAGCTGGGGATGATTCTCTATTTTTAGATGCGTCTTTAATTCAAATTCTACAAACTACTGGTGGGCAATTATCATTTGCTGGTGGTGCAGACGCAGATACAATATTTGGCCCTGGTGGAGTAAATGTCAACTGGAATATCACAGGAACAAACGCTGGTAATATCACAGATATATTTGAGTTCACAGAAACAGAAAACATCACAGGCCGGGGAAACGATACATTAACTGGTCTGAATCAGGCGAATCTGTGGACTATCACTGGCAATGGGACAGGAACGCTAAATGATCAGATTAGCTTTAATGATATTGACAACTTGATTGGTGGCAGTCTACAAGATACCTTCGCCATTAATGGTGCCACAACAGTCAATATCAACGCTGGTGCAGGCGCAGATATTTTTGAGTTGAGTAATGGCTCTACATTGAGTGGGACGATTGATGGTGGTACGGGAATTGATACTCTTAATTATTCTGCCGACACCACAGCACAACAAGTCACTCTCACAGGTCTAGGTAGTAGTGATGGGTTTGCAGGCACAAGCAACCTCACACAACAATTTACCAATATTGATAACGTCATTGGTGGTAGTGGCAATAACACACTCACAGGGTTAAATGCCTCCGCTACATGGGAAATAGACGGCACAAATCGTTACATCAGTACCAATAACCTCAGTTTCACAGGCTTCAGCAATTTGACTGGGGGTAGCAATGCCGACACCTTTATTATTACTGGGAATCAAACGGCTGATTTAAGAGGTCAAGCTGGTGCAGATAGATTCCAATTCAACAATGCTGCCAATTTAACTGGCACAATTGATGGCGGTACAGACTCCGATACCATAGATGCGTCCGCCTACACCACAGCACAACAAGTCAACCTCACAGGTTTAGGTAGTAGTGATGGGTTTGCAGGCACAAGCAACCTCACACAACAATTTACCAATATTGATAACGTCATTGGTGGTAATGCAAGTAACACACTCACAGGGTTAAATGCCTCTGCGATATGGGAAATAGACGGTACAAATCGTTATATTAGTACCAATAGCCTCAGTTTCACAGGCTTCAGAAATTTGACTGGGGGTAGCAATACCGACACCTTTATTATTACTGGTAATCAAACGGCTGATTTAAGAGGTCAAGCGGGTGCAGATCGATTCCAATTCAACAATGCTGCGAATTTAACTGGCACAATTGATGGTGGTACAGACTCCAATACCATAGATGCGTCCGCCTACACCACAGCACAGCAAGTCACCCTTACAGGTTTAGGTGGTAGTGATGGGTTTGCGGGGACACACAGCAGCATCATCGGAGGATTTACTAATATTAGTGCGATCGCAGGTGGTACAGGCACAGATACACTCATCGGTTTAAATGCCTCTGCTACCTGGGAAGTTGACGGTACTAATCGTTATCTGAGTACAAATATCTTAGAGTGGAATAGCTTTGAAAACCTGACTGGTGGTAATCAAGCCGACCTATTCCAATTGAGTGTCAATCCCACAGGACTAATTACTGGTGGTACAGGCGAAGATACCCTCGACTTTAGCAACTTCCCCACAGCAATTAATCTCACTCTCAATGGTGCAAATATCACTGGATTTAATGGTACAGGGACAGTCAGCTTTGCAGGTATTGATACCATAGTCGGTTCCGCAAATACCAGAGATACCCTCACAGCCAATCCTACCGCCTTTAGTGAAAGTGAGTGGAATTTAGATGCTGATCCCACCTTTAGCGATCGCACTCACACCTTAAAATTCTCCCGCATCGAAGACTTAACGGGTAAAAACAACATCCGCTTATCTGGCGCGACAGTTACCAGTACCATCGACCAGGATTTAACCCTGCGGTACAATGCCAACACCACGACCATTGAATTATTCAACAATCTCACCTCAACAGTCATTGATTCCACTGTCATAACTCCCAGCGTCGATAACCTCATCAAAGTCATCGGTACGGCGGGAGCAGATAAACTGACAATAGATGCTTCTGTAGCTAATGCTGGGTTAGCAGTTGTCTTTGATGCCTTAGCCGGAGTTGATGAATTAAATTTAAGTGGTTTCACGACTCCCAAACGCACAGTTCTAGAAAAAAACGATACTAATGGTTTTAGTGGTATTGGGCCAGTTGCCTTTTTAGGTGTAGATAAACTCACAGGCTCAAACGTTACAGGCGACACCCTCGAAGATAAAACAGGGGCATTGATTAGTAGCTGGCAAATTAATAACATCTCCACCTACGACGATGGCACCCATACCCTAGATTTCACAGGCTTTACCAATCTTGTCGGTGGCATTGGCATCGACACCTTTAATATTATCGGTACACAAACAGCTAATCTCATCGGTGGTGCGGGTGCTGATGTCTTCCGATTTGCCAACAATGCCACCCTCACAGGTGCAATTGATGGTGGTACTGGTGCAGATACCCTGACTTATGCAGAATATACCAGCCCACGACAAGTTACCCTGACTAGCATAGGTAGTCAAGATGGCTTTACCGGTACAGAAGCCACAATTTCCGTTAACTTTACCAACATTAATACCTTAAGTGGCGGCAGTGGCAACGATACCCTCACAGGGATTAACGCCGCCGCCAATTGGGAAATCGACGGCACAAATGTTTATCTCAGCACCAATAGTTTGAGTTTCTCTGGATGGGAAAACCTGATTGGTGGTAACAATGTCGATACCTTTGTGATTAGTGGGACACAAACAGTTAATCTCACAGGTGGTGCAGGTGCAGATACTTTCCAATTTAATCAAAGTGCGAGTCTCATCGGTGCAATTGATGGTGGTACAGGTGCAGATACCCTCAACTATGCAGCCTACACCACCGCCAGACAAATCACCCTGACTAACTTAGGTAGCAGCGATGGTTTTATCGGTACAGAAACAACAATTAGCAATAACTTTACCAACATTGATGTTGTAGTCGGTAGTAGTGGCAATGATACCCTCACAGGGATTAACGCCGCCGCTAATTGGGAAATCGACGGCACCAATCGTTATATCAGCACCAACAGTTTAGATATTTCAGGCGTGGAAAATCTCACTGGTGGTAGTAATGCTGACACCTTTACAATATCAGGCGCGCAAACAGCTAATATCATTGGTGGTGCGGGTGCAGATACCTTCCAATTCAATGACACAGCCACCCTCACAGGGACAATTGATGGCGGTACAGGTGCAGACACCCTCGACTATGCAGCCTATACTACAGCCAGACAAATTGCTCTCACAGATTTAGGTATTCGTGATGGCTTTAGCGGCACAGATGCAGCTATTAGCAATGGTTTTAATAATATTGACACGATAGTTGGTAGTAGTACTACTGACACCATCACAGGAATTAACGCTGCGGCTAATTGGGAAATTGACGGCACAAACCGTTATCTCAGCACCAATATCCTCAACTTCTCAGGCATTGAGAATTTAGTAGGTGGTAGTGATGCTGACACCTTTACAATATCAGGCGCACAAACAGCTAATATCATTGGTGGTGCGGGTGCAGATACCTTCCAATTCAATGACACAGCCACCCTCACAGGGACAATTGATGGCGGTACAGGTGCAGACACCCTCGACTATGCAGCCTATACTACAGCCAGACAAATTGCTCTCACAAGCTTAGGCATTAGTAATGACTGGAATGGAACAGAAGCAGCCATTACAGAGGGATTTAAGAATATTGACACAATAGTTGGTAGTAGTGCTACTGACACCCTCACAGGGATTAACGCTGCTGCTAATTGGGAAATAGACGGCACAAACCGTTACCTCAGCACCAATATCCTCAACTTCTCAGGCATTGAGAATTTAGTGGGTGGTAACAATGTTGATAACTTTGTCATATCTGGCACACAAATAGCCAACCTGATAGGCGGATCTGGCTCAGATACGTTCCAATTCAGTGACACAGCCACCCTCACAGGGACAATTGATGGCGGTACAGGTGTAGATATCCTCGACTACACAGCCTACACCACAAATCGCAATGTTATCTTAACTACCTACGGACAAATAGATGGGTTTGTCGGCACAGAAGATTCTTTTGATGAAGGCTACTTTACTAACATTGATAACATCGAAGCCGGAACATCAAATAGTGACAACATCTTTGGGGTATCTGCCACAGCATTATGGATACTGAACAATACTGGTAGGTATGAAAGTACCAATATTATCGATGTCCTCAATCCCATAGACAGGATTCTCAATTTCAGCAACTTCGAGAATTTAATTGGTGGTGCAGGAACAGATACATTTAGGATTGAGGGAACACAAACAGTCAATCTTTCAGGTAGAGAGGGAACTGACAACTTTGAGTTTGCCGATGCAGCTACCTTAATCGGTGATATTGATGGCGGCAAAGATACCGACAAACTAGATTTTGCTGCTTACACAACGGCGCGACAAGTCGCCTTGTTTCAAGCGGGAAATGTTGATGGCTTTGTCGGCAAAGAATCCGCAATTAGCAATTTATTCTTTAATATTGATGAGATTATTGGTGGCACACAGACAGATACACTCATTGGTACAAATGTAGCAGCCGACTGGCTACTAAATGATACTAATTGGTATATCAATAGGAATGATAATGATATTGAGCCGAATGATATCAATTTTTCTAGCTTTGAAAATTTAGTTGGTGGCTCTGAAACAGATATTTTTAGTATTAATGGCACACAAACAGTCAATATCTTTGGACAAGGTGGCGCAGATACATTCTTGTTCGCCAATGGTGCTGACTTTACAGGTGCAATTGATGGCGGTACAGAAAATGATCGCCTTGATTTTAGTAACTCCAACACAGGAGTGCAAATTGCCCTGACTGGACTAGGAGATAGTCAAGGCTGGAACGGACAGCAAGATGAAAATCTCTTTTTCAATATTGACGGAATTGTCGGGGGAAGCGGAACAGACTCGATCACAGGCTTAGATGAGGCCGCTACTTGGTTACTAGAAGACAGGTCACAGGCAGAAACCGATTGGTATATTATCAAAGATGAATCGCTCAATGATAAATCGCTTTATCTAGACAACTTCGAGATATTTGCTGGTGGTTCAAAAGCCGACGCTTTTAGGGTTAGTGGTACACACACCATCAATCTCTTTGGACAAGATGGTGATGATAGCTTTGTATTCACCGATCAGGCTGTCTTAAATGGAGTAATTGACGGCGGTGCAGAATCAGATACTCTCGACTTTGCAGCCTACACAACAGCAAGGCAAGTCACCCTGTTTACCCTGGGAATTATAGATGGTTTTATAGGCACAGCCACAGGAATTAGCCAGAACTTCTTTAACATTGATGCGATCGCGGGTAGTAGTGCCGATGATACCTTAACTGGTGTAGATGCAGAAGCTACTTGGCAAATCGACGATGGTAGCTGGTATTTCAGTAACGAACAACAAGTATATTTAACTAGTTTTGAAAATTTAGTTGGTGGAATTGGCCCTGATCAGTTCACAATTACAGGTACCTCTACTATCAATCTCTTCGGTGGTGCAGGCGATGACGTATTCCAGTTGTTAGATAATGTTGGAATTGTGGGAGCGATCGCTGGTGGCACAGGCAAAGATGTCTTAGACTATTCTTTCTACACCACAGGCATCACCGTCAATTTAACTGTTGGTAGTGCTACTAACATCACTAATGGCATTCAAGGTATAGAAAATGTCACAGGAGGAATTAGCAATGACTTAATCATAGGCGATAGTCAGGATAATACCTTAGCTGGAAGCGGCGGCAACGACACCTTAAACGGTGGTGATGGCGATGATACCTTAATTATCTCTGTTTTGGGCATTTCCACTGTAGATGGAGGTAATGGAAAAGATACCCTCGTTGTCCGAGGTAGTGAGGATGCAGACAACCTAGAAGTTGCCAATAACAAAATTACCACCGCCGACGGCACTCTAGAATTAGTCAACTGGACTGGAGTCGAAGCAGTTGAGGTCAAAACCTTAGCAGGAGATGACGTAATTACAGTTAGCGTCACAGACGGTAGCCCCAAAATCACCTTAGATGGCGGTGCAGGACAAGATTCCCTCTCTTCTAACAATCAAACCAACGTCTGGACAATGACCAGTGGCCTTTCTGGGACACTGACCACAGGAGATGTTAATCCTGTAACTATCAACTATCTAGACATTGAGAAACTCGTTGGTGGAGCAGGTAAAGATACTCTAGTTGTTGGTGCATTTGTACCCCCGGATAATCGACCAGAACCACCAAAACCACCAGAACCACCAGAACCACCAGAACCACCAGAACCACCGAGACCGCTACCAGAGCCAATACCACAACAACCAGCACCGCCAATACCGCCAAGACCACCGATAATCTTACCGCCAATACCAATACCAATACCAATACCACCAATACCAATACCAATACCAATACCGCCAATACCAATACCAATACCAATACCGCCGCCACCACCACCACCACCACCCATACCACCGCGACCAGAACCACCGCCACCAATACCACCGCGACCAGAACCACCACCACCCATACCACCGCGACCAACAAAGGCGGAAAAGCCAGATCCAGAGGAGCAAGATCCAGATCGGGAGGAAGAGGAGGAAGAAACTCCCTGCGAAGCCACACAAACCTTTGATGGTGGCACGGGAGAGAATGCCTTACAAGCAGGTGATTGTGCCAATGTTTGGACAATTACAGGATTCAATTCGGGAACACTCACAAGCGGTGCAGGTATCAAAACCTTCTCTGGTATCGGCACTCTCATCGGGGGAGCGTCCAGCGATATCTTCATCTTCAGTCTTGGGGGCAGCTTAAGTGGTTCTATTGACGGCGGCGGTATTGCCTTACTCAATAGCTTAGAAGCTGGCCCAGGAAACAATGACTGGACAATCGCTGGTAGCAATGCTGGAACTGTCACTAACTTGGCTAGTGGATTTAAAAATATTGCCACTGTCCGGGGTGGATTAGGTGCTGATACCTTCACACTGGAGGCTGGAGGCAGTTTAGATGGCAGCATTGAGGGTGGCGGATTAGCTAACCTCAACACCATCAAAGGCAGTAATCAATCTCTGGACTGGACGATCGCTGGTGCTAACACTGGTAGTGTCACAGGAGTCTCTCTCGGCTTTACCAATATCGGTAATTTAGTCGGTAGTAGTAGCAGTGATACATTTACCCTGACTGTTGCCGGCAGCCTCGCAGGTAGCATTGATGGCAATGGTGGCAACAACACCCTACAAGGGGTTAGTGTCGAAAATACCTGGACAATTACCAGTAACGATACAGGCAGTATTGATAATATTGCCGGGACACTTGAGTTTAGCGACATTGCTAACCTGATTGGTGGTAATGCAGATGACACCTTCATCCTGGAAAACAACAGTCAAATCACAGGCGAAATCGTCGGTGGAGGTGGTAACAACACCCTACAAGGGGGTAGTGTCGAAAATACCTGGACAATTACCAGTAACGATACAGGCAGTATTGATAATATTGCCGGGACAACAGAGTTTAGCGACATTGCCAACCTGATTGGCGGCGATGGAGATGACACCTTCATCCTGGAAGGTGACAGTCAAATCACAGGCGAAATCGCTGGTGGAGGTGGTAACAACACCCTACAAGGTGGGAATGTCGATAACGAGTGGACAATTGTCACTGACAATATGGGTGATCTCACCAATATTGGTAGTGGCGAGATAACTTCGTTTAGGGAAATTGCCAACCTCATCGGTGGTAATCAAGCTGATACCTTCACTCTGTCAGAAGACAGCCACATCACAGGCACAATCGATGGTGGCAATGGTAAAAACACCCTAGAAGGCGGTGACTCATATAACACCTGGACAATTACAGATGAAAATGCTGGGAATATCAGCAATAGTGACGGCACAACCAACTTTACAGAAATAACCAACTTGATTGGTGGTGATGATGATGACATCTTCATCCTGGAAAATAACAGTCAAATCACAGGTGAAATAGCTGGTAAAGAAGGCGACAATACCCTCAAGGGCGGCAATGTCAGGAATACTTGGACAATTACGGCTGAAAACGCAGGTTATATTGAGAACCGTGGTGATAACACTAACTTTACACAAATAACCAACCTGATTGGTGGTAATGATGATGATACCTTCATCCTAGAAGGAGATAACCGCATCACAGGCGAGATATCAGGCGGTGGCGGTAACGATACCCTAGAAGGGGGTAATGTCAGCAATACCTGGAGAATTACCGATAACAATGCCGGGGTAGTTGAAAATAGCACAGGTAGAACAGAATTTAACCAAATCGCCTACCTCACAGGTAATGATCAAGCTGACATCTTCATCCTAGAAGACAATAGCCATATCACCGGGGCGATCGCTGGTGGTGGAGGTACAAATACCCTCCAAGGTGATAATGTTAGGAATACTTGGACAATTACGGCTGAAAATGCCGGGAATATCACCAATCGTGACGGCACCACCAACTTTACTCAAATCGCCAACCTGATTGGTGGTAATGATGATGACACCTTCATCCTGCAAGGAGATAACCACATCACAGGTGAGATTGCAGGTAGAACAGGCGAAAACACCTTACAAGGTGGTGATGTCGAGAATAATTGGACAATTAGCGATGAAAATGCAGGTGAGATTGATAATCAAGGCGGTAGAACCAACTTTACAGAAATTAGCAACCTGATTGGCGGTAATGACGACGATACCTTCATTCTGCGAGCAGATAACCGCATCACAGGTGAGATTGCAGGTAGAGCAGGTGACAACACCTTAGAGGGCGGTAATGCTGAGAACACTTGGACAATTACCGATGAAAATGCCGGGAATATTACCAATAATTCCGGAAGCACAGCCTTTACAGAAATAGCTAACCTGACCGGTGGCAATGACAATGATATCTTCATCCTCGATGAAGATGGCTACATTACAGGTGCGATCGCTGGTGGTGAAGGTGACAATACCCTACAGGGCGGTAATGTCGAGAATAACTGGACAATTAACGCCGAAAACGCTGGTACAGTTGACAATGGCAACGACACCACCGCATTTAGGGAAATTAACAAACTGATTGGCGGTAATGACGAAGATACCTTTGTCTTTGAGGACAATGGCTTATCGAACTTTGATTTTACAGTTGATGGTGGACAAGGCGACCCACAACTAAATACCCTAGAAATCAATGCTGATACAGACCTCAATTGGTTAATCAACCGTCAAAATGGCGGAGAAGTGTCAGGAGAAGACTTACTCTTAGAATTTGACAACATTGCCAACTTAACAGGCAGTGCAGGTAACGATGAATTTAAGTTAGAAGATGCCACTGTTGCCGAAGGTGGCACAATAGACGGGCGTGCCGGAGTTAACAGCTTAAGTGGCGGAATTACTGATACTACCAATACTTGGGTGGTGAATGGGGTTAATAGTGGCAATTTCACCGCCACTAAAGATGGCACAACTTATACCTTTGACTTCACCAACATTCAAAACCTCAATGGTAGTGATGCTGATGATGTCTTCAAGTTACAGGGTGGTGTGCTGTATGGTTCCGGCGCAATTAATGGTGGTGGCGGTAAGGATACCATCGAGCAACAAGGTAGTGCCGACGATGATGATGATGACTTTACAACTACCTGGACTTTAACCGACGAAGATTCCGGTACAATCTCCGATTCCACACCAGAAACCTTCACCGTCAATGGTCAAACCGTCACCACCAACTTGGTTCTCAGAAATGGCTTCACCAACATTGAAAATCTTGTGGGTGGTGCAGATGAAGATGTATTTATTGTCAATGATGGTGTCACCTTCACAGGCAACATTGACGCAGGCGATGGTGGCGATACAGTAATTGTCAATGGTACAGGCACAATTACTGGCTCAGTCAGTGGTGGAGAGAATACTAATGGCACAGTGGATGTCATCGACTTGTCAGGCATTGCTGATCCGGTAGTGTTCAATCTACAAGACATTAACTTCAGCGAATTTGAAGTTGTCATCGGCAATAACCAAAACAGCACCATCATCGGCTCAGATCAACCCAATACTTGGGAAATTACTGGCGAAAATGAGGTAGTGATCGAAAACATTACCTTTATTGGCTTTAATAACTTAGTGGGTGGTGCAGGTGTCGATACCTTTAACTTCACAGCCGCAGATGCAGTAGTACATATTGATGAAGAAGTACCACCAGATGCCACAGGTGAAGTCTTTAGTTTGGCACTGATTACAGGCAACCTACTGGCGCGGCTATTGGCACGTAATCCTGAAGATACCGTCACCATCAGCGATGTTGACGGCACAATAGTTACAGGTGATGAATCCACTGTAATTGCAGGTAACTATGGCAGACTGAATATTAATGAGGATGGGACTTACAGTTATGCAGTGGAGTTATCAGATCCAGCCGTAGTCAACTTACCTGTAGGTGCCAGCCTGACCGATACATTTAGCTACACAATTGAGCAAGGTACAAACAGTATTACCACTGAGTTGATCGTTACCATCCAAAACACTGCCGATGGCTTGATCATGACGGATAACGTCAACAGCATTGATATTACAGGTAGTATCAGTGCTGGTGGTGGTGATGATATCTTTAATTTCGCTAACGATGCCCTGATTAGTGCCGTAATTAATAGCGATGCTGGTGGAGATAACTTTAACTTCGCTGATACTGCTCAGGTAGTTGGTACAGTTGACGGTGGTGATAATCTTGCTGATACATCCGATGTAGTTGATTTCTCCCAAGCTAGTGGCACGGTGGTAATTAACCTGGGTGACAATAACTTTAACAACATCGAAACCTTTATCGGTAACGGTATTGGCACCACCTTAATTGCATCTGATACCAATAATACCTGGACAATTAATGTCTCTAATGGCTTTGCACTGGAAGATTTGGGAATTTTTGGTGTTAGCAACACCCTCAATCAAGGCGGTTCTAATACTAATATCGAATTCAATTATATTGGTAATTTAACAGGTGGCTCAGGTAACGACACCTTTAAAATCAAAAGCACAACTTTGACAGTTAACGGTAAAGAACAAGTCGACTGGGGAGTAATAGGAAAAATTGATGGTGGACAAGGAAACAATGCGATCCTGATGGATGGTATTAATACCGTAGGTATTACTTGGGAAATAGATGGTGGCAATGCCGGAAAAGCTTACGATCAACTGAGCTTAGTAGGAGGATTTAACTCATTAGGACAACCTGTCCCGCCAGCCAGATTTAGCTTTGATCGCATCACCTTTCAACAGCCCCACAATTTATTGGATGGTCAGACTGTCTTATATGCTCACGAGTATTATCTGCCTCCAGATATTTCCACTCCTGAAGATATAAACTACGATCTAAGCGGACTAAAACGGGGTGAGTTATATACAGTCAGGAGAATTAATGAGTCGACTATTTCCCTTGTGGATAATCAAGGAAAAACCGTTACTGGGTTGTCTTTTCCTTCCATACCAGGAACTTCCATAACAGGAACACATTGGTTAACTAAGCAAGTTCGCCTGAATTTCCAAAATATTGGTGACATCACAGGTGACGGCAACAATGATACTTTCTTCCTGCGTCCTCATGGTAGTTTATCGGGAACGATTGATGGTGGTGGTGGCAATAACAGCTTACAAGGAAGCGATACAGCTAATATTTGGAGCATTGAAGGCTTTAATGCTGGCAAGATATTCCCCAGCACAGGGCTAACTTTTGATGGTAGTTCTTCCTCCGTTGTCAATACTGGCAACAATATTACCTTCTCCTATCGCCATAACTTAGTGACAGGCGATCGCGTCCAGTATCGCAATGGCACAAATCAAGCGAATGGAGATATTGGTGGATTGGTTAGTGGTGATTTCTATCAGGTAATTCGTCAAGATGACTTTACAGTTAAACTCACTAATTTATCTAATAGTAATTTTCCAATTTCCTTATCCCCAACAATAGACGGCGGCAATAACCACGAACTGATCAAGACAAACACCTTTATCGGCAGCGAAGGCGTAGAGCGGAACCCACTACTTAACCTGGGTCAATATGACTATGTTGCCTACGATAGCTCCAGAGTCGATACAACTAACAAGACAATTACTTTCTCCAGCGCTCATAACTTTGTAACGGGCGATCTCGTCCAATATCAATATGCTTATCAAGCGGGTGAAACTGAAACACTTGTTAATAGAGAATATTATCGAGTCATTCGTCAAGATAACTTAACGATTCAACTAACACAAACAGGTAGCAACATCCCCATTGACTTGCAATCTGCTATTCCCCTTAATGGCCCTCAGTTTTTAGTTAAGGCAAATGATGTTAATCGTATACGTAGTTCAGCCGAAAATATTCCTGGATTAAATGTCAGCGAATTTACCGGAGAATTTATCGAATTTGCTCGACCCCATAACTTGTCTAATGGTCAAGCTGTCGCCTTCCGCGCTCTCAGTGATGATAGATCATCGTTGAACGATTGGAATCTAGAAAAATACGAGGAAGGAGTTGGGGATAGCATCATCTACTATGCGATTAAGATAGATGATTACAGAATTGCCTTGGCAAACAGTTTTTCAAATGCCATCGGAAGAATACCAATATTTCTTGGCTTTGATGGAAGTATGGAAGGACAACTTACACCAGTTAGCAACTTCCAAAGGATTGAGTCTCTATTTGGTGGTGCGAGTAGCGATTTCTTCAGTATTAAGAATGGTCGTATCGGAGGATTCGATACCAATTCAGGCGGAATTTTCGGTCGTGGCGGAATTAATACTTTAAAACAAAGCCCTTCTGACATCTGGAATTTACGTGGAATTGATAGAGGGGAAACAAATTTCGTCTTTCAATTCTCGCAGATTAGTAACCTCATTGGCAGTAATGTGAATGATACCTTTATTGTCAATAAAAACGCTCGCTTGACAGGTAGCATTGATGGTGATTCAGGAGACAATACCTTACAAAGCAACAGTGCCAATTTTGTTAATTGGACAATTTCTGGGCAGAATGCTGGCTTATTACAAGGCGAACAAGAGGAGCAGGGATTATCATTTAATCGTCTTGGCGGGGGAACTATCTTAACTAGCGACTTCAGACGCAATCATAATTTAGTCACCGGGCAAGCTTTCTCTAATTACTTTGTGATCAAGCTCAATAATCAGGAGATTCAGTTAGCAGCAACTCTAGAAGATGCCTTTGCTGGTCAGGCAATTTCTCTCACAAGCGATCGTTACTCCGGAATTCCTAAAACTGCTATTTCTTTCAATAACATTACTAGGCTTGAGGGTAGTGACAATGCAGATACCTTCACCATAGCTGACGAACGTGTAGTCTCCTCGATCAATGGTAAAGGTGGTAATAATACTCTCCAAGCTCTCAATGTACTCAATCAATGGTTAGTGACAGGAACTGATGCGGGTAGTCTGAGTTTCTCACCCATTGAAGGGAACAATGCAACCATTAACTTTACTAATGTCGGTAATTTACAAGGAGGAACAGAACGCGATCGCTTTACTCTAGCTGGTGGTACTTTATCAGGTACAGTCAATGGTGAAGGTGGTGACGATACTTTAGCGATCGATTCTAATATTACGACAACTTGGACTGTGACAGGGGCAGATGCAGGAACGGTTACAGGTATCACAGGTGGTTTCAGTAATATTGCCAACCTGAAAGGTGGCAATAGAGAAAATACATTTATTCTCGATAACAACGGTAGTCTCTCTGGCAACATTGATGGCGGTTTAGGGGCTGATACTTTCATTATCGGTGGCGGTGGTAGTTTATCTGGCTTTAACTCCATTGATGGCGGTGGCTTTGCTGATATTAATACCATCCAGATAGCTAATACTAATGGCAGACCCTATACTTGGGAGATTACTGGTGCTGACAGAGGAAATCTGCAAGGAGCGATTAATCTCTTTAGCAATATCGGTAAGCTAGTTGGCGGTTCAGGGGGTAATACTTTCATCTTCCAACCTGGCGGTTCACTCAGCCCCGGAGGTATTATTGATGGTGGTAGAGTGTCGTCGCCACTAAATACTCTACAAATTAACTCTACCTTAGCCTTAAATTGGTCAATTAACAGTCAGGATACTGGATTAGTTCAAGGACAAAACTTCTTACTTTCTTTCAGTAATATTGCTAACTTAAAAGGTGGTTTCAATACTGATACTTTCTTAATGAACAATGCTGCTGTCTCACCAGGAGGTACTATTGACGGTGGTACGGGTGTTAATTTACTCCTCGGCGGCTTTAGCGGTATAACTAATACCTGGATAGTTAATGGCATCAATAGCGGTATTTTTGTTGCACCTCAAACAACCTTTAATTTCAGCAATATTCAGAACCTCAATGGTAGCAATGCTGATGATGTCTTCAAGCTGCGCGGTGGTGTGCTGTTTGGTTCAGGCTCAATTGATGGTGGTGGCGGTGACGATACCATCGAACAAGAAGAAAATGTCACCACAACTTGGACATTAACAGGAGATGGTGCAGGGAAAGTCTCTGATGCAACTCCCGAAACCTTTACCGTTAATGGTGTGACTGTTACCACTAGTGAAATCCTCAAAGATGGTTTCAGAAATATTGAAAACCTCATTGGTGGTGCAGAAGCAGATATCTTTATCGTCAATGATGGTGTTACCTTTACGGGCGGTGTTGACGGTGGTGGTGGTAGCGATCGCTTTAATTTCAACGGTACGTCACAAATCACTGGTAACATTGGCGGTGGTAACGACGATGTTGGCGGCGTAGATTTACTAGATTTCTCTGGCTTTACTGGTACAGTCACCATTGACTTAAATAATCCCGCCTTGACTGGGATAGAAACAATTATTGGTAACGGTGCAAACACAACCATCATTGGCAAAAACACCGCCAACACTTGGACAGTCAACGATGCTAACGGTACAGTTAACGGTTTGACCTTTACTAATGTGCATAATCTGCGTGGTGGTAGCGATATTGATACATTTAATATTCAATCCGCAACCAACGCCATCACCATTGATGCTGGTGCAGGCGACGATCAGATTAAGATAGGTAATCTCACCCCGAATTTGGGTGGCACAGTGAATAATATTACCGGAGCATTAACCATTACTGGCGGTGAAGGTAATGACCAGTTAACTATCGATGATAGTGGCGATACAGCCGCTAGTACAGGTACTCTCACCGCCACTACAATTACAGGCTTAAGTCCTAGCAGTATCACCTACGGTACAGTAGAAACACTGAACGTGAATCTGGGCAGTGGCGCGAATAACTTCACTGTGCAAGGAACTACTGCTGTCACCACCATTATAGGTGGCTCAGGCGATGACATAATTGATGCTTCTGCTTCTAGTCAAGCTATTACCATCTTCGGTAATGCTGGTAATGACCGCATTACTGGTGGTGCAGGAAATGATCGCCTAGATACTGGTACTGGTCAAGATTTTGTCATAGGTGGTGCAGGTAATGACTTCATTACTGTGCAAGGAACTAGCGGTGGAGGCACAACAGTATTAGGCGGTTTAGGTGATGATCGTATTGAAATTGGCACTCCTCTAGCTGATGCTGGCAGAGTTGGCAGAACT
This sequence comes from Trichormus variabilis 0441, assembly GCF_009856605.1. NCBI lineage: Bacteria > Bacillati > Cyanobacteriota > Cyanophyceae > Nostocales > Nostocaceae > Trichormus > Trichormus variabilis. The sequence continues at coordinate 126,721 of NZ_CP047242.1, read as the reverse complement.
CTCAATAATCTTTTGGCTGGCTTAACTATTAATGGAGAAGCAGGAGTTGACACATTAGGTGTTTATGACGACTTTGATACTATTGCCAACACAGGAAGTATCACTTTTAATAACATTCTTGGCTTAGGAATGGCTGCTAGTGGACTCTTTTACATCGGAATAGAAAATCTAACTGTGGAATTGGGTGATGGTGCTAATAGTTTCACGGTGCAGAATACCAACCCCAATGCTACTACCACCATCACTGGCGGTAGTGGTGTAGACACAATTAATGTGCAGACGATTAACAGCGTCACCACAATTAATGGAGATGCAGGTAATGATGTCATTAATGTTGTTAGTCCCGGAGCGCCAACAGTCAATACAATAGCAGCTGGTTTAACCATCAACGGTGGTGCTGATACTGACACCATAACCATCAATGACAGTGGCGACACCGCAGCCAATACAGGCACATTAACCAGCACCACAATTACTGGTTTAAGTCCCGCTACCATCACCTACGGCACAGCAGAAACCCTCAACATTAATTTAGGTGCAGGTGCAGATACCTTTACTATCAGCAGCACCAGTGCGACAACCACAATTAATGCAGGTGTCGGTAATGATACTCTCAATGTACTAGCGATCGCTAATGCCACAACCTTGAATGCAGGTATAGGCAATGATGTGATTAATGTGGGTAGTGCCACAACACCAACAGTCAATGGCATAACGGCTGCTTTAACCATCAATGGTGGTGCTGAAACCGACACCGTCAACATCAATGACAGTGGTGACACCGCAGCCAATACAGGCACATTAACCAGCAGCACAATTACTGGTTTAAGTTCCGGTAGCATCACCTACGGCACAGTAGAAACTCTCAACATTAATCTGGGTGCAGGTGCAGATACCTTTACTGTCAGCAGCACCAGTGTGACGACTACCATTAATGCAAATGGCGGTGCGGATACTCTGAATGTAGAAGCTATCAGTAATGCCATCACCCTGAATGCAGGTGCAGGTAATGATGTGATTAATGTGGGTAGTGCCACAACACCAACAGTCAACGGCATAGCAGCCGCTTTAACCATCAATGGTGGCACTGAAACTGACACCGTCAACATCAATGACAATGGCGACACCGCAGCCAATACAGGCACATTAACCAGCAGCACAATTACTGGTTTAAGTCCCAGCACTATCACTTACGGCACAGTAGAAACTCTCAACATTAATCTGGGCGCAGGTGCAGATAGCTTTACTGTCAGCAGCAGCAGTGCAACAACCACGATTAATGCAGGTGGCGGTGCGGATACTTTGAATGTACTAGCGATCGCTAATGCCACAACCCTGAATGCCGATGCAGGTAATGATGTGATTAATGTTGGAACTGCCGGAACACTAGCAGCCAATGGCATAGCAGCCGCTTTAACCATCAATGGTGGTAGTGAAACTGACACCATCACTATCAATGACAGTGGTGATACCGCAGCCAACACAGGCACATTAACGTCCACCACAATTACTGGTTTAAGTAGCGGTACCATCACTTACGGCACAGCAGAAACTCTCAACATTAATCTGGGTACAGGTGCAGATACCTTGACTGTCAGCAGTACCGGTGCTGCAACCACGATTAATGCAAATGGCGGTAATGATACTCTCAATGTACAAGCGATCGCTAATGCCACAACCCTGAATGCCGATGCAGGTGATGATGTGATTAATGTTGGTGGTGGCACACCAAATACTGTCAATGCTATCGCTGCTGCTCTCACCATCAATGGCGGTGCTGACACTGACACCATCACCATCAATGACAGTGGCGACACTGCTAACAATACAGGTACACTCACAGCCACAGCCCTCACAGGCTTGGGTAGCAATGGCATCACTTATGGCACAGTAGAAACTCTAAATATCAACCTCGGTAGTGGCTCAAATAACTTAACTGTACAGGGAGTTAGTGCAGCTACCACCATTACAGGTGGATCAGGCAATGACACAATTAATGCCTCGGCTATTAACCAAGCGATCGCCATTTATGGTAATGCTGGTAACGATAACATTACCGGCGGTGGAGGTAATGATACCCTCGACAGTGGTACTGGTGAAGATACGGTGACTGCGGGCGGAGGAAATGACTTAATTTACGTCCAGGGAACTAGCGGTGCAGGCACAACAATTAATGGAGATGCAGGTAATGATGTAATTAATATTGGTAGTAGCACATCAAATACTGTCAATACGATTGCTGCGGCTTTAACCATCAATGGTGGTAATGGTATTGATACTGTAAACATCAATGACAGTGGCGACACAGCAGCCAATACAGGCACATTAACCAGCACTGCAATTACTGGTTTAAGTCCCGCTACCATCACCTACGGCACAGTAGAAACTCTCAACATTAATCTGGGTGCAGGTGCAGATACTTTGACTGTCAGCAGTACCAGTGCCACAACCACGGTTAACGCAGGTGGCGGTAATGACACTCTGAATGTACTAGCGATCGCTAATGCCACAACCCTGAATGCAGATGCAGGTAATGATGTAATTAATGTGGGTAGTGCTGAAGCAACAATACTCAATGTCATAGCATCTGATTTAACCATCAATGGTGGTGATAATGCTGACACCATCAACATCAATAATAGTGCTAATACTGCTAACAATTCAGGCGGATTAAGCAGCACCACTATTGATGGTTTGGGTCTCCGTCGTCCTATCAATTACAGCACAGTAGAAACTCTCAACATTAATTTGGGTACAGGTGCAGATCGCTTTACTATCAGCAGTACCGGTGCTGTAACCACAATTAACACAGGTGGTGGTAATGATACTGTGAATGTAGAAGCGATCAGTCATGCCACAACCCTGAATACAGGTGCAGGTAATGATGAGATTAATGTTGGTAATCGCGGACTAAGAACAGTCAATGACATAGCAGCCGCTTTAACCATCAATGGTGGTGCTGATACTGACACCGTAAGGATTAATGACACAGACGACAATACAAACAATACAGGCACATTAACCGCCACTACAATTACTGGTTTAAGTCCCACTACCATCACCTACGGCACAGTAGAAACTCTCAACATTGAGTTGGGTAGGGGTGCAGATACCTTTACTGTCAGCAGTACCAGTGCAACGACTACCATTAATGCAGGTGACGGTGCGGATACTCTGAATGTACAAGCAATCACTAATGCCACAACCCTGAATGCAGGTACAGGTAATAATGTCATTAATGTTGCGAGTGCTGGAACACCGACAGTCAATGGCATAGCAGCTGCTTTAACCATCAATGGTGGGCCAGAGAACAATAGCCTCGAAGTTAGGGATAGCGGTGATACCACAGCTAATACAGGTACATTAACTGATACTCAGTTGACAGGATTAGGTATGACAGGTGGAATCACTTATCGAGAAATCACCAATTTAAGTATCAGATTAGGTAGTGGTAACAACAACTTTACTATTGCCAGTACATTTCCTCGTACTACAACCTCGATTTATGGTAATGTAGGAGCAGAAACCTTTAATGTGCGCTCTATCCGTAGCAGTACCAACATATTTGCTGCCGGTGGCAACGATACCATCAATGTCAGCACTTCTGCACCAAACGGCGGAGGTATAGTTAACGAAATTTTAGCTCTACTCTTCGTCGATGGCGGTGCTGGTGGTGATACTTTAAACGTAGATGATAGAGGTGATGGCGCGCCTAACAACGGCACAATGACCGCCAACACTATCACAGGCTTAGGTATGAGTAATGGCATCAGCTACACACTCTTAGAAGCGACCAATATTTTACTCGGTTCTGGTAATGATATTTTCACTATCAACAGCAAAATACCAGGTAGTAGCATCCTAGTTGATGGCGGTCCTGGAATTGACTTGATCTTTGATTTCACCTTCTCAGCAATCGTCCGCAATGCCTAACAGTTGTTCACAATCCGTGAAATTGATTCTGTTGAAATTACTTTGAGGAAAAATGCAACGCTCTCTAGCAGTTTATTTGACTACATTTAGCCTCTCACTGACAATTGCTCCCACGGTGCAAGCTGCTTCCTTGAGTGCTTTGCCTCCTAACCCCATTGATGTCCCGAATGCACTGGCCACAAATGCCTTCGGAATTAATAATTATCATCACGTTGTCGGTAGTTTTGCTGATGAAACGACTGTTCGTAGTTTTCTCTTAAACGATAAAAAATTCAGTAATATAGAAGTTCCCAATGCCATCAGCACTACTGCCTTTGACATCAACGATTCCGGTCAAATTGTCGGATTATTCAGCGATGGTACGAGAAATTCGGGTTTTTTATTTGATGGCAGTAATTTGACGACGATTGATGTACCTGATGCGATTGTTACTACAGTATTTGGCATTAACAACTTTGGTCACATTGTCGGTTCTTATGTTGATAGTAGTGGTGTGAGTCGAGGTTTCCTGCTCAATGGCGGTAATTTCACTACCATTAATGCTCCTGATGCTCTAGTAACTTTTGTTACCGATATTAATGATGCGGGGAAAATGGTCGGCTTCTTCGCAGATTCCACAGGCTTAGTAAGCGGTTTTCTGCTAGATGGGGCTAAATTCACCACTATTCAGGCTCCTGGGGCATTTTATACAACAGTATTCGGGATTAACAACCAAGACACAATAGTGGGTAATTTCGCCAATGATATAGGAAATCAGGCATTTTACGCATCTGGTAAATCATTTATACCGATTAGTATAGCTGATGCAGTTTCTATCTCAGCTTTCGACATTAGCGATCGCAATCGTGTTGTTGGTAGCTACTTAGATATCAACAGCATCTCTCACGGTTTTAGCGTCCAAATTCCTGAACGTTCCTCAACATTAGGACTACTGTGCATCAGTGTCTTAGTTTTATTCAAAATCGGTAACAGAAAATCGGTTACTTCATAACAATAGGACGTGTCATTGATTAGGTAAACTGGAATCGGTAATGCCGACGTTAAGTAGGTAGGCTGGAAAATTTATAACTATGTCATTGCGAATGGAACTAAGCAAAGTGTTCGCGCAGTTTTCCCGCATGGTAGCAATTGCAAGGTTTTTAAGCCTTTTAAATTTTGTTACATAGTTAGGTTTCTTTGTGTCTACCTACTTACCCCTCTTCTGTCACTTTACGGTAATTAATGCAGGTTTGATAAAATACTACAAATTGCATTAAAGTGCTGAACTCGATGGAGAAATCCACGATATAGCATTTTTGACGATTTTTCTTTTTGAATCCTCAAAAGCTTCAGTAAAGCACTTTGACTACACTACCCATTTACTACAATATTGCTCCCAGCAAGATAATTGTGCCAAAGGAAATCATGGAAAAGGAATTTCTCAACTTGGCAGAAACGGAGGGGATTAGCGTTCTTCTAAAAGGCGAATTTCTTCACAAACATTACAAAACATAAAATAGCTAAAAGTACTATTCAATCAAGCTTTATCCGTAATTTCCCGATTATCAGATGGTTCCTACGGCGACTTTAGAGTGTTTATTTAGATAGTCTACTAACAAATTTTTCAGTCGCTGACTAACAAAAGAATGTTCAAATACACTAAAGCCTAAATTCCGAGCTTTGGCTAGGGTTTGCTCTGGTGTCAATCCTTCTTCAACCGCAATACTTAATAGTGCAATTCCCGTGGAACGCATTGCTGCTGCACAATGCACTAAAGTGGGTTTTGGAAGTGTTTTTAATGCTTTGAGAACTTCGGTAATTAATTCTTCATTCAAGTCTTCTAGCTTCAAAGGTACATTTACGTATTTCAGCCCTAATGCTTCCGCCACTTGTTGCTCATTGTGGGAAAATCCTAGTTCATCTGGCGATCGCAAATTCAACACTGACTTAAAACCTTCTTGGCTAGCTTGCTCCAGCTGTTCTGGTATGACTTGTCCTGTCGTCGTTAAATTTTCGTTAATCCGTATACTATTGTTCACATTCGCTCCTTCTCAATCTTTTGTGTCTTAAAAAGCTGTTTGAGCTAGCTTCGTGTAGCTAAATAGATAAACAGGCTAAAATTTGCCCAACAGTCGCAGATATTACGTGATTACTGCTAAATCTGCTAGGCATTTATTTTGATTTGCTCATAATATACGGTTTGTATACAGAGTTAATGTATTTACGAAAACAAAATACTTATTTTCGATAGACTTACCGTTGTTTACACTTTATTTATATTCTCAGTGTCAAATTTCTTCTGATGCAGGGGATTTAGGTATACTACGGTAAATCAATAAGCTTATGTGATTTAATTATTCCTACAGGAATTTAGATACAGCCGGAGTCGCCAAGTGAGAGAGATTCAGCGTCCCAAAATATCAACGAAGGCGAAGCAGTTGACCGAATCGGTGATTCGGAAAATGACGAGAATAGCAGGGCCGCACAGTGCAATGAATCTAGCTCAGGTGTTTCCTGATTTTCCTTGTCCGCCGGAATTGAAACAAGCAGCTTTTGACATCCTCTCGCCGCTAACCGCAAGGGGTATTACGGGAGATTCCTAAGACTCACGACCTTTACACGCGAGGAACTTAATTTGATTGCTGAACTATGCCAAAAGTCGGATGTTTTAGCCTTCACCGATGAAATCTATGAACACATTCTCTATGATGGAACTCAACACATATCCCTAGCAACCCTTCCAGGGATGGAAGAGCGCACTATTACTATCAACGGTCTTTCCAAAACCTACAGTGTTAATGGTTGGCGAGTCGGCTATATTTTGGCAACACCTGAATTAACAGGAGCGATTAGAAAAGTCCACGACTTTCTCACAGTTGCTGCGCCTGCGCCGTTGCAAAGAGCCGGAGTAGCCGCAATGCAACTACCACCATCTTACTATGAAGAATTAGCCAGACTTTATCGTCAAAAAAGAGACAGCATTTTAGAGATTTTAGATCAGGTAAGTATTCCTTATTTTGTCCCCAAAGGAGCTTACTATGTCTTTGCCAATATTGCCAAATTTCGCTACGAAAATGCTCTAGAATTCACTAACTATCTAATTAAAGACATTGGTGTAGCCGTAGTTCCCAGTTCGAGATTTTTTAGTCAACCAGAAAAAGGAAATTCATTCATCCGGTTTTGCTTTAGTACAAAACCAGAAACACTACAATCAACAGGCGAAAGATGGCTGAATTCGCAGCCAAATTGAAAAATTAAATAACAGATTTATCAAATTTTTCATAAATGAGTAGGGGTAAATATGGCTACTTATGAAAATATTTTACAAGCAATTGGTCAGACTCCTTTAGTGAGATTAAATCGAGTTACTGCCAATGTTCAATCTCCTATTTATGCAAAAGTAGAGTATCTTAATCCTGGTGGCAGTACCAAAGATAGAATTGCCCTGTCCATGATTGAAAATGCCGAAAAAACAGGTCAAATACAACCAGGAGGAACTATTATTGAGGCCACCGCAGGTAATACCGGTGTGGGATTAGCACTCATTGCCGCAGTTAAAAAATATCGCTGTATTTTTGTCATGCCTGATAAAATGAGTCAGGATAAAATTAACCTGCTCAAAGCTTATGGTGCAGAAGTTGTTGTTACTCCTACCTCTGTACCGCCTGACTCTCCAGAAAGTTATAACGGTGTCGCGGAAAGACTAGCTAAAGAAATTCCCGGTGCATATAGACCAAATCAATTTGAAAACCCGAATAATCCTTTAGCTCATTATTTAACAACTGGGCCAGAAATCTGGGCAGATAGTCAAGGTAAAATTGATGTTTTTGTCGCTGGTATGGGTACTGGTGGGACAATTTCTGGAGTTGCTAAATATCTCAAAGAACAAAACCCAAATATTATTATTGTTGGTGCAGATCCAGAAGGTTCTATCCTCTCAGGAGATAGCCCTAAATCTTATAAAGTTGAAGGAATTGGTGAAGACTTTATTCCGAAAACTTTTAATCGTCAATTAGTTGATGAAATGATTCGCGTCAGCGATAAAGAATCTTTTAATATGGCGCGTCGTCTAGCTAGAGAAGAAGGCTTATTAGTGGGAGGTTCTTGTGGTACAGTAGTAGCCGCAGCCCTCAAGTATGCAGCACGATTATCACAGCCAAAATATATCGTAGTTTTGTTACCAGATACAGGGAGAAACTACATTAATAAAATTTACTCTGATGTCTGGATGCAAGAGAATGGTTTTTGGGAAGGTAAAACAGTTAAAACTATAAAAGTTGGGGAAATTCTGCAACAAAAAACTGATTTTCCTTCTTTAGTTGCTGTTAGTCCTAGTGATACTTTAAGCCAGGCGACAAACTTACTACAGAAACTCAATATCTCTCAGTTGCCTGTAATTGATAATCATCATGTAGTAGGTAGCCTCAATGAAGCATCTTTGATGAAATTTCTCTATGACGGGATTAATTTCTCTAATCAGCAAGTTTTAGCTGTGATGGGTAAACCACTTCCAATTCTCGATGAAAATGTAGATGTTTCTGAAGCTTACCGAGTTCTTTTATCAGGAACAACAGGGATTATTATTACTCGTAATAATATTCCCGCAGGATTAATTACCAGAGCCGATTTAATTAGATATTGGATTAGTCAAAACCAAGAAAAATCAAAGGTAAACAATGGAATTTGAAACTAAAGCAATTCATGAAGGTCAACAATCAGATCCACAAACTGGTGCGGTGATTGTGCCAATTTATTTAACTTCTACATATCAACAAGAAGCCATAGGTCAGCACAAAGGGTATGAATATTCTCGCACTGGAAACCCCACGCGTAATGCTTTAGAAGAGGCTTTAGCAGCGATTGAAAATGGTGAATATGGTTTAGCATTTGCTTCTGGTTTAGCGGCTACTACCACTGTCCTAAGTCTACTTAAAAGCTGCGATCATATTGTGGCTGGCGATGATTTGTATGGTGGTACTTATCGTTTATTAGAAAGGGTGGTAAAAAATTGGGGTGTAACCACCACCTATGTAGATATTGATGATATTTCTAATTTTGCTAAAGCTATTCAACCCAACACTAAACTGATTTGGGTAGAAACTCCTACTAATCCCTTATTAAAAATCATTGATATTGCCGCACTAGCAAATATTGCTGAGCAAAATAATCTTATTCTAGTAGTTGATAACACATTTGCTAGTCCTTACTTTCAAAGACCGTTAGATAATGGTGCTGATATTGTAGTTCACAGTACCACCAAATATTTAGGAGGACACAGCGATATTATTGGCGGCGCAGTGGTGACATCCAATGAGCAACTATATACTGAATTGAAATTTTATCAAAACGCAATTGGGGCTGTTCCCAGTCCCTTTGATAGTTGGTTAGTGCTACGAGGAATTAAAACATTAGCTGTCAGAATGCGAGAACATGAAAAAAATGCTTTGTTATTGGCTCAATTTTTAGAACAGCATCCCAAAGTCGAACGCGTTTATTACCCAGGTTTACCTAGCCATGAACAACATCAATTGGCTAAATCACAAATGTCTGGTTTTGGCGGGATGATTAGCTTGGAATTAAAAGGCGATTTTGCTGATGTAGAAAAATTTGCTTCTCGTCTCCAGTTATTTTTGTTAGCAGAAAGCTTAGGCGGTGTAGAATCATTGCTTTGCTACCCTGCAAAAATGACTCATGGTTCTCTACCACAAGAAGAAAGATATAAACGGGGAATTAATGATAATTTAGTCCGTCTTTCTGTAGGAATTGAGAATGTATTAGACTTGCAAGCTGATTTGGAGAATGCTTTAAGTTGAAAATTTGGAGTTTAGGGAAAAGAGATTCTCATTTTTTGTTGGGGAAGTTGTCGGTAACTCATTCCCTACTAAAAAATTGTGATGTATCTAGGAGGTTGTTTGAAAAGTATTATTTCAAACATCAAAATCTTCAGAACCTAACTCCCCTAGCCCTCTTTCCCCACGTTCGCGTTGCGTAGCAAAGATAGGAAATGAGGGTTTCAAAGCATCTCTCCGCTTGCCTAATGGCAGGTTAACGCTAACGGGTAGAGGTACTCTACGAGAAGCGCTCCGCGCTATGGAGAGGGGTCTTTAGTATCCTTCATAACTTTTCAAACATTCCCTAAGGATTTAGTTACAGCTATTACAAAATTTATGAAAGTCTTTACGAAATACTATGATTCTGCAAAAATATAATACTCTAATCTGACCGAGTTACTGTATTTTATGGTAAAACATAACTTTAGCTGATCTAATCATGATTAATTTTTCTCACAGTACTGTCAGTCAAACAGCTTCATCTTTCACTCGAAACAAGGTAAGACTTGATGTTGAATTTTCTATTCCAGCGCATAATAACCTATTGGCAAAAATTGTTTATTTTCAAATTTGCTAATCAGAGTCGCTCAATATCTATCGTTCCTATAAAATTTACTGGGACATTTATTACTGGCTTATGCCTCAGTCTTTTATTTGCTGCCTGCACAGCTAATAATGCTAGTAATATCACTACTGTGTCTGCTAATAATTCAACTCAGAGTAAAGCATCTGTAGTCAGAATAGGCTATCAAAAATCAGCAATTCTCTTAAAAAGTAAAGGGCTTTTAGAAAAGCGCTTGCAACCTGAAGGAGTATCTGTTGAATGGAATGAATTTCCTGCCGGTCCGCAGCTTTTAGAAGCGATGAATGTCGGTAGTATTGACTTCGGGCATACTGGAGAATCACCACCAATTTTTGCTCAAGCAGCCGATGCTGCAATCACATATATTGCGGGAATTATACCCAGTCCAGCTAATTCAGCAATTCTTGTTCCCAAAAATTCCGATATCAAAACAGTCAATGATCTTAAAGGGAAAAAAATCGCTTTCCAAAAAGGTTCTAGCGCCCATTATCTGCTAGTGCAAATTTTAGAAAAAAACGGACTGAAGTACAGCGATATTCAACCCATATATCTACCCCCAGCCGATGCTCGTGCCGCCTTTGTCAAAGGTAGCATTGATGCTTGGTCAATTTGGGACCCCTTTTATGCAGCAGCCGAAAAATCTGCCGATGCTCGTGTGTTAATTGATGGCACAGGAATTAATAAGCAGGGAGGATATTACCTTGCTAGCCGCAAATTTGCTAACCAGCAACCAGAAATTATTAAAGCAATACTAGAAGAAATTCAAAATACTGAACAATGGTCTGATAAAAATCGCAATGAAGTAGCAGCAACTCTTTCTCCTATCTTGGGCATCGATTTGGAAACGATGCAAAGAAGTACTAACAGAAGAAAATTTGGCATCAGACCAATCACTCCAGAATTAATTACTCTCCAGCAGGAAGTTGCAGATAAATTCTATGAACTAAAATTAATTCCCAAAGCAATTGATGTCAAAGAAGCAATGCTTACACCAGCGCAATATGCAGCTTTTGCACCCAAGAATCCATAATCTGTAATTCACATTTCGTTCTTATGACCAATCCTACTGAGTTATTACATCGTCGTTACGGCGTAGACGCATTCAATGCAGATATTTCTTGGAACGAGACATTATCAACTTTACTGTCTCACCGTTCGATTCGTTCTTACCTTAGTGATTCCCTACCATCAAACACTCTAGAAACTTTGGTAGCAGCAGCCCAATCTGCATCGACTTCCTCAAATCTCCAGACATGGAGTGTAGTTGCTGTCCAAGATGCACAACGTAAGGAGAAGTTATCGCAGTTAGCGAATAACCAAGCGCATATTCGCCAGTGTCCTTTATTTCTGGTGTGGTTAGCAGATTTGGCAAGACTAACATACGTTGCTGAGAGTCAAGGATTATCCCATGATGCTTTAGATTATCTAGAAATGTTTCTGATGGCGGCTATAGATGCGACATTGGCGGCACAAAATGCCGTTGTTGCTGCCGAATCTCTGGGTTTGGGAACAGTTTATATAGGTGCATTGCGTAACCGTCCAGAAGAAGTGGCAGAGGTTTTAAATTTACCGCCTCATGTCTTTGCAGTTTTTGGGTTGTGCGTCGGTTACGCAGATTCATCTGTAAATGTGGAAGTTAAACCGCGTTTACCTCAAGCAGCAGTATTGCATCGGGAGACTTATCAATTGGAGAAACAAGACCAGGAAATTGCTCTTTACAACCAAATCATGAAAGCATTCTACAATTCCCAACAGATGAATGTTGCTGGTGATTGGTCGGAACACTCAGCTAAACGAGTAGCGTTTGCTGAATCTTTATCAGGACGCGATCGCTTGCAGGAAGCTTTGAAAAATTTAGGTTTTAAGTTGCGCTAAAAAAGTAGAAACGCGATTAATCGCGTTTCTACTACCAAGACAAAGAAGCAGTCCCGATAAAGCCGAGACTATTTGAGATTTAAACTGTTTGCAGTTGGAGGTTTTTTTGGAATAATTCTAAGACTTGTTGCCAAGCGTCGGCGGCAGCTTCGGGATTATAGCTGGCGCGATGGTTGCAGAAAAAGCCATGCCCTGCGCCTTCATAGCGAAAGATTTTATGAGGAATTTGATGTTTCTTTAATTCGGCTTCAATTTGTTCTGTGTGTTCTAGCGGGATGCCTTGATCTTCAGTGCCGAAGAAGGCATAAATGGGGGCTTTAATCTTTGAGGTATGGGTAATAGTAGGTTCACCACCACCAGGTGTAGAGTTGATAATCCCTCCACCGTAGAAGGATGCTGTCACTTTAATGTCTGGTAATGTGGCAGCTAAGTAAACAACATGACCACCAAAACAGAAGCCAATTGAACCGATCGCCCCTTTTTGGACATTTGGTAAAGTTCTCAAATAGGCGATCGCACTTTGAATATCACTCAATATTTCCTCTGCTTTAGTCTGATCTTTATAGCCTCTACCACGTTGGATATCTTCCTGGGTATATTTAGCCTCGAAACCGGGAGCAGTTCGTTGATAAAGTGCAGGAGCAACAGCTACATACCCCTCGTGGGCAAACTTCTCAGCAACTTCCCGAATATGAATATTTACCCCAAATATTTCCTGAATCACAATCACGGCAGGGAAAGTTCCCTCTTTTGTCGGTTCAGCGAGATAAGCATCTATTTGCAAATCACCGTTTGGGACTTTAACTTGAGTTGTGCGAATTCCTGTACTTGTCATTTGAGTATTTAGCTTAAAATCTCGTCAAACTACGGCAAACACATCAAGCTACCGTATTTCATAAAAGCATCATTCCACAAGTAAGCAGGAAAGACAAGTACTGTTACCAAGATCCCAGACAGGTCGATCACATCTCCGACAATTCCTGCTAGAAAGACATATTGAAAAACAGGCACTACGGCAATGAGCATAGCAAAATTCCCCCACCACAAAATATACTCTTGACTTTCCCGTAAAATATGCGAAGCTAATAGTTAGTTTAACTAAATATTTAAAAGTGCATCAAACTCGTGACAAGACTTACGGGAAACACTGATTTGTCAAAATCACTTGCCAGTAGCCCTAACGCAGTGATTTTAGAAACCCAAGGACTGACGCGTTACTTTGGTAAAGCGGTTGCTGTCAAAGATTTAAGTATCACAGTCCAACAAGGTGAGGTCTTTGGCTTACTTGGCCCTAACGGCGCAGGTAAAAGTACAGCAATGAAGATGTTGACTACTCTATTGCCCCTAAGTGCAGGGAGAGCAACTATAGCTGGTTATGACGTAACTCACCAGGCGGCGGCTGTTAGACGGCTATTTGGCTATGTACCTCAAGCCCTTTCTGCTGATGGTAGTCTCACAGGTTACGAAAACCTCTTAATTTTTGCCAAGCTATACGATATTCCTGTCAAGCACAGGCAAAGGCGTATTCGGGAAGTGCTGGATTTCATGGGTTTGCAAGCCGCAGCCCATCGTTTAGTACGTAACTACTCCGGTGGCATGATTCGCAAGCTAGAAATTGCCCAATCTATCATGCACCAACCCAAGATTTTGTTTCTTGATGAACCGACTGTAGGACTAGATCCCATAGCCCGCACTCAGGTATGGCAACTTGTGCAACAACTGCGAGCAGATTACGGCACAACCATATTTTTAACCACCCACTTTTTAGAAGAAGCTGATAGTCTGTGTAGCCGAGTGACGATTATGCAGCAAGGTCAAGTTGTGATCACAGGGGAACCCAGTGATTTAAAAGCTTCTTTAGGTAAGCCCAATGCAACCTTAGATGATGTCTTTATTCATTACACAGGGGATCAACTAACATCAGGAGTGAACTATCGTGATACAGCCAGAACCAGACGTACATCTCAACGGTTGGGTTAAGCCAAAAGCTACCCATCGCGCCAATGTGATTTCTACAATTATTCAGATATTTACAAAAACCTTTGTGATTGCCGAGATGGAAGTGCGGAAACTCCGACACGACCCTACGGATTTAATAGTCCGAGCCGTGCAACCATCACTGTGGCTGCTCATCTTTGGGCAAGTATTCTCCCGCATTCGGGCAATTCCTACAGGCGAATTACCTTACCTAGACTTTATGACGGCGGGGATTCTGGCGCAGAGTGTGTTATTTGTCGCCATTTTTACAGGTGGAATGACGCTGATCTGGGAGCGAGATTTAGGAGTTGTGCATAAATTCTTAGCTAGCCCGACACCTAGAGTGGCAATGGTGTTAGGTAAGTCTTTAGCTTGTGGAGTCCGATGTTTATCACAAGTATTGGTAATTTACGTATTAGCATTGATATTAGGTGTTAATCTCAATCTGCATCCCTTAGCTTTTATCCAAGTGCTATTCGTTGTCATGTTGGGAGCAGGTTGTTTCTGTACTTTTTCCTTAATCATCGGCTGTTTGGTAAAAACGAGAGAACGGATGACAGGAATTGGACAGTTGTTAACTATGCCTTTATTTTTTGCGAGTAATGCCATTTATCCCATTTCCATGATGCCTGACTGGTTAAAGTTTTTGTCTCGCGTTAATCCCTTAACTTACCAAGTGGATGGACTACGTGGCACGATGTTAGCGAATGGAACGAGTATCTATGGCTTTGGTTGGGACTGTGCAATTCTCTTGTTAACACTAATAGGCTTAACCCTCATTTGTGGACGACTTTATCCACGGGTGGCAATGTAATTAGCCTTTGAATAGCTCAAATATCCACCCACAAAGGGATAGAAACTTTGTGGAAAGTGCGATCGCTTAACAACCCATCTGTCCCTGTTCATATACTGATAATTTAGTGCTATGTCTCATGAGTACAATAGCGATCGCGCCCCTGTTGTTTGGCATTGTACAGTGCTTTATCGGCTGAAGCGATGAGTGTATCAGGATTAATATCTCCAGCAGGTATAATAGAAGTAATACCCAAACTAAGTGTAACGATATCCTTTATATCAGACTGTGCATGGGGAATGGCTTGATCGTAAATTGCTTGTTGAATAATTTGTGCTACTTTGATCGCTCCTAGTAAGTCAGTATTGGGGAGGAGTATCGAGAATTCTTCTCCTCCGTAACGCGCTAGTAAGTCAGCAGGACGATGAAGCTTCTGTTGCACAGCTTGCGCTATGGTGATTAGACAATCATCGCCTCCAAGATGGCCATAGTAGTCGTTGTAAGATTTGAATTTATCAACATCGAATAAAATCAGTGACAGGGGTTGTTGTTCTCGCGCCAGGCGTTTCCATTCTGCTTTTAGTCGTTCATCGAAGCAACGACGGTTAGCCACCTGAGTCAAACCATCTAGATTTACCAGTTGTTCTAGTTTCTGATTGGCAATTACTAACTCTGCTGTTCTTTCTTGTACCCGTTGTTCTAAGGTTTCAAAAGACGTTTGTAACTGAAATGCCATATTATTAAACGATTTCGCCAGTTGACCTATTTCATCTGTTGAGCTAATTTTGGCGCGGATATTTAAGTTACCTGTTGTAAACTGAAAAACTATATTGGTCAGGTAAATTATTGGTCTTGTTAGCAGTTGCCCAATAGCAAAAGCGATAATTGTCACGACTGAAGCGATCAATACAAATAGAAACATTGCGTCATGAATTTGCTTTTCTACAGGTGCAAGGGCAACAACTAGAGGCTGTGCGAACAAAACAGACCAAGGTTTATATTTTAAACTGGCGATCGCTATCAAATTAACCTGATTACCTGTTGTTGACAAAGTAGTAGTTAAATGTAACTTTTTATTATTCAATGCTTGTTTAAGTTTCAACTCATTAGTTGCTAATTCTCTGATAGGGTCATTAGACAAGCGCCCTTCCCTTTGTAGTTGAGTTATAATATCGAAAGGTAGAGGCACAATTGATTTAAAAAGTAGTTGCGGTGCATGACTATGTGCCAGATAAATATGATTTTCATCTAAAAGAATAGCAAAGGATTTAGCTCCAGCCAGTTCAGTTTCTCTATTTACTAACTGCTGAATCACAGTAGCATTGTATGAAACACGCAAGACACCTAATATATCTCCTTGGGCATTACGAACGGGACTGCTAAAAAAGATAGTAATAAGCTCAGGAATTATCGGCGATCGCTTCATACTAGAAGCAAAGGATAATCCAGTTTGCAGTGGTTTTTGAAAATAATCTTGATCTGATTCATCTTCGCTAATGTCTGATGTATATGTATATGTATCCAATACATTCTTCCCTTTTAAGTCGAGCAACCCATAGGAGATAATATGAACCATATCTTTGCGACTGAGCCGATTTAATGTTTCCGTTGCCAATTGCATTTCGGGGCTATCATCTCGCGCTTTTGGAGTTAGGCTGAGGTAGCCTGCCAAGCCTGGTAAAAGCGCCTCTACGCGCACAGCATTAAGATTTCTATCAATAAAAGCATCTATTCTGTTACTGGTTTGGTTAGCCGCAGCAGATAAAGCTTGCCGAGCGTTGTCAGTTAATGCTGTTTCCGTTGTCTGTTTGTTAATAGATGCCAATAACAGTAACGGAATCAAAGCAACAACGAGAAACGAGGCGATCAATTTTGTCCGGATGCTACCCAAAAGATCATGCTGCATGGCTTTAAACTAGGAAGCAGGGTTCAAGAAGGAAGAATTAAATAAACTTTTTAGCTCAGGAATTCGCGTCAAATTTCCAGCACGAATAAAAAAATCTGCATATACTTTGGCTATTTTGTCGATGGAGTTAGGGTTACTAAATTGAAATAAATTTTGATTTTCATCTAAACTAGTCAGACTTATTCCCTCTAGAGAAATTGTATTGCTAGGAATTTTTAAAGCTTTGCTGATGATAGTGTTTCCTTCTTGAACATTTTCTTTCCAATATTCCGAAGCTTGCAACCATCCCTGCACAAATGCACGAATGTCTCCAGGGCGATCGCGGATTACATCACCGCGAAAGATCATCAAATCTAAAATCAAGCCAGGGGTTTGTTTGCTAGTAAATAAGATATTTCCTCCTATTTTCATAGCTTCGGAAAGATAGGGTTCCCAAGTGTGTCCGGCTTGAATAAAATTTTTTTTCAAGTTTTGAGGAATTTTTAATGCCTCTAATCTAACCAAATTCACATCATTACTGTTTAAGTTGTTAGTTTTCAACATCTCGGTGATGAACAATTCACTAAAACCGCCTAGATTTGCACCCAGCTTTTTCCCTTTCAAGTCAGCAACGGTTTTAATTTGTGGTTGGGCGACTACTACATCTGCACCTGTCGATTCATCTATAACAATCACACCTTGTATATCTAGATTTATTGCACTCAAGATAATAAGATTTCCTAAAGAAGATGTCATCCCATCATACTTACCTGCACTGAAATTGGCTTGTTCCAATTGGATATATCGTTTATGAATTAGTTCTACGTCTACCCCTTGGGCTTTGAAGAATCCTTTTTCTTGAGCAATAATACCTGGATACTCCCCAACAAAAGATCCAAATAGTACTTTCAAGGAAGGGCGTTTGAATTCAGTCGGTGTTGAAGCATGACAAGCAAATAGCAAACACCCGGTAATGAGAAAAATTTTTATATATCTCAGTAGTTTGAACATAGACTGTTTTTATCTCAAAGATTGAGAGCGCTTTTTTCACGAGAGATGGGTGTGCTTTTACCCATTAGTTAACTAAAATATGAACCGTAACCTCAACAAAAGTTCATGCTTTTAGCTGCAAAAATCAAAAATGTTGTGGCAATTATGGTTCAAAGTCATTTTTAACTCAAAATGGAGTAGCCTTGCGATCGCAAAGCTACTCCATTTTGATGGTTCTATTTTATTTTAGTACATTTGAACTAAGTAGGTAGGTAGGTAGGAAAATTTATCGATCTTTTCGGGTTGACAGGTAATTTAAAAGCGTTACAGCTTACCTATTCTTAGTGACGTTCAGATCAGAAGTACTGGCTTGGTTGGAATCAAGTTGTTTGATCAATTTCTTGTCCTCTCCTTGTTCCGCTTCTATAGGTAAGAATCCACCCGCCTGCATTTTCCATAATTTATAGTAAGCGCCACGACGCGCCAATAATTTTGTGTGAGTACCATCTTCGACAATGCGACCTTGATCAAATACTAAAATACGGTCTAAATGGGCAATAGTAGACAGACGATGAGCCACCACAATCACCGTTTTCTCATTCATGGCTAAATCGAGGGTATCTTGAATCGCTTTTTCAGTGATGGAATCAAGGCTAGAGGTAGCTTCATCTAAAATCAGTATTGGTGCATTTTTGAGAATTACTCGCGCGATCGCAATCCGTTGTCTCTGCCCACCCGATAATTTAACGCCGCGTTCCCCCACTAGAGAATCATATCCCTCCTGCATTGGTACGATGAAATCATGAGCATGAGCTTGACGCGCCGCCTCGCTCACTTCCTCATCGGTTGCATCCAGTCGCCCATAACGAATATTTTCCATTAATGTGCGATGGAATAGGGACGGGTCTTGAGGAATCAAGCTGATCTGCGAGTGGAGAGCATCCTGGGTCATGTCTCGAATATCGACTCCATCAATGAGAATCTGCCCCGATTGGGGATCGAATAGACGCAAGATGAGATTAACAAAGGTAGATTTTCCAGAGCCGGAAAAGCCAACCAGTCCCACTCGCTGGCTTGGTTGGATGGTGATAGAAAGATTTTCAAATACTTTCTTCCCATCTGTATAGCTAAAGTTGACTTGCCGAAACTCAATTTTACCTTGGGTGATAGAGTGGGCGATCGCCTGATCTCGGTCAACCAGTTCATGGGGTTGAACAATGGTGTAGACTCCATTAGCTATATTACCGATATGTTCAAAAAATTCTAGAAAGCGTTTACTTAAATTTCTGGCTTCACTAATGATTAACAGTGACAAACTGGTAGCAACTACAAAGTCAGCAGTAGCAATTTGTCCACGGCTCCACAGTGAGAGCGAATAATATAAAGTGCCAATTTTCAAAATGGCAGATGAGATAAATTGAAACCAGCGAATTCGCTCTGAATACCAGTTAGACTTTCTCACCTGTTTGAGTTCGCGCCTTAATTGCTCATTTAAATAGCTGCGTTCAAAACCCAAGCGTGCAAACAGTCGGCTACTGCTGAGATTTGTGACCGCATCTACAATGATGCCAGTTGTCTCACTTCTGGCGGCTGCGGCTTTGCGGGAATAAATTCGGCAGCGAGTTGCCAACCAAAAGGAAATACTGATGAACAAAACAGCCCACGTACCCACGAATGCAGCCAGGGGAGGATAGGCGCGATACAGTAAAATTGTGGAGACAATATAGACAATAATTACTGACATAAATTCAGTAATCAGCATTTGCATTGTCTGAGTCACACCCAAAGAAGTTTCGCCAATGCGATGTGCTAATGACCCGGCAAAACTGCTACTCAGGTAGCGATGGGAATGATGCTGCAAGTAGGCATATAGAGAACGGACGATGTGCTGTCGGTGGATGGGATGAAGAATGGTTTGCAAGAGTCCGGCTGTGCGTCCAAAGACAACTTCACCTACACTCAAAGCGGAGAACAGCATCAGGGGTTGGCTCACCGCATCAAAAATGGACTTGCTGTCCCCTGGCGATCGCGTTACGCTGCGAATAATCTCGCCAATAGCATAGGGCAACATAATGCCACAAGTTGCATGAATCACTTCCGCAATTACCATTGCCACATACCACCAACGAAACTGGTTCACAAAATAGCAAATGAACCTGAAGGTGGTATTGGGTAATTTTGGCGCATTAGCAGCACGTTGAAAAGATTTAGAAAGTCTCGTCTTTTTGATCATGAAATTCGTTATCGTAGTAACTTTTATCTAACTTGAAAGAGGGTGTAGGGGTATAGGGGAAAGATATCTTTCATCTATGACTGTGAAATTTTTTCATCGGGACTGTTCTGTAAAATAAAAATGGACGGCTACTCAGCCGCCCGGTGGCGTTAAACTAACTGTTGTTAGTTAAAACTTACGCACTGAAGCAAAAAACCCTTCTGAGGGTGGTCAATAGTCAATAGTCCACAGTCCAAAAACCGTGATTTTGACTAATAAGGCTCTTGGGATATAAGGGTGTGAGGGAAACAACAAATAGTTAAATCAAGACACCTCATAAATAATGTTCTTCTCCTAAACCCCTACACCCACTCACAAGCGCGACATTCGTCTCTAAACCAACGTGAGTTCGACAAGTCTTTTTCGACCTCTCCCCCAGCCCCTCTCTCTTGAAAAGTTCTGATCGGAGGAAACCTCCGCTCAGACTTTTCGCTCCGACGCGGAGAGGGGAGTAAAGCGCTAAAATATCAACAAAAAAATAGGGTTTTAAAGCCTCTCTCCTTGCAGGGGAGAGGTTTGGAGAGGGGTTTTTGTATTCGTCGAACTCACGTTAAACCATAATTTCTGGCGGTGTGATTGCAGCATACAAATCAGATGGGAGTAAGGCATCACTGATGTTGATTTTCTTGGGGATTACACCTTCTTTAAAGAATAAATCTGCTACACGCTGTTGTTCCGCTATTAGTGCCGGACTTAAACCTCTGCGTCCGGCAAAAGTGCGACGAGACATTACCCTTTCGGCTACATCTTCATCCAGCTTTTGTTGGGTAATCATCAATTTTTTGACTTCATCTCGATTCACTTCTGCCCATTTATCAAGCGCATGAAGTTCCTCAATCAGAATTTTCAGAACACCAGGATTTTCTTGAGCAAATTTTCTATCAGCAATGTAGTAGCCGCCAGGAGAATCCAAGCCAACAGAATCTCTGAGAACACGAATGCGATTCATTTTTTCAGCGATCGCATAGTGGGGATCTCCTGTCATCCAAACAGGGATTTTTCCCTCCAGAAAAGCAGCCCGCGCCTCGATAGTTGCCATACTTTTGATTTTGATATCTTTGATGGTCAAACCAATCGACTGTAAAGCCCTGAGCATAAAATAATGTGATGCCGAGCCTTTTTGAAAATAAACTTCTTGCCCCTTAATCTCCTCAAACTTGGTGAGTGGAGACTCTGGCGGCACTGCAATCACGCTACTTCTGCCGGTTCCTGCGTTTCTTTGTGTACCCACGACATAAACAATGTCTGATCCAGCCACTTGGGCAAAAATTGGTGGGGTTTCTCCCACTGAGCCTATATCAACCCTACGGGCAGCCATCCCTTCCATCAGCTGCGGCCCTTGGGCAAATTGCAGCCATTCTACTTTAATTCCCAGAGGATCTAAGCGTTTTTCTAAAACTTGCCGATTACGGACAAGATCCCCTGCACTTTGATACCCCATGCGGAGAACCTTCGTTTTTATCGCCAGAGAACTGCTACTATTTGCTACATTCTTTTGGCTTTGTTGGCTACAACTTCCCAACAAATAGGCCATAGAAAAACCGCCCAGACTAGATGTAGCGACATTTAGAAAACGACGGCGTTTAATCATAGGTGTTTGATAGATAAAATATTTTGGATTGGAAAGAGTTCAAATTTGCAAAACTAGCGTAGAGAATCACCTCTGCGATATTCGGCGGTGATGTCATCTAATTTTTGCTTCAAATTGTCATCGAGCTTAAGTTCCAGGGCTTTTAGGGTGTCAGCAAGCTGTTCTGGACGACTAGCACCAATAATGGGGGCAGTAATAATCGGATTAGCCAACACCCACGCCACAGCTAGGGTGGTGAGTGATAGGCCTGCGAAGTCTGCTACTGTGCGTAATTCTTCCACAGTATTAAACTCGCGATCGCGCCAATACCTTTCTTGATAACGTTCTGCGGCTGTACCCAAAGTAAAACGAGTCCCTGCTGTTGGGCCTTGAGTCAGGCTGTGTTTACCAGTTAGTAAACCACCAGCCAAGGGGTTGTAAGGAATTACACCCAGACTTTCTTCTTTTGCTAGGGGCAAAAGTTCTCTCTCAATCTCGCGGAATAACAAATTGTAGCGGGGTTGAATTGAGACAAAGCGAGTCAGATTTCGTACATCGGCGCGTCCCAAGGCGCGGGCGAGTCGGTAAGCTAAGAAGTTGGAAACTCCGATGTAGCGTACTTTACCAGCACGTACTACTGTATCTAATGCTTCTAGGGTTTCATCGAGAGGAGTTGAAGCATCATCAGAGTGCAATTGGTACAAGTCAACATAATCAGTTCCCAATCTTCTTAAGGAAGCATCGATGGCATCGAGAATATGTTTACGTGAAGCACCTTGATCCCAAGGCGCAGTCCCGACTCGTCCCACACATTTTGTAGCAAGGATAAAATTGTCTCGTTTGCCTTTTAGCCAACGTCCAATGATTTCTTCCGTACTTCCAGCCGTAGCTAGTCCACCACCCAAAGGATAAACATCGGCTGTATCCAGAAAGTTAATGCCTGCATCGGCGGCGGTGTCGAGAATCTGCCTGGAAGTTTCTTCATCTGTCTGTAATCCGAAGGTCATTGTACCGAGACACAGACGAGAAACGGTCAATCCAGTTTGGCCAAGTTTAGTTGTGGGTAATGTCATGTTAGAAAAAGAATTCTACTCTTAGGCGACTACAGAAGCAGGACGACGGCTCTGTGAAATCAGCCATTGTTGCAATTTTGAGTCGGTGTACACTTCATCAGCAATAAAATGATCCCCTTCAGGTATGACAGTAAAATCTACTGTTCCCCCCAGACCATGTAAGGTATCAACAATCTGCTGTGTATCTTCAACTGACAGTTTTTCGTCTTTTGCACCTTGAAATATTTGGATGGGAATTTCTTTGAGTGCAGCTAGTTGGTTTGCTTCTAGGGTTTTAGGTACACGACCGGAAACCGCTACTAAACCAGCGAAACGACCAGGATGAGCAGCAGCAATATGCCATGCTCCCGCAGTACCTAAGCTGAATCCTGATAGGATGACACGGGAAGGATCTATTGATTGAGAAACGATCAGATTATCCAACAAAGCAATAACATCTGCTTCTCGGTCTACCCAAGTCTGGCCTTCAGGAAGTTGGGGCGCGACAAAAAAGTAGGGTAAGGGGCTGGATTCATCAACAAAACGAGGCAGACCCCATTTTAGTAATACATTTATATCTGTACCGCGATCGCGCGCCCCATGTAGAAACAATACGAGGGGTGCGGGTTTGTTGGTCTCTTCTGCGGCGCGGGAGAATAGATAAGGCAATAAACCAGAACGGCGTTCGATAGACATAGCTATAATTCCTCAAGTTTTTGTGTGGTGGTCAGATCCCCAACTTCTTCAAGAAGTCAGGGATCTTGTCAACTATCTGATTTAAGCTACTACAAGGCTCTTATCTACTTGTGGAGCAGGTACTTTAGATTCAACTGCTGTACCCTTGAAGAAGTCGGGGTTAGCTTGGGTGTAGAACTTGTAGGGATTAGCGAAGACATAAGCTTTAAAGTCAGCTTCGGAAATCACACCTTCTTGTACCAAATCCCAACTTTCTGCTAGAGGATCTGTGAGGTCGGGTACATCCCAGTGACCAACATCTGAGGAATAGATGGCGTTGATTTTCACACCCAGGGGATTGGCTTTGTCGTTGAATGCAGCTGCAATGGTGCGATCGTCAGACTCAGAACCAAAGAAGAAGCTATTTACCCAGCGATCGCGGATATCTTCAATGGTTTCAATCCCAGCCGCCGCAAAGTCTTCTAGTTCGCTACCAATGGGCGAGCGACTATGACGGTTGAAGGAAGAACCTAGTACAGTCTTTTTCAGTTCTTCTTTGCTGAGGGGGTGTGCTTGCAAGAATTCACTACCAAAACGCTCAAACAACGCGTACAATTCATCAAAATTGGTCAGGTCTGGGTTGTAGTTTTGCAGACCTTTGAGACTCCGTTTGGAGAATCTGTCTACCAAATGGATGTAAACGTGTGCGCCCCAATCAGCACCACCTTCCAACATCGCTACGCGCAACTGTGGGAAACGCTTGGTAACACCACCAAAGAACAACGCCTTCGCAAATGCTTGTGAACCATCGGCAAAGTGACCGATGTGGTTGTTCATGTAGTTGCTGATGGAAGAGCGTCCAGTCCAACCTTGGCTACCATAATGGGTAGTAATAGGTACACCCAACTCAACTGCCTTTGCCCAGAATGGATCGTAATCATATTCACTATCCAATCCGTAGAAGTCAATGTATGAAGCATACTTAGCAACTTCTGGGTATTGATCTGCTGGGTACTTATCAGCGATCGCTTTAATTGGACGCTTCACGCCACCAGGAATATTTGCTACTTTTAGTCCTAGTGTTTTTACTGCAAATTCTAATTCTTCAACAGCTTCTTCAGGAGTACCCATTGGGATACCAGCAACTACAGTCAAGCGATCGCTATATTTG
This sequence comes from Trichormus variabilis 0441, assembly GCF_009856605.1. Classification (NCBI taxonomy): domain Bacteria; kingdom Bacillati; phylum Cyanobacteriota; class Cyanophyceae; order Nostocales; family Nostocaceae; genus Trichormus; species Trichormus variabilis. The sequence continues at coordinate 102,135 of NZ_CP047242.1, read as the reverse complement.
CGATACAAATCAGCATGATAGTGATTTACAGCCCGTTGCAATGCTTGACGGTTCTCTTTGCTAGCTCCAGCCGGTGCTAAAACATTATTCGGAAACAGCACCGAATAATCTGACCCTTGCTCTGCCTGACGCTCATAGAATAGCTCAGGAAGAGTGTAAGTAGCTAAATCCAATGTGTTACGGGTAACTCTCGCCCACCAAGGAGAGCGAATTGTCCGGTTATATTGACGTTCTTCGGGAGTTTGTTGATACCAGTCTTTACCGTTGCTCTTGGAGTTAAGACGAGAAGATTCTGCCTTGCGCAGTTCATCTACCAGTTTCGAGCCACCATATTGAGCAATGTAGTCCTCAAGGGCTGGGGTGAAATCGTTAGTATGAACGTCAGTGTCGATGATTGGATAATTGAGTTTCGCTTTGATAGCGGCGGAACGAGAACTTTTTAGTCTGCTATATTCAGTCATATTTTTTCCTTGCCTACAGCAAGTTACGTAAATAAAAAATTACAGAAACAGTGCTGAGAAATGAGTTATGAGTGCCGAGTACAACAAAGCATGGGTGATATTGATGACAAAAAGAACTCATAACATACTGGCTCAACGAGGGAGTGTCTACAGCACTCGAAACTCATTACTCCTTTGTTTGTAGTCAGGACTGTAGTCCTGATTTTGGATCTTCAAGTTAAGAGGATGTTTGAAAAGTCCTATGCTTAGTAGCAAAACATTTTAGATCCCCCTAAATCCCCCTTAAAAAGGGGAGCCACTGTGTTGGGCGGCTCTGCCGACTTGTAGCAAGTGGCGTGGACTTTAATTCATTTTCCCCCCTTTTTAAGGGGGGTTAGGGGGGGATCAACAAGTGCTTAAAATCACAGCCAATCTCTTTTCAAACAACCTCTAACTTGTCAGACTACTAAGCCCTATTTATTTACGCCAAAACCAATCTTTCATTCACTTGTTTGACAGCAAATTGATTCTCAGGACGACGTAGCCCCAGGTTTTCCCGCAAGGTAGTACCTTCATATTCAGTACGGAACAATCCCCGTTTCTGAAGAATGGGAACGACTAGGTTCACGAACTCATCTAAGCCTGTAGGTAGGATTGGTGGCATGATATTAAAACCATCTGCTGCACTATTGTTAAACCATTCCTCTAACTGATCAGCAATACTTTCGGGAGTACCAAGGATTGTGCGATGACCTCTGGCAGTGGCAAGAGCCAGATATAACTGTCGTAACGTCAGACTCCCACGAGTCGCTAAATCTTTGACTAATTTTAGACGACTCTTATTATTGTTGGTGTCGCCAGGTAGTTCTGGAGCAATATCATCTAAAGAATATTTCGACAGATCCAAACCTTTGTAGTATCTCTTTAAAATGCCCCAAGCGACATCGGGATGGATTAATGATTGCAAAAATTCGTATTTCTCTTGAGCTTCTTCCTCAGTCCGGCCAATAATTGGGAAGGCCCCAGGCATGATTTTTAGGTCATCTGGAGAGCGTCCATATTTTGCCAATCGGCCTTTTACGTCAGCGTAAAATTCTTGGGCATCAGCTAGGGTTTGATTAGCAGTGAAAATCACCTCAGCAGTACGCGCAGCTAATTCTCTTCCAGCTTCCGATGCCCCAGCCTGGACAATCACCGGATAACCCTGAGGCGGACGAGCAACATTCAACGGGCCTTTGACGGAAAAATATTTACCTTTGTGGTTTAGTACGTGTAGTTTATCCGTATCGAAATAAATACCAGATTCTCTATCACGGATGAAAGCATCGTCTTCCCAGCTATCCCACAACCCTTTAACCACTTGTACAAACTCTTCTGCGCGTTCATAACGTTGGCTATGTTCTGGGTGATGCTCAAGACCGAAATTACCTGCGGCACTCTCGTTACCTGTGGTAACTACATTCCACCCCGCCCGGCCTTTACTCAAATGATCTAGCGAAGCAAACTTACGCGCCAGGGTGTAAGGATGTTCATAAGTAGTCGAGGCAGTGGAAATAAAACCAATGTTTTGGGTGACAGAGGACAGCGCTGAAAAGAGGGTGACTGGCTCAAAATGAGCAAGTTTCCCATTGCGTTTTTGTGTCTCTGGTTCACCACCCCAAACTCCTGGGCTGTCCGCCAAAAAAACTGCATCAAATAACCCACGTTCAGCAGTTTGGGTAATTTCTTTGTAATGGTCAAAATTTGACCCTGCATCTATTTGTGCATCAGGATGTCGCCAAGCCGAAATATGATGTCCAGTAGCTTGAATAAATGCTCCTAAACGAAACTGGCGTTTTTTGCTCATCGGCTTTCCTCTTTATTTTAGATAGTTAAATTAATTCACTCTCAAGTACCAAACAAATCAAGAGTAAATAACTCTCATTTCCCCTCTGCGAGTACCTCTGCGATACTTTGCGTTAAAAAATCAAGTTAATGCTTCCAAACAACTTGAATTGTGGCTTTGAGTTCTTCTGTAAAGTGTCCAGAAGGCTCAACCGCTAGTAATGCGTCTTTGATATCTGCTTCAAATTCTTCAGCTTTGTCACCATAGAAAATTTTCAGCGAGAAAGCTGTAGTGTATAAGTAGCCAAGATAGCTAGAGACTGTCCAAGATTTCTCAAATGTGACTTCATGCACTTCCTGGCGAGCAAATTTTGAATTGGCAATTACGACTTCGTGGGGAGGATCAACTGGTTTACGAATCCCTTGCCCTCGTTGTCCAGTTCGTCGCTCTTCACCTAACCATTTTTTCACCACTCCAATTGCAGCCTGTTTCCAAGGTAGAGGGCTTTTCCAAGGATCATCACCTGTATTCAGGAGTGCGATCGCACCATCATCTGCCAGCAATTCATAAAGGCGCTCTAGTACAAGTTGGCGTTCCATCCAATGAAAGGCTCTGCCAATGGTAGCTAGTTTAAATACCCCAAGACTAGGGTTAATCAGTTCTGCTCCTTGTTCTAGCCAAGTAATATTATTTGCTCCTGCCGTTGCTGCTTGGCGTTGCGCCTCTTTGAGCATCTCCGGATCGGGATCGATCGCCACTACTTCTTGGAATTTGGTGCTGAGAGGAATGGCAATTAAACCTGGGCCAGTACCCAAGTCTAGTAGTCTTCCTTGACCATTCAAATTAAATATTTCCGTTAGCTTGTCAAATACGGCAGGCGGGTACTTAGTTCTGTATTGAGCATAAACTTCAGCAGCACCCTCAAATAATGTTGGGTCGTATATGGGAAGTGTTTTCAGTTGGGTCATAAGTTGATTTTTGGGTGAATCAATACTCTATTGAGGTATTGGGGAAATTATTCAGAATATTTCTTAAGTCTGTGATGGTAAGACAAATCTAGAAATTAGAAATTGTACTAAGTAAAGGCCGAAATCCTTACCAAGCTTTTTGTATCACTTGGAAGATGGATAGGGCGTTTCACTACTACTGGCATCAGGTACACAATTAATTTTTGCCTGAAAAATATTTAAGTACTTCAGTCGGCAAATTAAATACCGTAGTTTATTTACATCAAACTACTATAAACCGACTGATTTACAGTATTTTATTCTGTTACAGAGTTTTCCATACTTACGATAAAAATGCAAGTGTTACTTCACACAAGTTTGCTAATGTTTTTCTCTTATAAAAATATATCTTTAGGGGCTTGTTTTTTTTATTATTTTATGCAAATATCCAAAATTAATAGTTAAATTACTAAAACCAGATAGATTTTTAGTAGTTTAGTTACGGTTAAAATTTTAGGCTAATTCAACTTCTTACTCCTCAATGGAACATCCCACTTGCTACGTTTCTTGCCTGGTTTGTAATCCTCAACACCGTTTAGTCTTTGCCAAAATTTTGTAAGGCAATCATCTGAAGAAGATTTGTCCTCAGAAGGATATGTGATTGGGATGTCAATATCCTGTGAGGTATTAGCAAGTAAAGATTTGTCAATTTTCAGTGCGTAACTCAAAAGAAGCGATGTTTAAAATTTTATGGAATTGTGGGCTAGTTGTCCCAGCCCTTTTTAATGTGCTTTTCATTCTTTCTTCAGGTGCAATGGCAGAAGCCCCACCGCAGGCGATCGCACCGGAAACACTGAATCTATCTGAATCAAAATCAGGGATTGAGGAAACTTCGTCAAATAGTGTAACTCAGGCTGAATCAAATCAGATTGCCAATGTAGAGGTAATTGGCGCGCCTGATTACTTACTATCTCAAACAGAAAATCTATTTTCTCAAGAAGATATCACAGATGAAGAAAACCCCATAGAACAAGTTACATCTGTTTCTCAGTTATCTGATATTCAGCCTACAGATTGGGCATTTCAAGCTTTACAATCCCTGGTGGAACGCTATGGAGCGATCGCAGGTTATACAGATGGTACATTCAAAGGCGATCGCGCTCTTACCCGCTATGAATTTGCGGCTGGTCTAAATACTGCTTTAGACCGGTTCAATCAAATCATTGCCAATTCTACAGCAGACTTAGTTAGACAAGAAGACTTAGACACAATCAAGAAGTTAAGAGAAGAATTTTCTACGGAATTGGCTGCACTGCGAGGAAGACTTGATACAGTAGATGCAAAGTTAGAAACCATCGAGAAACAACAATTTTCTACTACAGTTAAACTCACAGGTCGAGCGCAGATAGTTATTGGCTCACTTTTTGCTGGTAATAACGTTATCACTGGGCGGCCAGCACCCCGCGTAGTAACACAGCAAGGATCAGTGTCTTTGCGATTAAATGCCAGCTTTACAGGTAAAGATTCACTGGGTATAACGCTGGGGGGAGGAAATATTCAATCATTAGGACAAACAAGAGCTGGATTATTAGGCACTTTTGATGGCAGAACTGCTGATAACTCCAGTATTACCAGACCACCCAATGATATTTCTGTTAGTGGTGTACGTTATCGGTTTCCTTTTGGTTCAAATACCCAAGTCAACATTTATGCTTTATCCGATGGAGCTAATGAGCTAGGTTTTACCGTTCCGATTAATCCATACTTTGAAAGTAGTCTAGCAACTGGTTCTAATGGGATTTCCCGATTCTCACGACGAGCTTTAGTCTATCAATATGGAGATGCTGGCGGTGGAATAGCAGTACTCCACAGATTAAATCAACAGTTCCAATTGGGAGTAGCTTATAGCGCACCTAACGCCAATAACCCTGGCCCCAATACCGGCTTCTTCACAGGCCGATATTTAGCTTTAGGACAGATACTATACACCAGTCCTCAGAGGAATTTTCGGGCGGCTCTAACTTACGTTAATACTTATAGTCCACCAAACGCCCAAGGTTTAAGTGGAACAAACTTTGGCCCAGCAGCAGGAAGTAACTTGGTCAATAGCACCGTAGCAGGAACGGGGACAGTAGCAAATCTTTACGGCGTACAAGCTTTTTATCAATTTAGTCCCAAGTTTGCTATGAATGGTTGGGTAAGTTATGGCGCACACCGCTATTTAGGACGCGGTGATGGCCGAGCTATGGATTGGGCTGTAGGAATGTCGTTCCCGGATCTTGGAAAAAAGGGAAGTCTAGGGGGATTGTTTGTGGGTATGGCTCCAACACTGATCAGTCTTGGCAAAAATGTGAATTTGGGAGCAGGCTTAGGACAAGCAGACAAAGACCTTTCCCTACATATTGAAGGATTCTACCAATACAAAATTAACGATAAAATCGACATTACACCAGGTTTTATTTGGGTTACAGCGCCAGATTCCAATGCCAACAATCCTGATAGTGTATATGCTTGGATTCGTACTACCTATAGGTTTTAGGTACGTATTAGCGTGGCAAGCCTTAAATAGTGCATAAAAAAAAGTTTCTTTACTGTAGGCATCTTGCCTACACTGGAAGAGCTAGAAGCCCATTCCACAAGAGAACTATAATGAATGGAACATTTTAGCTTTGCCGCGCTACTACCTCTAATCCACTACTTTAGCTGTGTCAGTCCAGTAGGGTGGGTTAGCAACAGCGAAACCCACTATTGTTCTGGGCTGGATAGTAGGTCATGAATCATCTATCATCCTCAGGAACCCTGGAAATGGTTTTCTAATAGGAATCCCCTTAAACATAGGAAATTCGTGACAAAAGCTTTTTTGGGGTTGATTTTTACTAGATTTCGTGTAAGATTAGTTTTAATCTACGGTAATTCTCTCGACATACAGTATTTTGCAAAGGTGACACCCTAACGACAAGGTAATTTTTTTGTTGATTATCCGTTGTTTTCTGCCCCTGTCTGAGCAAAGCTAACATCACACGTCTCAGTGCTATTGACGAAATAGCTGTCAATGAGAACCTTGTAAAACAACTAACTTAGACCTTATGACTATTACTCTGAACAATACTAAAAGCCACGAAAAATCACTGGAAGTATTATTCAACAACAAATACGCAAATAAAATCATCCCTTGGATAGTACCTTTTATAGTGCTGTTACTTTGGGAGATTTCTTCCAGAACTGGTTTACTCTCTAGCAGAATTTTACCAGCACCCAGCAGTGTAGTTTTTACAGCATTTAAGTTAGCTTCAACTGGAGAGCTTTTCCAACACATGGGAATTAGTGCTGCACGAGCTATATCTGGTTTTATAGTCGGCGGCGGAATTGGCTTTGTTTTAGGATTACTTACTGGGTTTTCTAGGCTTTCAGAACAATTGTTAGATAGTTCTCTACAAATGTTGCGTACTATTCCCAACTTGGCATTAATTCCCCTAGTAATTTTATGGTTTGGAATTGGTGATCAAGCCAGATTATTTCTTGTTTCTATAGGTGTATTTTTTCCGATTTATCTTAATACCTATCATGGAATTCGGAGTGTAGATCCTGGTCTGATTGAAATGGGCAGAGTCTACGGCTTAAAAACACCCCAACTCTTGTGGCAAATCGTATTTCCTGGGGCTTTAGCTTCAATATTAATTGGTGTCCGGTTTTCCTTGGGTATTATGTGGCTTTCATTAATTGTAGCTGAACAAATTGCCGCAGATTCCGGTATTGGCTATATGGCAATGAATGCCCGTGAGTTTATGCAAACTGATGTTGTGGTATTAAGTATTGTCATTTATGCACTACTAGGTAAACTAGCAAATTCTATAGCCAAAGCTCTAGAAAATAAATTCTTAGCATGGAATCCCAATTACAAACCTGCTGGGTAAAAACTAAGAAATAAATTGTGAATTCCTTGAGTTTAGTGTTGCCTAAGCATCAAATTATCAAGATTGCTATAACTCGATTATCCATAAAAAAGGAGAAACACAGATGGTTGCAAATTTAAAAGGTTCACGAATCAATATTTTGGATCTAACTAAGGCTTTTGGTCATAAAACCGTTTTAAATTCATTAAATCTAGAAGTAGCGCCTGGAGAGTTTATTGCTATTGTGGGGCGTAGTGGTTGTGGTAAAAGTACTTTATTGCGCCTTGTATCAGGGTTAGATAAACCCACTACAGGCGGTATTTTGCTAGATGGGGAACCACTCCGTAAACTTAGTCATTCTGTTAGAGTGATGTTTCAAGAACCGCGTTTATTACCTTGGAAACGAGTGATTGATAATGTGGGTCTAGGATTACAAGAAAATTGGCAATCAAAAGCTACATGGGTATTAGAACAAGTAGGACTTAAAGATAGAGCCGGTGAATGGCCTCATGTATTATCTGGAGGACAACGACAACGGGTAGCATTAGCCAGAGCATTGGTGAGTCAACCACATTTACTACTACTGGATGAGCCTCTGGGTGCATTAGATGCGTTAACTCGTCTAGAAATGCAATATCTCATCGAAGATTTGTGGCGAGAGCGAGGCTTTACGGCATTTTTAGTCACCCATGATGTAGAAGAAGCTGTGGCGTTGGCAGATAGAGTCATAGTAATTGAAGAAGGACGGATTATGTTGGATTTACCCGTAAGATTGCCACGCCCACGAGATAGGGCTAGTGAACTATTTATCAATATTAGAGAAGCTGTACTAGAGCAGGTTATGAATAATGAAAGTAATAATAAAAATCAATTATTGCAGATGAGTCATTAATAGTTATATTGGGAGCATGACTTTTGGCAGAAATACTCAAGTAGCTCTTAAACTATAACTGTTGCAATCTATTAATCAGGCAGTGTTGACTTGATTCTGCACAACCAAGCTCTAAAGCCAATTACCCACCAATACAAATGCTGACCAATAAAAAGGATGTTGAAAATCAGCATTTTGCAAAAAAGTTAGTTGAGTTTGTCGTAATGCTTCTGCTTTGCTGATACCCGGTTGTCTGAGGTGTTTATAAAATTCCACCATAAATTTAGCAGTAGACTCATCTTTTACTGACCAAAGAGTAGCTAGAGTGCTGCGCGCACCAGAACGTACTGCTACCCCAGCCAAGCCTAATATAGCTCGATTGTCTCCTTTTGCTGTTTGGCAGGCACTGAGAACCATTAATTCTACAGGTGTAGATTGTGATTCGTTTCTGGCTTGCAGAAATTCGCTCAATTGTTTAACATTAATCTTCTCATTCCAACTGAGAATAAAAGTGTCATCAGACTGGCTACTAAACTGACCATGAGTGGCTAGATGTAACACCGAAAATGGTGTTGATTCTATAGCTTGCTTAAGGTTGGTGTCGGTAAAATTTTCATTTAAAAGTAGTTTTGAAGAAACTTCCTCAGAAATTTCTGTTACCTCCGATTTAACTGCTGGTAAAGCTTTAAAGCCTTGCCGTGATTCACTCAGGGCAGCTGTCATCAATTTGAGATTTTCACGTTTGAGCGATCGCGCTGGCATCAACTGCATCCCTGGAGATAGTGCTAAACTGTATTTCTCTAGCAAATACTGTTTGCCATCATGTAAAACTGCCATTGGGATATTACGTAAAGAACCATCTAACACAAAAGCTAGTGTTTTGACTCCACTTTTGCTTAACTCAGATTCCAGAGGACGTATGAGCCAATCATAAAGTTTTTGAGAAACATTTAACCTTTCCTCATTTGAGAAAATTGGGTTGAGAGATTGGCGTGTTTGTTTAATTATGTCTTCCATTTCCCTGGAAGATAGGACTGTTCGATAACTAGAGAGGGGTTTGCCAGGAATAGATAAAATTACTTCTAAGCGATCGCCTAAAATAATTGGATAGATGACGGCTGCTTGTTTGTCGATTTGATCGATTTGCTCTGGTTTAGCGTTTAAACAAGCTTCCCGAAAGAAATTATCTAACTCTGCTAATTGCAATGCTTCGATTGTCTCTCGTGCTAATTTTAAGTTTCCTTGACTGGGTTGGGGCGATTCTAGTAGTATATCCACCAACTCCCGATAAATTGGTTCCACACTCTCCTGAAAAGAAAACTGAACATCACGATTAATCGCTACTAAGTCACTACGCAGAGACTTGAGAGTTTTCACAGAATTATCGTAAGCTGCGATCGCACCCTGATGGTCACCTTGTTTTTTCAAAATACGCCCAACTTGCCAAGCCGCTTGATAACTAATATCAGTAGCGTTAATCTCTTGAGTAATTTGTAGTGCTTGTTGGCTCAGTTTTAAAGCGTCACCTAACTGCTGCTTCTCAAAGTACAATTTTCCTAACTCATTTAAAGCATAAGCTTGAGCGCGCAAATCACCCAGCATTTGAGCCTGTAGTGATGCACGGGCTAAAATTTGCGCTGATTCTCGATATGATATGGACTCATTACCATCTAGCTTTGACCATTTAGTCAAATTACGAACAAAATTAATTGCTGCATAAATAGACATCCGACTAGCAGGCAGTTTCTCCAATTGCCACTTAATTTCTGACAATAAAGCCTCAGAGGGTTTGTTGCGTCTAGTTTGTAAATAGAGACTAATTTGATTCAACTGTGCATCGACGCGTAATTGAGAATTACTTGTCTGAGCTACAACTTGTTGATAATAGTCAAAAGCTACCTCTATTTGTTGTAAATCTCTAGCCGTATTTCCCAGGTTAAACAGAATATTGCTAATGTCTGTAGCGGAATTTAAGTCTTTACTAATCTTTAAACTCTGCTGTAAAATTTCTTGAGATTGTTGCACATCTCCTACTAATTGGAAAGCAATTCCTAAACTTTGTAATGCTTTGGCTTTAATGATAGAATCTGGCTGATTTTGCAGCTTTTGATGCAAATTAACTAACAACTGCTGCCCTCTGCGATATAATCCTAAAGCTCGCATTGCTTGGGCTTGGTTAATTTGGCTACCTAGCTTTCCCACTTCATCACCAGCTACTGCATATGCACTTTCCGCATCTTGCCAAGCTTTTAAAGCTGCTTGTGCCTGTCCTGTTGAGAGTTTGAGATTACCTAGAGTATTCAGAGCTACTGCTAAGATAGCAGAGTTTCCTTGTTTCTGGACATTGAGATGTTTTAATATGTTTAAGCTATGAGTAATAGAAACTTCTGCATTTGGCCAATCCCCTAAATTCTGATAAGCCAAGGACAGGTAACTTAAACTCCAAGCTTCATTGAGAATATCACCTTGGTTTTTAAAGCCAATATATGCAGCTTCCCAAAATTTCACAGCTTCAGCAAAGCGTCCAGACTCAAATGAACTTCTACCCTGATGTAGTCGATATTTGGGATTGGAAGAGTCAATAATGGAGGATTGCCGTAAACTTGAGTCTACTTCCAGATTTAATTTTGATATTTGGACTAGTTGCTGATTAGTCTGTGCCGATACTGTAAGATTCGTGGTTATTAAAAAGCAAGTTAGTCCTCCCAAAGAGACCGCATATTTAGTGAAATTCAGCATATATTGGTTTATGTGTATAAATTTGATATCTACTAGTAATCTTGCTTGAGTAGAGAATTTATCAGTAAGTTACCTGACTGGAATTTCCATTAAAAATTCTGTTCCTTCACCTAACACAGAACAACATCTTAATCTGCCATTATGTTGCTCTTCAATAATTTGGCGGCTAATAGATAAACCCAAGCCCATACCTTTACCGCTTGGTTTAGTGGTAAAAAACTGTTCAAATATCTGTTTTTGTGTTTCTGCTGACATACCCACACCACTATCTTTGAAGGTAACTATTAATAATTCTTCTTCCTGCTTCCATACAGTTTTGATGATGATTTTATGATTTTGATTGTTTTGCATATCTGCTGTTTTTTGACATAACTCATCAATAGCATCAATAGCATTAGCAATCATATTCATAAAAACTTGATTTATTTGCTCAGGATAACATTCACATACTGGGATATCACCATAGTCTTTGATTATTTCTATGTCTGCACGTAGTTTATTACCTTTTAAGCGATGCGATAAAATTATTAAAGTGCTGTTGATACCTTCACGGATATCAAAAAAAACTTTCTTAGATATATCTGAACGGGAAAAATTGCGTAAACTATCGCTAATATTATTAATTCTCTCTAATCCTGTATCAATTGCAGACATGAGCTTTGGTATATCTATTAATATTTTATCTAATTCTATTATGTTGGCGTTTTGAGTAATATCTATAACTGGATGCGGGTAATATTGATGATAAAGCTGTAAATGCTTAGTTAAAGCATTTATATAATTACGAAGAAATCCTAAATTACCCATCACGAAGTTCAGAGGATTATTAATTTCATGGGTAACTCCAGCAACTAACTCTCCCAAAGTGGATAATTTGCCACTTTGGACTAAGTGTAATTGAGATTCCTGGAGTTTATGCAAAGTTAGAGAGAGTTGTTGTGTACGTTCTTCTACTAATTTATCCAGTTCTTGGTTTTTTATTTGCAGTTCTTTAGTTAAGAAGCTCAATTTTAAATGTACTTGGATTCTTGCTAAAACCTCATCTAAGTTAAAAGGTTTGGTTATATAGTCTACTCCACCTGTGACAAGACCTAATACCTTATCAAATTGATCTGTAAGAGCCGTCAAAAAAATAACTGGTATATGTTTAGTAGACGATTTTTTCTTGAGTTCTGTACAGGTTTGGAACCCATCTATTCCCGGCATCATCACATCTAACAAAATTATATCTGGTTGGGCATATTCAGCTTCCTCAATAGCGCTTTCACCATCAGTTGCTATTAAAGCTTCCCATCCCAAAGAAGAGATAGCATCTGATAAAACTTTTAAATTTGTGGGATTATCATCTACAATTAGTATTGTTGCTTTTTCAAAGATGTTAAAAATTTTCATGATGTGCCAGTTTTTAAATATTTTATTAATTCGCGGATTTGTTTAATTTGAAAGCTATCGCATAATTGTCTAACTTGTGTCACAAAGCCGGTAAGATTACCAGTGGCATCTAATTCCTCTATTTCATTCAATATTATTTGTATTCCTTTGATGTTGCCTCTCATAGACAAATCCAATAGCTTATCAAGCGCTGAAATTGGCGGCGTAACTATCAATTGATGTTTATTAAACTGAGACGGTTGATTTTCAGAAACTTTTGTTTGTTTGCTATCTTCTATATAAATCCAATCAAGTTGTAAATAATCTTGTAAATACTGGAGTAATTTATCAATTTCTAAAGGTTTTGGTAAAAATTCATTTCCTCCTATTTGCAAGCTTTTTTTTCTATCACTTTCAAACACACTGGCAGAAGATACTAAAATGGTGACGTTGGATGTTTGAGGTAGACTTCTTAAGGTTTGGATCATTTCAAAGCCATCTATAACTGGCATAGCTAAGTCAGTAATAATCAAATCAGGCTGATTTGTTACTGCTATATTTAATCCTTCTTGTCCATTGGTGGCTTCAAGGCATTCAAAACCAATTGATCGTAAGAAATTACAAATTATAGAACGGTTTTCCCATTTGTCATCTACAACGAGAATTCTTGGTTGTTTGCCTTGAATACCGATAATTTTTTTCTTATGAAATATACTAGATGTTTGTAACCAGTGACTGATAATATTTAAATTTAAATCTAGCCAAAATTTGCTACCAGTTCCCAAAATGCTATCTACTTGAATTTGACCACCCATTAATTCAGCCATTTTACAACTAATAGCTAGACCTAATCCGGTACCTTCTACTTGTTTACTTTTATCTCCTACTTGCTCAAAAGGTAAAAAAATCTTTGTCAATTGTTCAGGAGTCATTCCCACTCCTGTATCTTCCACTTGAAATCTGATTTTGTGGAAATTGGCTCCTACTTCTAGGACTTGTATTGTGAAATTGACTCCACCTGTCTCAGTAAACTTAATGGCATTACCAAGTAAATTAATTATTATTTGTCGTAAACGTTTTTCATCAGCATTAATTGCTTGAGGGAGATGGGGATCTGGTAAATAATGAAAAGAGATACCTTTTTGTAAAGCACGAATACGGCACATTTCTACTACTCCTGTAAGGAAGTAGGAAAAATCAAAATCCGTATTGTGTAATTCCAGTTTTCCCGCCTCGATTTTGGACAAGTCTAAAATATCGTTGATGAGAGTAAGCAAGTGAGAACCACACTGATGAATAATGTTAATGCCTTCTAATACTGTCGGCGCTATGTTTTCAGAGCGTTCTAGGATTTGTGCGTATCCTAAAATCCCATTGAGGGGTGTACGCAACTCATGACTCATGCTTGCTAAAAATTCACTTTTAGCTTGATTGGCAACATCAGCAGCAATTTTGGCGGTTTCTAACTCTTGGGTGCGATCGCGCACTTTTTCTTCCAATGTGCGAGAATAATCTTGGAGTTGCTGGTTAGCTTTTTCTAGTTGTAATTGTTTATACAGATTAGTAGTAACAATTATAGACAGAAAAGTTGTCAACAGTGGTGACATTACAGGAATCCACCAACCAATCATAAATGCAGTATAGCTACTACCGAAGATTATACTTGTACTCAATAAAATCACCAGAATCGGCCATCCTGGTAAAGACTGTTTGCGCTGAGAGTTGACTTGCAACCCATACCAAGTAACAACACTATTGATAAAAGACCAAAAAAATATCAATAGCCACTCTGCTTGCTCAGAACAAACTCGCAACAATGGTCTACCATCAAGAGCAGCACTTAAAATTTGGCTGACTAAATTGGCATGAACTACTACCCCAGCCATGCGTTTCTCGTCATCCTGCACATTGTGACTGTAACCAACGTTAACAAAATCATTAATACTCTTAGCCGTAGTTCCAATCAAAATAATGCGATCGCGTATTAATTCTGATGATATAGAATCATTGAGGATATCCCGCATTTTCACAGTGTCAAAATTACCTTGAAAACCACGGTAATTCAACATAATTTGGTATCCTCCAACATCTGTACCTCGATAACTAAATTCTTCGCCAGTCAAAGGTGTAAATACTGCTTTCCCTAACCGTAAAGAAGTGCCAGTTGGATTTAGTTCCTCTAAAGCAATACCTTTACTTTGAAGATACATCAGACTTAAGCGAGGTGCTAATCCTAAAAAAATTTTCTCCTCACTATCACCAGCAGATAATAAACCGCGCCTGACTTTACCATCTGTATCTGCGACTAAATCAGCAAGTGCAATTTGACCTAGTTCAGATAAAGTAGGTGATGGAGCAACTTGATCCCCTACTAATTTTTTGATTCCAATTAAGTTAGGCGTAGATTTAATCACTCCCACCAATTCTTGATGACCTGGTTCTACTGGCAAATCTCGATAGATATCCAAGCCTATAGTTGCTGGTTTTTGTGCTTTGAGTTTAACAATTAGCTTGGCTAAAATCAGGTCAGGAATAGGCCATTTGCCAATTTGAGTGATGTCTTGTTCATCAATAGTAACAATTAAAATCCGTTTGTCTATTGATTCAACAGGACGTAGAGCATAATATTGCTCCATCATGTTCCATTCCAGCAGTTGAAATAACCCCGCCATTCCTCCAGTCATGACGCATATTGCCACGACTGGTGCTGTCATGAATATACTGCGCCAATCTTGGAAACATACCTTGTGTATATAGCCGATAATTGTTTTTGCAGATGACCTCATTAGGTGTTTGTATTCAAGATGAAAAGTTTTGCAATTCAAGAAAGATAAATATTAATTTCTAGAGAAGAAGCACGAGTGAAAATTATTCTCATGCTCTTATTTTGTCTAGTTTTGCTTAATTGGCAAGAGGTACTTCAGCGATCGCACTCAAATCAACAGACCTTAATAATTCTTGCCAAGAAGTAGTTACAGTTGGATTATTTGGTTGTTTTCTCTTTAATTCGGCCAGAGTAGCCAGCGAATCATACCAGATGCCCATATTAGCTAGCTTGGATGCTAATTGTACAGTAGGTTGATGACTCAAATTACGATGAGATTCAACTCGACGAATCCATCCACTGACCCAAGGACTATCTGGCTCTAATTCTTCAGTACAAATCATCACTAAAGACCATTGATAATTCTGACCTATTTTTAGCGCTGACACTGAACTAGGAAGTTTAATTTCTATCACCCCAGGTTTCTTAGATAAGTGTAAGATTCTCTGGTAAGATTGTTTTCCTCGTTCATCTTGCAGAGCAAAAAGTGCTGTTTTAGCATTCGTTTGAGGAACATAAACAAATATTGTCGGACGTTCCGCTACTGTCAAACCGATGTTAGTTTTTGGTAACAATGGTGTAACTGAGGCTTGAATAGTTGCACTCACATCAGCACCGCAACTAGAAGCATCACGAGATGCTCCTCCAATTGATTTTTTTGGAGCTTGTGCTTTAGGTGGTCTGAACGTTACCTGACCCATACTGGGTGTCATTCCTATGGGAATCGAGGATAAAGAAATTAACCACAAAATTACCAATAATTTTGGTTGGAAAAGATATTTATTTTCTCTTGCCATAAATTTTGAAGACTTTCTCAAAGTAATTTAGTGCGGATATCCTATTTTTAAGGATTATATTACTTACTATTATTCAATGTTATTATTTATTATATTGCATCAGTATAATTACTATCACCATGTTTTTAATAAATAGTAAGGATTTAATCAGAAATCTCTTGATGTCCTCATATGAGAATTTCATGAAAACTTATTTGTTTGTATAAAAGAAATTCATGAAGTCCAATAATAATTTAAAGTAAAGCTTGAGTGATTACTGAGTAGAAAAGCTGATATTCTGGTTTTTATAGGCATTTTCACTTTCATGATTCATGAATATGCGCAATCTCCAATACTTAATTGAAAATACTTAAGATTAATCGATAAAAATTTTAACTAGAAGTCTAATATTTTATGTGAAATAAATTAAAAATACATTACTAGTATTTAACTTTAAGAAAACAACATACTCAAGAAGATTGATTACTGACTTCTATATAAAAAAATTTTTTGTTTTTACAAATATTTCATATCGAAACATCACAATAGTTTCTATATTAGCAATTGATATATTGATTACTGATAAATTACTGATATGATCTGCAAACAGTACAAGAAAATACATACAAGCATATCTCATCAAACCACTCAAATTGCTCTGCATACGGCAAAACCACTCTTAGCTTTAGCCACATTGATAGTAGCTGATGTACCAGCCCAAGCCATTACATTTAACTTTACCTATCAGCCTGGAATCACACAGGAACAGATTGCAGCAGTTGAGTTAGCAGGAAATATTTGGTCTGCTTACTTACAAGATATAGATGTTGTGGTCAACATCCATGTCGAGATGACTGAAGGGGTTTTAGCTGAGGGTAAATTGGGCGGTACAACCCCAGCAATTAAAAAAATCAACTATGACAAGTTCAAAGAGGGTTTGGGTGCAGATGGTACGGCTAATATCTATCAGTTGCCAACATCTATCTACAGCACTGATAAATATAGAACTAGACTAGCAGGCGGCATCATCAATAACAGTAACTATGAACTGCTGACAACTACAGCCAATAATAAAGCCCTCGGTAATGACTTGAGTGGAGATGCTTCTGAATTAGATGCCTATATTCAACTGGAAAAATCGACTAATTGGAGTTATAGGTACGCTGGGGGCAAAATTGAACAGAACCAATATGATTTTGTTAGTGTAGCTGTCCACGAAATTGGGCATAGCTTGGGATTTATTAGTGGTCTTGATGCTTTGAGTGGTTTAGCTTTACCTACGGCTGTTGATATGTTTCGCTACTCAACTGAGAGTACCAAACAAAGAGCAATTGATTACACAGTGGGTGGAACTAAATACTTCTCAATCAACGGAGGACAAAATCCATTTAACTTTACTCAAATGGAAGGAAGCACACCAACTGTATACCAAGCAATATTTTCCAGTGGCGAAAACACTCTCTTGGGAGGCGATGGGGAGCAGGCTAGTCACTGGAAAATAGACAGCCAAACCTATTTAGGGATTATGTCCTCAACCATCAGCATGGGAGGAATTAAAAAAATTTCCAGACTCGATCTCACCGTCCTCGATTACATTGGTTGGCAGGTTGATTATTTCCCAATCATCAATTTGTCCGTCCTATCCACAAATGCCCAAACCAAAGCACAAAAAATTTGGGATTCACAATTCGATAGTAATACAAATAACGATGCCATCCGCGATCGCTCTTCTGATGTGCAGCAAATGATCCAAAAAAGTGGCATTTATAACTGGGGTTGGAGTGGTTATTGGCAAACAGCTCATCCTGCACCATAGCTACCAATCAGTATGAGTACTGAAACGAAAACAGCACTTACGCAAGCGTCACAATCAATTCTTAGTATTAAGGATAACTAATATGCCTCCAAATCGTTGGAAATCTCCGCCTTTGTTGGGATTACTCACACCCCTAACCTTAGCTGCTTCAATGGCTGTAAGTGACACTCCAGCCCAAGCCTTACAGTTTAATTTCACTTATGCACCAGGGACAACCCTTGACCAAATGCTTGGTTATGAGATGGCTGGTAGATATTGGTCAAATTATTTGGCTGATGATGTCACCGTCAATATTTTTATTGAATCGACCAATATATTACCTACTAATGTGATTGGTGGGGCGATACCGGGGGTAACTTCACAAAGTTATAATAATGTGGTGAGAAGACTACAAGCAGATATCACCTCATCTAGCGATCGCACAGCTTTAAATACTATATATAACCAATGTAATATCAGCCTTACATTCAGCAATGGATCATGGCAAAATCAATGCACAGGATATAAATCTTTAACCAATACCTATAAATATGGACTAGCTGACTTAGAGTTTCAGTCCGATGTGAGAAATATTAATCTCACCCGTGCTAATGCCAAAGCTTTAGGAATTATTAGTGCTAATGATCCTGGTTACGATGGTTATATTCTCGTGAGTAACTTAGGCAATATTACTCGGCCTCTCTCATGGAATTATTTTTCTGCCACCAACGCTAGTAACACTATTCCTACTGCCACTGTAGATTTTTTTAGTGTAGCCGTACATGAATTAACTCACACCCTCGGCTTTGTCAGTGGTATAGACTCACCTGAATACGCAGATTTATTGACAAAAAAGTTATGGTTCACTGATAGTGATATGTCTAAATATGGCTACTTGATGGATATGTTTCGTTTATCTCAAGATAGCCGCTTTTGGAATAGGCCTGATATATCCGTTGGTGTGGATACAGTATTATCTATTGATGGTGGTATGACCAAGTTAGGTAATTTGTCTTCTGGAACTACCAAATTGCGAGGAGACGGTAATCAAGGCAGTCACTGGAAAAAAGATGGTATCTATGATGGCATTATGGAAGCTGCTCTGCGTGCAGGCGGTACAAGAAAACTCGTCACCAATAACGATCTGACTACTTTAGATATCTTGGGGTGGAATCTCCAACAGAATAATCAAGACCTACTCACTATCTTCAATAGTGCCAAATCTGGACTTGCCACTAAGATGGGAGTCACTACTAGTTGGATCGATGCTAATACCAATCAAGCTGCTTCACTTCTGACACCACAATATATCGATGCCAATAACAATAGCTATGACGATCGCGGTGAAGCCCTCAATAAAATGATCACTAGCAGTGGTACTTATAATTGGGGCTGGAGTGGCTATTGGTGGGGCTGGAGTGGCTATTGGTGGGGTTGGAGTGGCTATTGGCAAAATACAGATAATTTAGCTACGGATGGCTTTTGGCAAAATTTCGCCTGGGAAACATTAGACGAATTTGATGATGGCAACTCTGACCATTTGAGTGGGTCTTCTCAAGCGCAATCTGTACCAGAACCCACTACTATCTTTGGATTATTAGGAATGGCTGTACTTGGCATTGCTCCCAAACTCAAGCGCCGTTGTGAAAATTAGCAAGGTGGAAGAGTTATATTGTTAGTTTCATAATTTTTTGGGGAATTATACCTTAGTTACCAAGAAAGACAATATCCCATCCACAAACATCACCTCTATTAATTTTAATCAATCTCATTTGTCCCACTTGCTAACAGTCGAATTGATGTTTGCAAGGGGATTTTATATTACATAACTGAGCAAGAAATTTATAAAGCCTAAAATGTTCAACTTACAAACAACAAAAATTTTATTTTTTTTTACATTGTGTCTAGTGCTAGAAACACCTTTAAAAGGATTAGCACAAACTCAACTGAACCCTGATCATACTCTACCCACTAATGTCAATAGTATTGGTGGTGTGTACGATATTACTGGCGGCAATAGACCGAATAATGGTGCTAATCTTTTTCACAGTTTCCAAGATTTTTCAATTCAATCAGGAGATACTGCTAGATTTATTTACGATACAGGAATTAGCAATATCATCACACGGATTACGGGAGGGTCACCTTCCCAAATTAACGGGACTATTCAAACACTTCTCAATGGTACTAATAATATAGGTAATGCCAATTTATTTCTGATTAATCCACATGGAATTATCTTTGGTGCAAATGCCAAATTAGATATAGGCGGCTCATTTATTGGGACTACAGCAGATAGTATCAAATTCAATGATGGGAAAGAATTTAGTGCTATCAACCCTACAGTTAACCCGATTTTGACTGTTAATGTACCTATCGGTTTACAATTTGGTTCTCACCCCACCAGCACCATTCAAGTACAAGGTTCAGGCAACAATTTCCAACTCAATCCTGATTTATCTGTTGATAACAGTAACCGTCCATCAGGATTGAGCTATCAAACCCCAAATGCTCAGACTTTAGCACTAGTTGCAGGCAAGGTGGAATTAGCTGGAGGAAATATTACTGTACCCCAGGGAAGAATTGAATTATGGTCTGTGAATAGAGGTGAGGTGACAATCACCAATCCTAGTGGACATCTGCAACTACAACCCACACCAGGAATTAGTTACGGTAATGTTGACCTTGTAAATGCTGCTTCTGTAGATGCTAGTGGTAATAGTGGTGGTTCTATCGAGGTGCGAGGGCAAAATGTGACTCTCGACAACGGTTCAGTCATAGTTACAGATACCACAGGTAGCGGTTCTGGAGGGATATTGAATATATCTGCATCAGAGGTATTGACTGTTAAAGGCTTTGTTTTGAACCCTAATAACCAGATATCTAGCGGTATATCAGCTGATGTTGCTTCAGGTGCAAGTGGAGAAGGAGGTAAAGTCACAGTTACTACAAAAACTTTGCAAGTGAGCAATGGGGGTCAAATTTCCAGTGGTACTTTTGGCACTGGAAATGCTGGAGAATTGAACGTTACAGCTCAGGATGTGCAGATACGTGGTATTTCTCTCTTTGGGCCTAGTGGTTTATTTGCTCCTGTTGCTCCTGGCGCAAGAGGAAACGGGGGAAACTTAACAGTTGAAACTAATAAATTACAAGTTACTGATGGTGGACAGATATTTACTAATACCTTGGGCTTTGGTAAAGCTGGTGACTTGAAAATTCTCGCTCAAGATGTAGAGGTCAGTGGTGGGACAGAATTTGGGCCTAGTACCATTGCAGCCACAGTCCAAAAGATATTGAGTATTCCAGAGCCAGCTGCAACTTTTTTAGGCGCTGGTTTTGGTAATGCTGGTAATTTAATCATTGAAACCAGCAATTTACGAGTTACTGACGGGGGTCAGATTGCTGTTAGCACCTCTGGGAATGGCTCGGCTGGTAACATGACAATTAATGCTAACTCAGTAGAATTAGCAGGTACTAATCAATTTGGTCGTAGTGGTTTATTCGCTAATGCTATTGTTGGTAAAGGTCAAGGTGGCGATGTTAATATCAGTAGCGATCGCTTAGTTGTTCGTGATGGTGCAACTATTAATGTCAGTAGTTTCCTTAGTAGAGACCCAGGAAATCTGCGGGGTTTAGCTGGAAAAGGGGCGGCGGGAAATATAAATCTCAATTCTGCTGATATTTTACTAGCAAATCAAGGGATCATTACTGCTGATACTAATGCCGGGGATAAAGGCAATATTACGATTCAATCGGACACCCTGCAAATACTACGTGGTAGTCAAATTAGCACCAATGCGCGCAATAGTGCAGTTGGGGGAAATATTAATATTACTACCAATACTTTAGTTGCTTACGAAAATAGTGATATTAGTGCTAATGCTCAAAAAGGTTTTGGTGGTAGGGTAGTTGTCAATGCCAAAGCAGTTTTTGGGATTCAATTCCGTCCCCAACCGACTCCAGACAGTGACCTGACGGCTTCTTCTGATTTGGGTGCGGAGTTTAATGGTACTGTAGAACTGAATACACTAGATGTTGATCCTACTAGCGGATTAGTGAAGCTACCGACTAACTTTAGCGATCGCTCACAGCAGATAGCTAGTGGTTGTAGTGTGACGCAAAAGAATCGTTTCGTTGTTAGTAACCGTGGTGGCTTACCCACCAACCCTACCGATACCCTCAGAGGTGAGATAGTTTGGTATGATGTCCGTGATTTATCCAATGAAGTAGCTAACTCAACAGCAGGCAGTAACTATCAAACTGTTAATAATCAAGAACCAATTGTTGAGGCTCAAGGATTAATTGTTGGTGCAGATGGTACAATGCAGCTACTAGCATCCATCCCACAGGTAACGCCTCTCACTCCGTGGCAAGTATCACCTTCATGTGATGTTAAACCCTAAGATTTTATCTATTTGGCTACAGCTATGTTTAGTACTTTCAAAGTCTTTACGAGTTTGCTACATAATCCAATCTTGATGGCTGTTGACCGTTGACATTCAACAGTTAACAGCCCTTATTAGTAGTTATGCAATTTAGGCGCGCATTAGCTTAACTTGCAAGTGATGTAGAAATTCCTAAACTACTTGTCGTATTCCAGGGAGACCATTGTCAACTACAAATGAAGCTCGATTGCTAATTGTTCCAGATGGAGTTAAGACATTTGACATTACCAGATAGTCTGATCGCCAAGTGGTAGGACTGACGGTACAACGCACATATCCCCGTTGACCGTTGTAGAACTTAATGTGGGGATTATCTGGTAAATACGCTTGCACTGCGGGACTAGTATCTGCACCATCCCCACCAGAGCTAATAGAAGTACAGACAAACTCACTACCCAATGTAGCAGATTCTGGGTTATTGAAATTGGCCTTGAGATCCATTGCCCAGTGAGAATGCACATCACCTGCTAGGGATATAGGGTTAGATGGTTGACGCTGTGCAATAAAAGCCATCAAGCGATCGCGGGAAGCCACATATCCATCCCATTTATCCATGCTGAAAGATTGACCCTCTCCTGGTGTAAAGTCTCTCTGAGCAATGGGAACTTGCTGTGCTAACACATTCCACCTAGCAGAAGATTTATCTAGTCCATCAAATAGCCAATCTTCTTGAGCTTTACCTGTAATAGTGGCATTGGGATTAAGCGCATCTAAACAACCTGTTCTCGTACCATCACCACAGGGTTGATCGGTGCGATACTGACGAGTGTCTAAAACATGGAATGTGGCTAAGTTGCCAAAGTTTAATCGGCGGTAAAGCTGCATATCAGGGCCGACTGGTCGAGAGAAGGGACGCAGAGGCATATGTTCATAATAAGCCTGATAGGCAATGGCTCGCCGTTGTGCAAAGATAGCTGGATCTTGGTCTGCTTCAGTGTCAATTTCTGAGATCAAGTTGGCGTAGTTGTTTTCCACCTCATGGTCATCCCAAGTGACAATCCAAGGGAAAGCTGCATGGGTAGCTTGCAGATTGACATCAGTTTTATATAAGGCGTGACGATTGCGATAGTCTTCTAAGGTGAAAATTTCAGAACTATTGTGTTGTCTTGGTCGAGTCAGATTGATCCCACCTTCGTAGATGTAATCGCCAACATGGACAACTAAATCCAGGTCATCCTGTGCAATATATTTATAAGCTGTGTAATAACCTTGCTCATAATGTTGACAGGATACTAACGCAAATTTCAATTGATTGGAAAAACTACCGGACGCGGGTGCAGTGCGAGTCCGGCCAATAGGACTAGCTTCGTTACCAACGTTAAAGCGATACCAATACCAAGTATGGGGTGAGAGTCCTTCTACTACTACTCTTACAGAGTGAGCTAGTTCAGGAGTTGCCAGTACAGTTCCCCTGGAGATAATGCGCTTCATGTTAGAGTCAGTGGCTACTTCCCAGCGAATCGGCACATTCACAGGTGGCATTCCACCGCCATTTAAAGGTTCAGGCGCTAAACGAGTCCAGATGACAACGCTAGTGTCGTAGGGTTCGCCTGATGCCACACCCAGTTTAAAGGGATAATCGGAAAATCTGCCTCTAGCGATCGCTCTTTGATGAGAAAATTGGCTGGCAATAGCTAAACCAGTGAATGCTCCCCCACCAATGATTAAGTTGCGTCGCTTGATCCGACTTTGCAGGAACTTCTGAACATTATGGTAATCTACCATTCTCTACTCCTGACTAACAAATAGTTTGTAGCATTGCGACAGCTAACACAAAAAACACGTTACTTGTCATACCAGTTGAGATTTTTAAATTCAGCCAGTTAGATTTTACGGTCGTACGTTGACTTGAATCCATAACTGAATTTAAGATAATTGGTATTACTTACTTACCCCAGTAAGGTTTTAGTTAGCATAACTGTTATTAATGTGTTAGTTGTTGTGTTTGCACGTCATAAATTACTAGTTGCACATTAATTATTGACAAAGATAAGGTTAATATAAACTTAAAAAATATTTTCCAATTGATACTTGGATATCAGATACATAAAAATGAAGAATGAATTATCCATTACTCATTCTCCATTATCCTAAGAGTGTGTTTGAAAAGTGATGAGGAGTAAAAATTAATGAGCGAAACTCATGCTTTTATCTCATAACGAGTTTTTTCTTCTTCATGAAAGTGACAGTACCCACTAAAACAAGACCTCCTAACATAGCAGGTTCGGGAACCTTAGTGTAAGAAACTGTACCCGATATTAATTCGGCATTTGGATCATTTACAGAGTAGATTGTAAAATCTTCACCAGCAATTTCATATCTGATAAAACTACCAGGATTAGCCTGATCGTCAAATTGATAATCTAAGGCGAAAGATATTTGACCTGTAGAAAAATTGTTAAGGAAAACAATAGGAAACCCTGGGTATTCAGGATCATCTTGTTCGGTGTAAATAGTAGACTCACCTGCAAATTGAAACGAAAGAGACTGAACTATTGCCTCGCCGTTAACCAAAGTTGAGTCATCAAATCTAAATAGTCCACTACCTGTTTTTGTAGGACTATTAACCGTAAAAGCATAATTAACAAGAGCCGCCGATGCTGGCTTTACTTCCACGCTTGCCAACCCCAAAACCAAACTAACAGCAGTAAGGACTAGTTGTGAACCAAATTTCATCTCTGTTTTCCTCACTATGAACTTTTAATACTGTGCAAATTGCAATCTTTTTTCTTGTACTTTTTAACTCCTTTTGACTGACAAACAGGAGTTAATCACCGATAAAATCAGTGATAACCAGAAGTGATGATATTCCTTTGGAAATCAGAAAATAGCTGCCCGATTATTTGTAACTGAACTATCTTGAGGGTATAAGTTTAAGTCAAATTTAATGAGAGGTAAAATTAGAAAATATCTCGGCTCAAGTTATATTTGCTAGCAGAAATTTTAGGTGGTGTAGAGTCACTACTGTATTATTCTGCGAAAATGACTCATGGTTCTTTATCAACAGGCACGCAAAGTATTTGCTGAGAAATTTCAGTAGATGACCTGATCGTCTATGTCTAAGATTTCTGCGCCAAGCAGCTTTTCTTAGTTCTTCTGCGCCTAAAATAATTAGCGGACATACTAGCAACAGCAACCATTGCCAAGGTGCATAGAGCCATAAAGTGGGTGAGTTGATTCGTAAAGCGAAGCCACATTGGGCGCTGAGGCGTTTCTGGTATGCTTGCGCCATGATGTGACAACCCTGCAAAAATTCATCAGCGCGATCGCTCAGATGACCGAAAATAATAGCATAAAGCCGCCCTAGAAGGGCGGCTTTATGCTATTATATTATTTGATACCAAACAAATCAGTATCAAACGTGTTTGTCTACGAGTACAAAGTCAACCCAAAACCACAACAAATATCTGCTATCAATGAAGCAATCAGGACATCACAATTTGTCCGAAATAAAGTGCTGCGTTATTGGATGGATAACCGTGGTGTTGGCAAGACGGAAATGTTTAGATACAACACCTTACTGAGGAAAGAATTTAAGTTTGTAGAGGATTTAAATTCTCATGCCTGCCAAACTGCTGTTGAGCGAGTCTTGAAAGCGGTTAACCGTTTTTACGACAACTGCAAGCGTGGGATTTCAGGTAAGAAAGGGTATCCCAAATTCAAGAAAAACACTCGCTCGGTTGAGTACAAAGTCTCTGGATGGAAACTATCATCAGACCGAAAGCATATTACTTGTAAGGATTCAGGTCTAATATTGCGGAAGTAAAGAGGGGCGAGAGTGAGAATTATTAGAATCAGCAATTAGAGCTTGCACAAAAAAATCAATAACAGACCTACCTTGACGGCGACAAGTCTGCACTACCGTCAACAAATTGGCAGTATGTTGAAACCGCTTCATCGAGCGTGAACCACCACTAACCTTACGTTTTGTCACAGCTAAACGCAGCGAGCGTTCAGCGAGATTATTATCAGGAGGAACTTCAGGATGGTCAAGGAAATACCACCATTGGCTTGCTTTATCGCGCAAAGAACGTAAAAGGTTTCCAGCCGTAGCTCCTGCCAAGTTAATCCATTGATCAACAGAAA
This sequence comes from Trichormus variabilis 0441, assembly GCF_009856605.1. Lineage (NCBI taxonomy): Bacteria > Bacillati > Cyanobacteriota > Cyanophyceae > Nostocales > Nostocaceae > Trichormus > Trichormus variabilis. Next base: position 76,123 of record NZ_CP047242.1, on the reverse strand, counting down.
ATTGCAACTTGAATTTGAATTGATTTATCCAATCGTTATAACTGTTTGAGTCAAGAGTTTCAAACCATTGAGCATAACTTCTGAAGGCTTCATCAATTAAATTGACAAAGGTTTCGCCGATAGCTTTGTTGTGAAGACCGGGAAGTTGAATCAATTTTTTGAAGTGACGACGTAGATGAGCCAAACATTTCTGTTGGGCAACAGCTTGATAGCCATTATAAACACTAAAATCATCGCTGCTGAGTACACCTGTATACTCAGTCCCTAAAATTGCTTCTAGTTCGGCTCTAGAACGAGTATCAGCCGCAGTAAACAGGCAGAATTCAGAATTAGCCACTACCCACAACCATTCTTTAACCCCTTTAACTGACCAAGGTGTTTCATCTACATGGATGTTAGGTTGTGTCTGTTTTACCCAATTACTTAACTCATGAATACTCGGTTCAATTGCTTGTTGTATTCGTTCATTGGTGGCGACTAAAGTTCCCAATCCAATTTCAATCTCACCAAGTTCCCAAAGCATTTCCTGCTGTTTTTCGTAGGGCATATGTGCATAGTTATTTGTCCACCCTAAAAATGCTTGTAACGACGTTCCTAAATCTTGTCCTGGAATAATTTCTTGGGGCCAGGCTGCTGTTTGTATATTTCCACAGCATTCACACACGCACGTATGGCGTTGATACTCAACTATTTCTATGGGACATTCTACTAGTTGCGCTACCGCGTGTTTTTCTACTTTTACTGCTAGGGGTGCAAATGCTTTTTGACCACAGTAAATGCAATCCGTTGGACGTAAAATTTCATAGCGATCTACTCTGCCAAAACCCTTTCGAGTTTTACCTTGATGTCCTGGTTGCCCACCTGGTTTCTTTTTCGGTGGGTTTGATTCCTCAAGGTGAGGCACTTTTTCTTTTTCGCTTTTTTTGTGAATGTCTTGTGATGGAGGTTTTGATGAATTAGAACTATCTAAATCTCTGCTGACTTTTAAACGCTCTATTTCTTGCTGTAGTTCTAATATTATCTTTTGTAGCTCACGTATTACCTTGCTCTGCTCAATGATGATGTCCACCAGTTCTTCTTTAGATAACTGGCTCAAACTTTCTCTGTCTAAATCTTGAGGCAAGTTTTGGTTCATATTTTTGATACTCCACCTCTACTGTCCCCTTTGTCAATACTCTGTTACCTGAATCCTTACTATTACTTTTACAGACAAAAAAGGAATAGGCAATCTTAAGTTGATAGGGACTAGGGATTTAAACTTCTACCAATTAGAGCAAATTAAGCGAGTCAGAATTGTGCGTCGTGCCGATGGGTACTATATACAATTCTCGGTACAATTAGACCACAAATATACGGTTAAGCCAATAACTCCTAGTCAAAAAGCGGTCGGTATTGATGTGGGTATCAAGTATTTCTTGGCAGACAGTCAAGGAAATATTGAACCCAATCCACAGTTCTACCGCAAAGGAGAGAAGCAACTAAACCTTCTCAATCGTCAAAAATCTAAGAAGTACAAAAAGGGTCAGCCGCAGTCTCAAAATTATCACAAAGCTAGAAATAGATATGCCCGTAAACATTTAAAAGTAAGTAGGCAGCGAGAAGAGTTTGTCAAGAGAGTGGCACTCCGCTTAATCAAGTCTAACGACTTAGTAGCCTATGAAGACTTAAATGTTAAAGGCATGGTGAAAAATCGACATCTAGCTAAGTCGATAAGTGATGCAGGATGGTCAAAGTTTCGCCAGTGGTTAGACTATTTTGGTTATAAGTACGGGAAGATAACTATTGCAGTCGCTCCCCACAATACTAGTCAAAATTGTTCTAACTGTGGACAAAGAGTGCAGAAGTCTCTATCAACTAGGACTCACATTTGTCATCATTGTGGATTTACTGAAGATAGAGATATTAATGCCGCGATTAACATCTTGCAAAAGGGACTAAGTACCGTGGGACACACGGGAGCTTATACGCTTGGGGAGTTTGATCCTCTGGCTTCGTTGGAGCAATCCTGCGAGGTTAAGATTGGACTGTGAACCAAGAATCCTCGCCGTTCTACGGCGATGGAGTGTCAACGAACCTCTATTTACAAATCATTAGCTACCAGTAATTTTTGTCTTGTCAAAAGTTCACATACCTCTGCGTCGGTTGTTTGCCCAAAATTCTCGTACCAAATACCGATCGCATATAAATCTTCTGGCATCATTACGCAGACAATTTTGTCCACTTCTGCTTGTAGTTCTTCACAAGTAGAAGCCGCCGCCACTGGAACTGCAACTACCAGTTCGCGGGGTTGTTGCTGTTTTAAGGTTGCGATCGCTGCGCGGATGGTTGCACCCGTAGCAATACCATCATCTACAAGAATAATCGTATGATTTTTGACTTTTGGTAGCGGACGATTACCCCGATAGGCTATGTTCCGACGCTCTAATTCCCGCATTTCAATTGCTGCTACTTGATCAATGGTTGCTTGGGGAATCCGCAACCAATCTACAACATTTTCATTTAATACACGGACTCCTCCGGTAGCAATTGCACCCATCGCCAGTTCCTTATGTCCTGGTACACCAAGTTTCCGCACCAAGCAAACATCTAATGGTGCATCAAGTGCCTTAGCTACTTCAAATGCTACAGGCACACCGCCACGGGGAAGTCCCAATACTAAAACATCTGGACGATTAGCATACTCTGTTAACCGAGCAGCTAATAGTTTCCCAGCTTCCGTTCGATTATAAAATTTCTGCCACATATTTTTATACCTCTAAAATAAATCACTAATTGAACCATCAGTTTTAAATCGTTGAATAGTCGTAGCAACTAAAGGTGCGATCGAGACAATTTTCAATTGCTGCCAGTCGGTTTCTTTGGAAGTTACACTGTCAGTAACAAAAATCGCCTTCACACTGGGATGACTTAACTTAGCCCGTGCTTCCTTAACAAACAACCCATGAGTAGCAGCAATAATTATTTCTGGGCGTGCTTCAGCTTTGAGTAAGGCTTCAATACTCTTAGCAAGAGTACCGCCAGTAGAAATCATGTCATCGATAATTAAGCAGGCATAACCCTTTACATCACCCACAACACGAGTTACCTCTGTTTCTGTGCCACTGGTGCGATGTTTGTGTAGCACGACTACCGAACTATCGAGCTTTTGGGCATACTGGGTTGCCATCTGTACCCGCCCCGTGTCTGGCGATACAACTACGAAATTAGGCGGTAAGTAATGGCGTATAGCTTCGCAAAAAATGGGTACAGCCGTCAGACTGTCTACAGGAATGCGAAAGAAACCTTCAATTTGCAGTGTGTGTAAATCTAGTGTGACAACATGATTTACCCCAACAGCCTGTAACACTTCAGCTACCATACTGGCGGTAATTGGTTCGCGCCTACCGTGACGTTTATCAGCACGGGCGTAGCCAAAGTAAGGAATAATCGCCGTAATGCGACTAGCCGCCGCCCGACGACAAGCATCTGCAAAGGCTAAAAGTTCTACTAGATGATCATTAACAGGTGGTGCAGTGGACTGGAGGATAAACACAGACTTTTGGCGTACCGATTCCAGTAGTCGCACATTTACCTCACCATCTGGAAAGCGTTCAACCGCAGATTTACCCAAAGGAATGTCGAGTTTTTGGGCAACTGTGCCAGCTAAATCAGGATTAGCTGTACCAGCAAAGAGGATGAAATTGTCCATAATCAAGACTTTGTTTGGTGGATTTGCTTCCAGGCCGCATCTAGAGATGATTTTGCGCGCTCTCCTGCACGGGCAATACTTTGTTGTAAGCTATGCCATTGCTCTTGCAAAAACTCCGTAGCTTCTTGCAAAGCGTGATGTGGATGATTAGTAGAAGCTGCTACTTCATCGCTAACTTCCTTGATTTTGACGCGAACAACTTCTGGTTTATCGCTAGGAGAAATCACATGATGCAGGCGATGCCTTCGGCGGGCTACGCCAACGCCTATGATATGTACTAAATGTTGTACCTGTTGTGATTTCTCACTCAAGAAACCCTGCAATCCCTCTGACTCAGCCTCAAGTTGATGTTTAACATCTTCACGGATAATTACTTTATTGATGGCAATTTCCTCAACATCTTCGGGATACAATACTGCGCGTCCACCAAAAGCAGCAGCAATTTCTCCCGCCACAATGTAAGCGGCAATTTCTCCCGTTTGCCAATCAAATAAAAAATCTTCCACCCAGCCAAGAGGCTCACCTAGTGTAGATTCAACAGTAATTTCATGCAAGCGGCGAAGATTTTCTGGCGTGTCTTCAACTGGCGGATAATAGACAGAAATCGCACCCATACCTACCCCAGCAATTCCTTCTACTGGTAAATAGGTTTCTCCACCTGAAAAATAGGCAATACGTCCAGAATCATCTAACCAAACTTCTTCTAACTCACCCAAACTATTAGCAGTTGAACTATCTATTGCTATCCACCCGATAATTTGGCTGCGACGCACAACATTGAGCATACTTTTCCTCCAATACTCTTGATTCTCTTGGAGTTTGATGAATATATACAGTGGCTCATTTTTTGCCACTTTGCTACTTGAAATGTGGACTCTACTTTGAGGTTATCAACAAAATGTGAGGAAAGCGTGAGGAATTATTTGGGACTTAAGCTTTTCAGATATGTTTATCTTGTGATTAAGGTTTTCATCTGCCTTTAGAAATAAAAAAATATTCTTATCTTAATCTAAAAATTTTATGAAAGTATACATTTTATTGGCTTTGATATTTACTTAATGGTTTATTTGTTGGCAAAAAATAAGTTAATTTAAATCTCATTCTTTTAACCACAGTTTTAGTGAAGTATGATTATTGGAATCAAATAACCTGTGATTTAAACCTTGAAAAGAAAAAATCAGCCAATATTTGCTATGAAACCAATATATTATCACTTTGGCTGGGAAATCTTTGGTTTACTTACTTTTAAGATGCGTTGAATATTTTGTTAATCTAAATTATGACAAAATTTAAGTTTTCATAAGTGCCGTGTTTCCTCACAAGTTCCTCAAATTCTTTTTCTAACTTTAAAACAGAGATATTTAACTAATTGATTACTGGCAAATCTACTCTCTGGAAACTATCGGAGTTGCTGAACATACAACGGTAGGTCAAACCTAAGAGATAGGCATCTGCTAAAAGTAGTAGAAAAATTTTGAACTTGGAATTACTTAGGAGCTAAAAACCATGAGTACCATTGTTCAACGTCAAAAGGAATTTAATTTTTTTGATTTATGGGATAGTTTTTGTGCGTGGATTACCAGCACAGAAAATCGGATTTATATCGGCTGGTTTGGTGTCTTGTCGATTCCTACCTTGCTAGCTGCTACCACCTGTTTTGTTTTGGCTTTTATTGCTGCGCCTAGCGTAGATATGGATGGTATACGTGAGCCAATTATGGGTTCACTAATGGACGGTAATAATTTAATTACAGCCGCAGTAGTGCCGACTTCTGCTGCGATTGGTTTGCACTTTTATCCTATCTGGGAAGCGGCATCAATGGATGAATGGCTTTACAATGGCGGGCCATATCAGTTGATTGTGCTGCATTTTCTGATTGGTATTTGGTGCTTACTAGGGCGATTTTGGGAACTTAGTTATCGTTTAGGAATGCGACCTTGGATAGCAGTTGCCTATTCTGCACCTGTGATTGCTGCTACTTCCGTTTTGTTAGTTTATCCTATTGGTCAAGGTAGTTTTTCTGATGGTTTACCTTTGGGAATTGCTGGAACTTTCCACTTTATGTTGGCTTTCCAAGGCGATCATAATATCCTGATGCACCCGTTCCATATGTTGGGTGTAGCAGGTGTATTTGGTGGCGCACTGTTGAGTTCTTTGCATGGTTCTTTAGTGGCTTCAACGCTAATTCGCAATACCGATGAAAATGAATCCATCAATGGTGGATATAAGCTGGGTCAGCAGCAAGTAACATACAAATACTTGGCAGGACACAATAGCTTCTTGGGACGCTTGTTGATTCCTACCTTTGCTAGCAGAAATCATCGTGCTTTCCATTTCTTATTAGCAGCATTACCAACAATAGGTATTTGGTTTGCGGCGATGGGTGTATGTTCAATGGCATTTAATCTCAATGGCTTGAACTTTAATCATTCCATCTTAGATAGTCGGGGTAATGTAATTAGAAGCGACGCTGATATCTTAAACCGTGCCAATATTGGTCTCAGTGTCATGCACGCTCCTAATGTCCATAATTTTCCATTGGTGCTGTCTAGCGGTCAACCTATTCCAGTTAGTTAAAGGCTAACTTGGCTTTTAATATCTGCATCAGTTTGGGTAGAGATTGGTGATCTGGTAGAGTTAAAGCCACAACACCTGTGAGCTTTTCTACCAGTTCTACACCCGCAGTTGTACTAGTAGCTATCCCACTGATTAAATCCGGAGTCACGCCAAAACTTTGACTGACTCCCACCACTGCGTAAGGGTCAGATGCACACAAGACGATACAGCGAATTTGGGCGTTGCTGATTCGTGGGATGATTTTTGTCGGGCTACGCCCCGCTAACGCTAACACGCATACCGCAAGCGGAACTTGAAGGGTAGGCGCAAAGAATCAATATTTTGCTGTGTACAAAAGTCCCAATTCATCCCGCATTTATGCAACGCCCGAATTTGTTGTTTAATTTCTTCGAGAACCACAGAACCGTTGTATGGTTCAGAGGGTGAAGCGCCAGCTACAACTACATCAGATATACATGACAAGTATCAATCAACTGAGGAGCCGTGTGAGATAGAAACTCTCATGCACTATTCTTCCGCTCAGTTGCGCTCATAACATTGCCTAAAATGAACCCAAATAGGCAATGTTTGAATCGCCCCTTGAACGTAAGTAAGCGCATTATGTTGCCAAACACAGGCAGAGTAAAAGACGTTTTGCTAATTAGGGATTGATATAGATAAGTAGTAAGACTAAACTAATTACACAAATTTCGACCTGAAACCCTTATCCAGCCTAAAATCCAATGTATAAATATTTCTGTCAGATTACTTAAAAGCGATGATTTATCTAAAATCTGCATAAATAGCTAAAAATCAGCAGATAAGACTATTGAGCATATATAGAAATCGTAGAAAGTTTAGCAAGCCAGTTCAAGCTGGTGTTCAAGCATCCTCTTTGATTAACCTGTGGGGAGGTTATTAATTGAAACAATGTTTGTGTAATTTACAAAAAACTCTGGCTTTGATATCCGTTGGGATTTTGATATCTAGTTGCGGACGTGACATACCATCTTTACAAAAAGTGGAAGATGCAGTTGACAAATTAAGTATTACTGCTAGTGATATCTCACAAGATATGTATGGCTCATGTGTTAGAGCTACCCAATTCTTTGGAACACCTGCTTCTCCTAATTTATTTACTCAACGACAATCAGAAGAAAAGTATTGTGATGATAATTACCTGAAAATATCTTCAATAACAGGAGATGCAAATGAAGTTTTGATTAATTATATGAATTCTCTTGTTCTTATTGCTAAAGGAGAACAGAAGAAGGGAACTCCTATTTCATTTGATGAAAGTTATAATAATCTAGAAAATTCACTCATCAATCTTAAAATTTCATCATCTTCTACAGAAGCATCGCAACCCTTATTCAAAGAAGCAGAGGTGAAAGCAGGAGTTTCGATCGCTAAATTTTTTACTAACTTATTTACCAAGAAAATTCGCCGAGATAATTTGAAGCAAGCGATTTTATGTACAAATAACGATATCCAGACTTATATCAGGGGTGAAGGTGCGGTCGAGGGACAACCTGAACCCGGTGGACTAATTGGAATCGCCAATAAAGTTTATATCAATGGTTTACTAGTTTCAGAAGAAACAAGTATTCGTATTTACTTTAGTCAATACATAGCATTACTGGGGAACGATTTGAGAAAAAACCCTCTAGATTTTATAGATTTAGAGGAAAAGTATAACATTGCTATGGATTCGGTACGCAAACACAGGCAAAAAGCTGAAATATACACCGAAATCTTAAGGAATTTAGCATCTTTACACGCATCCCTAAAAACAGAGTTTGCCAAGGATGGAGATACCCCTTTAGATGGTAAAAAATTTGATAAGTATTGTCAAAACTTATTCAAACCATCTGAATCTAAAACACTAGAGAAAATACAAATACAAGAAATTAAACCCGAAACCATGCAAAGAGTTCAAGCAATTATCGTAAAAAAAATGAAAGTTATAGAACCATTGCTTCAAGAACTCGATTAGTAAAAACAACTGGCTCTAGCGATTCTCTTATGGTAATTAAAACTCAATTAGGTGAAAGCCTTATAAGTAAAAATTTATCAAAATTAAATTTGCTAAAATGCTTGCATGGTAAACATTTTAATAATTTTTAACCCGATTTTATCTAAATAGATCGGTAGAAACGAACAGATTTTATCCACTCAATATATGGACAAGAATTTAACAATGAGAAACCAAGATTTCATTAATTTAAAAGTTGCTCGTAATTTAATAATTGAAGTTATTACTATTGCTAGAACAACAAGGGAAAAACTTTTATATCAAGAAATAATTCCAGAAGAAGAATTTAATAAAATTTTTGAGGAAGTTGAAATTCCACTTTGTAGAATTGCTGATAAAATGGCAATTATAATCAATCAAGAACTATTGACTCCAGTAACAAGTTGTCAGCAAGAATTTGAGTCAGTATGTAATGAACTTAAATCTGCTCTACAAAATCATGAAAATCCTCATATTTTAATTAGTAAACTCAATAATTTAACAACTTTTTTTGATACTATTGTATGTAACCAAAATATCTATCCAGATACAAGTACAATACTTAGCGATATAAAATATATCTGCAATCAATATTAACTTGTCAATTTGGAGAGAAATGAAATCAATAGCATGAAAATTATTTTTGCAATTAGCAGAAAAATTTAGTTATTGGATAGATAATGTTAGTTTCTTGCAAAGGAAGGAATAAAAGATGTCTAAGCCAGATGTTACTGATTTTGAGCTATGTCGAACATTGATAAATGAAATTGTTTTTTTGTCTTTAACAAAACGCAATAAATTGTTGGTAGCAGGTAAAATAACTGAAGATGAATATATAAAAATAGGTCAACAATTTGAAGAGCCACTTCGGAGAAACTTTAATGATTTAACTATTAAAGTTTTTCAAGGAATTACACAAGCACTTACATCACATCAAACTCGAATTAAGAGAGTTACACAAAAACTTGAAAATGCTATTAATAAGATTAATGATATTAATGAATCTATCAATTTTTTTACCAAGATAGTTAGTTTCTTCGGTAGCATTTTAAATGCTGCAAGTTTAGGTATTGCTGGCATTCCAAGCCTACTCAATGATTTTGAAGCTTTGTTATAGCTTTTTAATCAAATGAGGTGCATTAACCCACGCCCTTACGCACGGTTTTGAGTTTTCCCTGGTTTTCTAAAGAAGGTTCGATCACAAAAACGTGATTGCTTTGCTAGGCGGCGAATGTGGGGTGTGGATTCATAGCTACCAATTTCTTCATCAGAATTAATCAAGATAATTGGTGCAACTTGCGGCGTGAGTTCGTGAGCTAGAATTGCCTCAATTGCAAAAATACTCAACACCGATCCAGCCTTCATATCGTAGATACCAGGGCCGTACATCTTCATCTGTCTTTGGGTGAGGGGCATTTTTTCCAGAGTTCCTAGAGGCCAAACTGTGTCGCATATTATTAGCATCACACCTGAAAACCAGAGTGAAAGGGGAAGGAAAAACTATTTTTTATTTTGGCGTAGTGCCACAGCTAGGGATTCTGCAATAGCAAGATTATCCTTTTTATTCAGATTATCAACAAAATGTGAGGAGAGTTGACAAACGCTTGTATAGAAACAGGTTACAAAGGGATAGAGAATCTGATCAATCTTATAAAAAAGCACATCAAGTAGCACTGTTTAGCTATATTTTAAATATCTTGTCTAGCAAGACATATCCGTCTCTGGGCAAGTTCCACAGCAGCCTGTCGTGGTAGCTTACCTGTTTTGGCAACTTGTTCTAAAACTAGCGTCGTATTGTAGCGAATTTTCTTTGCAATAGTTTCAAAGGCTGTGGTCTGATTTCCGCCATCATACTCAACCGCAGCGCAGATTACACCACCTGCATTGGCGATGAAATCAGGTACTACAATAATATTTCGTTCATGACATATCCTTTCTGCTGCTTCGGTAAACGGGATATTAGCACCTGAGATCACAAGCTGAGTTTTCAGGCGGTCAACATTATCAGCATGGATAATATCGGGTCTGGCTGCTGGTATCCAAATATCGCACTCGATGTCAATAACTGCGTCCCGATCTAGTTTGTCTCCCTGTGGATAACTAATCACACTCTTACCAGAATTTTTTAGTTTGATTAACTGCTTAACATCGATTCCCAGAGGATTAAAGAGAGTTCCTTGAGAATCTGCGGCTCCTATAAGTAACGCTCCTTTAGCCGTTAAAAAGCGAGCAGCGTTTTTCCCAACAGAACCGAAACCTTGAATGACAATACGTGCGCCTTCTAAATTGAGGTGACAAAACTTGCTAGCTATCTCTGCACAGATACTTAGGCCAAAACCAGTAGCACCAATTTCATCCAAGGGGATACCCCCTATTGCTTTTGGTAGTCCTACAGCACGACCAATCTCTTCTTTGATCCAAGCCATACACTGTTCATCTGTTCCCATATCGGGGCCAGGGATATACTCAGTCACATCCCTGATAGCACGAGCAAAGGTACGTACCAAGCGTTCCTTATCTGCTAAAGGTTGTTTCGGGTCGGCTAAGATTGCAGATTTACCGCCGCCGTGGGGTAAGTCAGCAGCAGCATTTTTTAAAGTCATAGCTCGTGCCAATCGAAAAACTTCTTCTGTAGTCACATCTGTAGCCATACGTACTCCACCGATCGCAGGGCCACAATCAATGTTATCAACCACAACAATGGCTTTTAGATCAGCTTCTCTTTCGTAGATATGAATAATCTTGGCTGGGCCTAGCTCATCAGCAAAGCGAAAAATATTATCCATTGGGGTTAGGGATTGGAGACTGGAGACTGCAAAACTCGAATTACGAATTGGTATTACTTATCCTTTGAGGGATTTGGTAAATAGTGCGCTCAATCTTTGTAAGGCAGGCGAAACATCGTCAGGTGAGAGATGAACATCAAGAATACTGAAAGTCTTACTATTTTGCGCTGTCTGTAAGGCTTGTTGTAGCTGTGTACTAGTGTGGATCACAAAGCCATGACCACCAAGAACGTTAGCTAACTGGGCATAGTCCATTGTGGGTATTTGGACAAAAGCCGCTTCTTGATGTCCCATTGCCTGGAGGCTAGCAAATGAGCCATTGTTAATGACTATGACAATCGGGTTTAGTCTTAAGCGTTGCGCTGTGAGCAATTCCATTCCTGTCATGTGAAACGCCCCATCGCCAACCAAAGCGATCGCTCGTCGGGATGGGTCGGCTAATTGTGCGCCAATCACCCCAGGAACGCCAAACCCCATACTGGCGTAGAAGGCGGGACATAAGAATGATGTGCCTTGCTGTGTCTGGATATCATCTGCTGCAAATAGGGCATCTCCAACATCCGTCACTAGTAGAGTGTTACTGTCAATGAACTGATTGAGTTCATAAAGTAGTCCACTCATGGAAATTTTACCCACAGATGGCGTAACACGCGGTTTCATAGTATAGATGCCGGATGAATCCCAATGAGGCAAATCTGGACTATCAAGCAAGGTGGTGATGTAATCTTCAAACCTCACATTGGGGTATTCGTGATGCTTAATGGCGAGGCGTTCTGAAGTTGCATACACTGTAAAACCTGGGTTGAGATGAGCGGTAAACATCCCCAGGTTGATATCAGTCATAAACACTCCCAACATCAGCACACAGTCTGATTCTTCAACGATTTTCTGCACATTTAAATCCCCAGCCTCACCATTGTAGATACCGATGTATTGCGGATGTCTTTCGGGAAAAACAGATTTTCCTAACATTGTTGAGCAGACTGGTACACCAAGTTTTTCTGCCAAAGCTAGAAGTTGTTCCTGCAAGCCAAAGCGATGAACTTCAACACAAGCAAGAATGACTGGTGAGTGCGATCGCTTGAGCATCTCCAGAGTTTCTGCAATGGCTTCCGTTAAAGTATCTGGATCAGTGCGCTTGATTGGTGGTGGCAAGTGTTCTGACTCTGTAATCTCCGCATAAACTAGATCACGGGGAATTTCCAAATAAACAGGACGCTTGAATGTCGTTGCATAGTCAAGAGCATGATGAATTTTAGCATCGGCTGTTTTTGGATCGGTTAGCTTTGTAGCGTAAAGGGTGACTTCTTCATAAACACGCCGTTGTGTGTCAAAAGTTTTCACCTTATGATGTAACAAGTCATGCTCCTTTTGTTCTCGCACACCTGGCCCGCCGCTTAAAATGACCAACGGAGACTTCTCGGCATAAGCACCAGCTACAGCATTCACCATATTTAAGCCGCCAACGCTATAGGTAACAACCGCTAAACCCAAACCCCGCATTCGGGAGTAAGCATCAGCCGCAAAGCCTACGCAGGGTTCGTGCGTCATGACAATAGGTGCAATCTTGCTGTCTGCTAGTGCATCGAATAGTGTTAAGGCAAAATCCCCAGGTATACCAAATGCGTGTTCTACACCTTTTTGGTATAAAATATCAAATATATGCGGTGCTAGTTGAGGCATCTTCTACCTCCCTAAAGAATATTTTCCCAAAACTGACTATCCGCAGATCGCCGATTGTCAGATTTTCTTCCAACAATATCTTTTAGAAGTCTTGATGGATAGTACCGTCAGGCATAATTGTGCCAGTTAATGATCTTGCGTGGCTTACAGAACACAAAGAGGATACAAGCCCCTCTCTTACGAAGTTCAGAGCGCCGGAGACCGGCGCTCTGACTTCGCGCTAAATTTATTTATGGCGAAAAAAAGGGCGTTGCATAAATGCGGGATGAATTGGGACTTTTATACACAGCAAAATATTGATTTTTTGCGCCTTTGCGTGTTAGCGTTAGCGGGGCGTAGCCCGACAAAAATCATCCCACTAATCAGCAACGCCAAAAAAAGAAGTGAAACAACATTAATTCAAGCCCCCGGATTTATCCGTGGGGTCTTTAATTTTGAATTTTGAATTTTGAATTGGAGCGTTCGCGTAGCGTCTCGTAGAGAAGCGACTTGACCTTCTGGTGAGCCTTACAGCCAGCCGTAGGCTACAGCCTCCTGTCTGCTCTTAATAGCTAATTCAGCTTCCAACTCACTCACCAAAGAAGCAACCACCGCTTTTACAGAACCTGTACTTTCAAACACTCGCCGTTGTCGAATATAACTTGCTCCTTGGTCTAATCTTTTTTCTAATTGGAATAGATATGAACTATTTCCCAAAGTATCGGCAGTTTCTGCTAGTACATTCAAGATATCTTTAACTATATTCCTGATAGGTCTGCTATTGCCTTGTTCATCTTCAATATAATTAGCATCTAAACCCCAACGAGAGGCGCGAAAGTAGTTTTCTCTTTCAATCAACCAAGGAAGGGGAGTTAGCAAAAATTCTGTTTGCTTTCCTTGACTGTGATGATACATATCCACAATTAAAGAATGGATAAAAGCCGCCAGCATCATCGATTCTTTGATCGTTGGTTGAGCATCCATTACCCTCACCTCAAGAGTTCCGAAATCAGGTTGGGGACGCAAATCCCAATGGATATCGCGGATAATCTCAAACATCCCTGCATTTTGAGCAGTGGCAAAGAAATTAGTAAAATCCTGCCAATTTTTAAAAGTGGGGCAAATACCATAAGTTCTCATCGATGATAAAAACCGTTGACGAAAGGAAGCAAAGCTAGTATCGTGACCCCACCAAAAGGGTGAACTAGCAGACAGAGCCAACAAAATGGGGAGATATGGTTTAAGTCTGCCCATAATATCTATAGCTACATCACCCGATGGCATTCCTACATGAAGCTGAAGCGCACAAGTCATCATTAAATCTGCAAGATAGCCAGATGTATTTTGCTGACTCAGATATCTAGGAATAGGGGTGATAGAGGCAAAGCGATCGCAACATGGATAAGTTCCGGCTGTACAAATAGTCATACCCAGTGCTTGACATCTGGTTTTGAGGTCACGCAGAATAGCAACAATATTGGCTTCTAACTCAGGGATATTTGAGCAAACCTGAGAGGCAATCTCTACCATCGCTTGATTAAATTCTGGTTGAATCCAGGAATTTTCAGGAGTTTGTGCTAAAAGCGGTGAAATGCCATCTACCAATTGCAGCGTATCAGGATTGAGTAATTGCAACTCAATTTCCATCCCTAGAGAGAATTCGGGAGAGCTTTTGAATTCTATATCACCCATGTTACATAATCCTTACTTAAACAATTTGACTATTTAGTCAAACGTCAATATTTATCTGTTCTATCTGTCGAGCAGCTTTTTCCCACATCTTAGCTGAAGTTTCATCTTGCCAATGAGTTCGCAAATTTTCAGCTTTTTTGTGACATATTCGCTCTAACATCTCTAGGATTGCAGCTAATGTCAATTTATCGATTAATTCTTCTAAAGCATTCATGTATTCTTTGTGCATACGAATAACTCCTGAATGTGATAAATATCTTTTGTTCATACCCATACTTTTGGAACTCGCAGGAAGTCTAAGGCTGACGTTGGTAGCCTCCGATTAACTCTGCTGTTGCCAAAACATGACCCTTCATTGCTTGCAAAATTTGCTCTTTTGTTGCGCCTGGTGGCAAACCCAAGTTTTTGTCTAAAGCATAAAGTTTGAAGAAATACCGATGTGTACCACTAGGAGGACAGGGGCCACCATAACCTAATTTGCCAAAATCATTCTTTCCCTGCACTCCACCACTTGGTAAAGTTTTCGTAGCAGTGATGTGTTCTGGTAATTGCCGAACTGTAGGAGGTATATCGTAAATTACCCAATGTACAAATGTGTGTCTGGGTGCATCTGGATCATCGACTATTAGTGCTAAACTTTGGGTTTCTTCTGGAGGTTCATCCCAGCTAAGAGTAGGCGAAATATCAACACCATCACAGGTATATTTGGCAGGAATTTGGCTATTAGCTCCAAAGACACTTTCTAATTTCATGCTTTTCCTCTCTGTTGTTAATTTACTGCTTGGGGTGGAGGCAATTTCGGTATTTTTATTACCCACGGAACTACAAGCGATCGCAGATAATTTTACTAACCCAATTATACTGAAGCTTTGAAGTAGAAAGTCTCGCCGTCTGCTCATTATCTTGCACCTAATATTTTTATATTTTTTCACAAAAGTTAATCATTTTAGTTCTTGTTTTAGCTTATATAAAAAAGTGATTTTGAATTTTGAATTTTAAATTCGGATTTCAATTTATGGCAGTAGTTATTAACAGATATAAAATAAAAAACTGCCCTTCCATGCTGTAAAAATATGTTAGTATATAGGTGAGATCCATCGCAGGGAACTTCCAACATAGATGAAGAAAGTGGCAACACCAATTACCGAAAGCTAAGGTAAGAGTAACGCCAAACCAGGATCTAGGAAGATGCGACTATGGGAGGTTAGAGTGAGGAGCCTGCGAGACGTGTAAACCCAGGTTTTTGCGGAGGGAACCTTTGTATAGAATAGGCAGTTATGGCTGAAGGGTCTGGTTGAACGCAACTAGACCCTTCCGTTGATGTTTTATCCTTTAACAACAGCGATGGGATGCAGACGCGCCACTTTACGAGCAATTCCTAAAATCAAAGACCAACTTTTTACGCCACCAGTAGAAGGAATAATCCGCTTACCTTTTAAATCAGCAAGATATGGAGCTAAAGCATCCCGTATTAAAGGATAAAGTGGTTCTTGGCAAATTTATACTTACAGTCACATTCTATAAGGTCAAATTTATGCAGCTAAAGCGGCTGTGTCGATCTCAGGTTATGTTACTATTTTGATGAAATCTGGTCACACTCGCTTAGTTCTTTATCTTTAGCATTACATTAGTAAAAATGTCTCCCCTGGGTATTGGTAGTAGTGATTCCACTTATATATTTACAACAGGAGAAGCAAAACTCTGGATTTTGTTAGTAGGTATTAACGAATACCAAGATGTGAGTTTACCTAATTTACGCTATCCGGCAGGTGACTGTGAAGCTTTAGGAGACGCATTAGCAAAAGTTACACAGAGATTTTTACGTAAGGAAGTGATCATTCATCATGATTTTATGGAAGACACTCCTACCTTAAAAACGGTCTGTCGGAGTCTGGAACGAATTGTTTCAAAAGCTAAACCTACTGACTCAATATTTTTATATTTTTCTGGTCATGGAATGTTAGAGCCAGATACTCAAGATGTTGTGCTGTGCTTATCAGATACCAGACAAGAAAACCTGCCAGATACAGGATTACCTGTGCAAAAACTGTTACAAATCTTAGAGACTAGTCGTACCAATCAACAACTAGTTTGTCTAGATACCTGTCACAGTGGCGATATGAAAATGCCTCAAATAAACAACGCTAGCTTCAGAGAATTAAACATCACTGAGACATTACTGAACCCCGCAACAAATCTTGTGAATGCTTTGCGAAAACGCGCTAGTCGTAGTAAAGGATTTTGTGCTTTGTTATCTTGCGATCAAGGACAGCAGTCTTGGGAGTTTCCGGAACTGGGACATGGAGCCTTTACTTATTACTTAGTACGGGGCCTATTGGGTGAAGCTGCTGATTCTCATGGCGTTATTGAAGCAGATGGTTTATATAAATATGTTTATCGCCAGACATTACAATATATTGATAAATTAAATCACCAACTGCGTCTGATAAATAAACAAAAACTCAACCGTGGGGACAGAAAATTATATCCAGAATATCCTTTGCAAACGCCTAAAAGAATTGTTGAAGGAGTAGGAGAATTTATTTTAGGATTCAAATATGATGCAGATGAATCTCACCAACAGCGACGAGCTTTAGTTATAGATGGACTCTCAAACAAGATAAATACTGATTTGATTGATATATTTGCTCATGCTGGTGATTTTCAAGCCGAGTGTTGGCATCAACAAAGCAAATCTTGGTCAGATATAGAGATAAGAATCAAAGGGTTTCTAGATAGAGATAGTAAATCAACCATAAAATCTCCTCCTTATTTAGAATTAATCAAACCTACACCAACTTGCTTACTTTATTTACGTGGGTACATTGAAGAAAACGAAAATGGAGAAGCTTGGTTCATATTAGGCAATGGAGTACTTCTTAGCCGTTCTTACTTAAAACAACAGCTACAACGTGCAACTAAGACTCAACAAATAATCATTTTAGATTGTCCTAACACTAATTCCCTCAAAAAATGGATAGAATATTGCCAATGTGGTACAGAGTATGGGCAATGTATAATTGCAGCTACTTCCACAATAGATAAATCAGAATTATTTTGCCAAACACTCCACAACATCCTTGCTAGTGTAAATGTACAAGTTGGTTTGTCAGTTTCTAAATTGATTGCTGAATTACAAAAACGTTTACCAAAACAAGATGTCAGACTTGATTTTTGGATATCAGAAACGCAAACGATAATTGATATTTTACCTAGTAAGAATTATCCAAATTTTTCCCAAAGACCTTATCTCCAGAGAAATCAACAGGAGCAACAAAAAAAATTCCCATCTCACCATCTTGATGATGTGACAGAAATTCCCTCTACTACCTTACCTTTACCATCACCTATTCCTGTTACTAGTGAAGCTATAGAGACAGTAAAACCTCAACTTAATTTGCTCCTTAGTTCAGAACAGCTTACAGAATTAGAAAATTTACTGAAACAATCATTAGGCATAGTTGCGCCTATAGTTTTAAAAAAAGCTTTAAAAGTAAATAATGGTACAGAATTAATAAGAACATTAGCTAATTATTTACCACATAAGGAACAAGAAAAATTTAAAGAACAAGCATTATTTATATTAAATAAAAAAAGTAGTTTTTCTCTCAGTAGATCGGCAAATGAACAAACAATAAATGCAGCTTTTCTTGGTAAATGTGAACGTGAGTTAACCAATTTAATTGGCTCAGATGCTAGATTGAATATTCAACATATTTTAGAATCTCATACCCAAATCACTTCCAAAGAATTGGTAGATAAATTGATAGCCAAAATTCCCGATCCACAGCTAGCTTTAAAGTTTAAACAGCGTATATGGGGTTGAATTATGTCGAGGAGAAGTATTATTTTCCCCTCGGACTAACTCAATACCTAATATAGTAATCTTAAACACCCATGAGAATCGAGCAATAATTAAGCGATGAGAAATCGCCTAATTGTTTCTTCTAAAATTTAGCCAGCATTTGCTCGATTTCTGTATCAATTAACTCATCAACTTCAGCTAAAATTTGTTCAAGAGCATCGCTTTCTAAGTGTTCTAGTTTGTAAGCTTGAATCAACTCGCTCAGTTCAGCGATGGTTGAACATTCAAATAAACTACGCAAAGGTAAATCTATTAAGAAGGCTTCATTGACCCGATTTAAAAGTTGCATTGCTAAGAGGGAATTACCGCCTAATTCAAAGAAATTATTGTGGATACCTACTTGTTTTAAATTGAGAACTTCAGTCCAGATATTAGCTAGTACCTCCTCGATATGATTGCTGGGTGCAACCCGATTCACTTCAATATTGTTGATTAACACACCTAAGCGATTTAAAGCCTGGCGGTCGATTTTGGCGTTGGGGGTGAGGGGTATATTTTCTAACTGGAAGAAACTAGTAGGTATCATGTACTCAGGCAATTTTTGCTTGAGGAAGCGATGCAGTTCGCTACTATCTACTTTTAGTTGTTGATGAAAAACGATGTATGCTTGCAATTGCTGATGAGCTAATTGGTCATCGCTGGCTATAACTACACACTCTCGTACTTGTGGATGTTGATTGAGTGCTGTTTCTATTTCCCCCAGTTCGATACGGAAACCGCGAATTTTTACTTGATGATCAATGCGACCGATAAATTCAATCGTACCATCGCTTCTGTAGCGGGCTAAATCCCCTGTTTTGTACAAGCGGGCTGTTGGTTGATTGCTAAAAGGGTGAGCAATGAATTTTTCGGCTGTTAATTCTGGACGGTGGAGATAACCTTGTGCCAAACCATTCCCACCAATATGTAGTTCACCTGTGACCCCAATAGGTACTGGTTGTAAATGCTGGTCGAGAATATAAATTTGTGTGTTAGCTATGGGACGACCGATAAACAGTGAAGCTGCTGTTTGCTGATGGGAACTCAAGTGAGAACCATAGATTGTAGCTGTAATTGTTGCTTCCGTAGGGCCGTAAGCATTGCGCCAACTCACGTTACTACCTACTAGCTGTTGCCAAGTCAAAAAACGCTCTAGAGGGACTCTCTCACTACCAACTACCAACAAGCGGACATTGGGTGTCCAACTAATTTGCGGCATTTGGGAAACCCACTCTTGCCAGTATGCCACAGGCAAGTTTAAGACAGTCAAGTCTTGTTGTTTGACAAATTGCACAAAATCGGGAATGCTAAATATTTCTTCTGGTCGTAGTACTAAAGTCGCCCCACTCAACCAAGTCGGGAATATTTCCTCAGCCGCAACATCAAAGCTAAAGCTGGCAAATTGGAGGATGCGATCGCTCGCTTTTAGCTCATAATTTTTAGCGATGGCGTAGTTATGATTAACTAAAGCTTGGTGGGGAATAAGCACTCCTTTAGATTTGCCCGTAGAACCTGACGTATAAATTACATAGGCTAAATTACTTGGTACAACAATACCAGTAGGATTGATGATTGGTTGCCGAGAAATCACTTGCCAGTCAGTATCCAACTTGACTAATTTTGCAGATGATTTTGGCAGTTGGCTCGCTAAGTTAGCACTTGTCAGTAACACCGAGGCTTGAGAATCAGTTAGCATATGAGCCAAGCGTTCTTGAGGATAAGCCGGGTCTAGGGGTAAGTAAGCACCACCAGCTTTGAGAACACCCAGCATTGCCACCAACATTTCTACAGAACGCTCAACGCAAATACCCACAAGGACTTCTGGTTTGACACCTAAACTTTGGAGGAAATGCGCTAATTGGTTGGCACGGTGATTTAACTCTCGGTAAGTGAGTTTTTGTTCACCCGATTCTACTGCCACAGCATTAGGAGTTAATTGTGCTTGTTGCTCAAATATTTGATGTACACATTGATTGCGGTCATAGTCGATTTGGGTTTGATTCCACTCCACCAAGATTTGCTGACGTTCGGTTGCTGTTAATAAAGATAATTGCGAGACTAATGTTTGGGGACTGGCAATAATCCCTAACAATAAGGTTTGGTAATGCCCCAGTATGCGGTCAATAGTTGCAGCATCAAATAAGTCTGCATTGTAGTCACATTCCAACAATAGCTCGTGATCAATCTCAGTTACATTTAAGCCGATGTCATAATCAGCAAAACTTATCGACTGGGGTAACAAGCTGCTTTCTAAGCCATACATTTGGGGAATAGCTACGGGGCGTTCCAAGTTAAAGGTAGCATTCACCAAAGGAGACATACCAGTGTTGCTGTTAACTCTCAGCTTGTCAATTAATTTAGCAAAAGGATAATCTTGATGTTCGTAGGCTTCTAACAACACACTTTTGCAGGCTTTGAGATGCTCAACAAAGGTAGCATCACCAACAATTTGAGTGCGTATTGGTAGCATATGGCTACAATAACCCACCAGTCTCTCGCTACCCTCAAGAGAACGTCCCGCAGACGCGATGCCGATAGTGAGGTCGTCTTGGTTGGTTAAGCGATAGAGTAAAACTGCGTATGCAGATAACAGCGTCATAAATAAGGTGCAACCGTTTTGCTTACTGAGTTGTTTGATGGCAGCACTGACATTAGGGTCAAGTAATAGCTGTTGTCTGCCACCTTGATAAGTTTTGCTTGGCGGACGCTGACGGTCTGTAGGCAGGTCTAAAACTGGAACTGGGTCAGCAAACTTCTGTAACCAATATGATTCATGGGCTTTCATCTCGTCTGTGGCACAGAATTGGCGATGCCAGTCGAGATAAGAACTAAATTGTATTGGTGGTTCTAGTTGGCAAACATGACCCTGGCACTTGGCTGAATACAATGCCATCATTTCTTGCAAGATGATACTGATTGACCAGCCATCAGTAATGATGTGATGGGCGCTGACAACTAGCAAATGTAACTGTTCTGCTAATTTGAGAATTCGCACACGGAACAAAGGCCCATTACTCAGGTCAAAAGATTCACGGCTATAGTTTTGTAACCACTGGTTCACTTGTAACTGACTATCTTTAACATTGGAGAAATCAATTACGGGAACGTCTATTTTCAGTGATGGTAATATTTCTTGAAAATCGCCTTGACTGCTGATAGTAGTGCGTAGAGCTTCATGCCGTTGCACAACTTGCTGCACGGCTTGACGTATAGCAGCTAGATCAAGAGTACCCTGTAATTGAATATTGAGAGAGATGTTATAAGCAACAGAGCCATTGTCACCCATTTGCGCTAAAAACCACAGCTGCTTTTGGGCATCGCTCAAGGGAATCTTGAATGCTTCCTTAACTTCTGGCTTGATGGTATCTTGTACTGTCAAAGATACAGCACTGTTTACACGCTCTGATGTTTTAGGTGTTTGCGGCTGATTTGTTGATAACTTGGGACTTTTGGAAAAAAAACCCACAGCTTGCAACTCCTGTACACTGTCTTTAACTGCTTGAATGACATAATCTACATCTTCATCGGTATGTGCAGTAGATAGAAAACAGGTGCGTCCTTCCCAGATATAAACGCCTTTTTCAATTAAGGAATAGTACAGCAAATCCATTTCTAAAGGCTGATAAAGATAACTGGAATTGCCGGATAAAGTGAAGCGGAACAGTGAACTAAAATGTACTATCCGCAAAGGAACATTTGCTTGTTCAAAGTAACTATTAAGTGTGGCAGCTAAATTAGATGTGCGTTGATTTAATCGCTCCTGTAGAGATGCTCCTTCAGCTTTGAGGTGTAAAAGTGTAGCTCGTGTTGCTGCCATCGTCAATGGATGCTTGGAGAAAGTACCAGCAAAGAATGTTGTTTCTACTTCAGGATAAGAATCATCTCCATAGCTCCAGAAACCACCGTCGATTTTATCCATGTAGGCGGCTTTGCCAGCTATTACCCCAATTGGCATACCGCCACCAATTAATTTGCCATAGGTGACAATATCTGCATCAACACCAGACCATGCTTGCGCGCCACGGGGATGAACGCGGAAACCTGTGATTACTTCATCGAAAATCAAGGCAATATCTAGTTGTTGTGTGACTACTCGTAGCTGTTGCAGAAATTCTTTGGGTTGTAAATCGGGTTTACGGCTTTGTATCGGTTCAACCAAAACAGCTGCTAATTCATGGGCATTAGCTTTGATAATTTCCAGTGATTCGGGAGTACCATAAGTTAGCAGCAAAACATCATCAACCATATTTTGCAGCACTCCTGGAACCATTGGTTGTGCTGGTAATTTTCCGTCTTCAGATGTTTGGGGTATGGCTAAAGTACCATCAAAGTGTCCGTGATAAGCACCTTTGAAGATAGCAATTTTGGCGCGACCTGTGGCTGCACGAGCTATACGCATCGCTGTCATCGCTGCTTCTGTACCGGAATTACAGAAAGTGACTCGTTCCATTCCGGTCATTTCGCAGATTAAAGTGGCTACCTCACCTGCAAGTTTTGATTGGGGGCCGATTTGTATACCTTGCTTGATTTGATCTTCTAGAGCTGCGGTAATAAACGGAACATTATGTCCAAAAAGATGTACACCGAAACCCATAGAAATATCTATGTACTCATTGCCATCAACGTCCCAAATCCTCGATCCTTGAGAGCGATCGCCAACTATAGGATAGAGGATTTCTTTAGTTTCCGGGCGAAATCCAATGGAAGCTCTTCTATCGGCCAGGACTGGGCGATAAGATTGCGATCGCTGCTTGGATTTGGCTGTACGTTTGGTATAACGTGCAATTAAAGAATTTAAATATTGTTGTTGTTGGGAAGTCAGGGTTTTAGCTTGAGATTGTTCAACTCGCCAGAAAGAAGAGGGTGAATCAGCTTTTTTGAGTGTAGATTTATTTAACTCCCCTGTTTTCAAGTCAGGTGTTGTTTGTACTACTGCATTAGGAACAGATTTCGCTGCTTGATTTTGGCTAGGAGTAACACTTAAATTAGTTGGTAAGTTGGATTCCCGTAAGATTTCCAACTGTTGAGACATCAATTCAAACTGCTGCCGCAGCACTATTTCTACTAATGTTTCAGATTTCTGTTCTGACTGTTGTGATTGTGGGAGTGGCTGTGGATTAACCGACAATTCTAATGTTTCTTGACCTAGCAATGTCGATGGTTCTAGTTTTACATTTTCCTCAATATAATTAGCTAAGACACTCAGGTTTGTTAATTCTTCAAATAACTGACGAATCGTAATTTTAATTCTAAAATTATTTTCAATCTGACGAATGGCATCAACTAAAACAATAGAATCAGCACCCATTTCTAGAAATGGAACTTTTACATCTACTTCTTCAGGTTCACATTTGAGTAAATCTGCAATAATTACACGTAAGTTTGCTAAAGTATTTTGACATTCTTGGGACTGGTTAGTAACTAGAGAGTAGGAATTATGATTGTCAATAGTATATGTGTTCATATTTTTTGATTGTGTGTTAGTAGTATTTTGATGACATTTTTTCTTTAGCAACTATAGGCATCCATTTTGATGATTGGCGTAGGCCGAGGTTAGGCAATGAAACCTGGCAATTGGTCGGTATTTTGTACAAAAATCAAGTAGGATTTCTATATCTTGTGTCTCTGTTTTAATAGGGGTCGAGAATTTTATTTATGCAAGGGTGCTGTGAATATTGCTTGTTTTAGTACAGCAGGGGACTGGAGAAACTATGTACAAGATGAAACTAAATATGTAGGTAGGGGTTGAAAAATGTTCAACCCTGTGTCTCAAGAATGTGGTGGTATGGTCTCAGAGTTGAACATGACGCAATACAGTTCAGTTAAGGCAACAACTTAGACTGGTGTAGGTTGGGTGGAGGAACGGAACCCAACATTCTCAAGACTTTGTTGGGTTCCGCTATCGCTCCACCCAACCTACCATTCTCTTAACTGAACCGTATTGGAACATGACGCATTATCTCTGTTGCCTGTTTAAGGGAATTCCAGAAAATAAATTATTCAATGGGTCAGAGCAAATATGATCATTGTATTCTTCCTCCCCTGCTCCCCCTGCCTCCCCTGCTTACCACAGTGATTGTATATTTTTTTAGTTGGAAGTCCCTAAATACTAGGCTGATGGTTCAGCTTGGGTGGCTTTGGTAAGTGTCCATGTTGCAATGGCAAGAATTGACCTTTGGTCAAATTATGAGTACGCAACACTTCCAATTGCTGAGACATAATCTGTAGTTGTTGTTTGAGCATTTTTTCTACTAAGGCCTGAGATGGTAGTTTTGCACTATCACTACTAGCGGAAGTAACAGGTTGAGAATTATTGCTGTGGTGATTTACTGGGATATTGTCAACCCTATTTGGCGATTGAATCCAGTAACGTTTTCTTTGAAAGGCATAAGTAGGAAGTGCAACTAGCTGACTGGAATAATCACTTTCAAATCCTGCCCAGTCAATCTCTACTCCCCGTAGATACAATGTTGATAAACTTTCTAGTAATGTTTGCCAATTATCTCGCTTGGCATTCAAAGAAGGCAACCAAACAGAATTTTCGCCTCCGTGACAACGTTTACCCAGACTACAAAGAACTGGTTTAGCACCAATTTCTATGAATAATTCGTAACCTTCAGCTAATAAAGTATTCAATCCGTCCATAAATCTGACGGACTGGCGTGTATGCGATCGCCAGTATTGAGCATCCGGTACTTGTCCGACTGGAAGGAAATTGCCGGTGACATTGGAAACGAAAGGAATCTGTGGTGCTTGGAAGTTGACTAGGTTGGTTGCTTGTTCAAAAGCATCAAGCATTTCATCCATTAAAGGCGAATGAAAAGCATGGGATACATTCAAGCGTCGAGTCTCAATTCCTTGGGCTGTGAACTTGGCGATCGCTGCTGCAATTTTGGCGACTGTACCAGAGATGGTGATATTATCAGGAGCGTTTACAGCAGAGATTGTCACCTCTGGACTGTATTCAGCGATCGCGGCTTGCACTTGTTCCTCACTAGCAAACACCGCAGCCATTGCACCCATTGATTTGAGTGCTTGCATTAAGCGCGATCGCTCGGTAACTAACTTCAGTCCTGCTTCTAAACTGAATACTCCAGCAATACAAGCGGCGACATATTCACCGAAACTATGACCAATGACAGCTGTTGGTTCTACACCCCAAGACTTCCACAATTGCGCTAGGGCATACTCTACAGCAAATATCGCAGGTTGGGTATAAGCGGTTTCATCGATGCAGCTGCTTTCTGTGTCAGGATACAAAACTGACAGCAGTGGTTGATCTAAGTATGACCGCAAAACTTGCTCACATTGGTCAATGGCGGCGCGGAAGGTCGGCTGGGTTGCATACAGTTGGCGACCCATGTT
Source organism: Trichormus variabilis 0441 (assembly GCF_009856605.1). Classification (NCBI taxonomy): domain Bacteria; kingdom Bacillati; phylum Cyanobacteriota; class Cyanophyceae; order Nostocales; family Nostocaceae; genus Trichormus; species Trichormus variabilis. The sequence continues at coordinate 50,516 of NZ_CP047242.1, read as the reverse complement.
GATATATTGAGAACCTTGACCTGTGAATAAAAAGGCGATTTTCGGTTGCTGTTTGTTTTCGATTTTACCACTGACCAATTGTGAGGTTTTCTTCCCAGTCGCGTAAGCACCTAGTACGGTTTGTAATTGGATATTAGATTGAGCGATCGCCACTAAGCGATGATCAAAATGCGATCGTCCAGTATTGGCGGTGAAACAAATGTCTGTTAATGAAGCATCAGGGTGGTTACCTAGATAATTCTCATAGTCTTTTGCTAAATCACGCAAAGCATTTTCACTTTTAGCTGAGAGTGTGAATAAATGCAAGGGACGTTCATCACTGACTGTGTCTTTAGGACTAACTAGAGGAGCTTCTTCTAAGATGATATGGGCATTAGTACCACCAAAACCAAAGGAAGATACACCAGCCAACCGCCGTTTATTACCTCTATTCCAAGGTAACAATGTAGTAGCGATAGATAAATTCGTATCAGCTAAGGAAATGTGGGGGTTAACTTGTTTAAGGTGCAGATGGGGCGGAATTTCTTCATGGTGTAGTGAGAGGACAGTTTTAATTAAACCAGCAATGCCGGCGGCTGCTTCTAGATGTCCGATATTGGTTTTGACTGAACCAATCACACAGGTATCTCCAGGTGCGCGTCCTGGTGCGAGGACTGTTTTCAGGGAATTAACCTCGATGGGGTCGCCTAAAAATGTGCCTGTACCATGCGCTTCTACATAGCCAATTTCATGAGGTGCAACACCAGCATTTTGCATGGCTTGCCGAATTACAGCTTGCTGGGCTAGTCCATTGGGGGCGGTGAGTCCGTTGCTGCGTCCGTCTTGGTTCACGGCTGAACCTTTAATCACTGCCAAAATGCGATCGCCATCACGATAAGCATCACTCAGACGCTTGAGTACCACTACACCACAACCTTCGCCCCGCACATAACCATCCGCATCAGCATCAAAAGTCTTACAACGACCGTCACCAGCCATCATTCCAGCTTGGGAAAATGTCACTGTCAACTGTGGAGTGAGAATTAAGTTCACACCAGCAGCTAAAGCCATTTCGCATTCTCCCTGACGCAGACTTTGACAAGCTTGGTGAACTGCAACTAAGGATGAAGAACAAGCTGTGTCTACTGCCCAACTTGGCCCGTGTACATCTAATAAATAGGATATGCGGTTAGCGGCAATACTAAAAGCGTTACCAGTTCCACTATAAGCATCTAATCCAGACACTTGTTTGGCTAGCAATTGGGAGTAATCAAAATTACTAATACCAACAAATACCCCTGTGTTGCTTCCGGCTAACTTACTCGGTGCTTTACCTGCATTTTCTAATGCTTCCCAGCAAACTTCTAGAAGTAACCGTTGTTGGGGATCGAGAGACTCGGCTTCCCGTGGAGAAATCCCAAAGAATGGGGCATCAAATTGATCTACTTCCGAGATGAAACCACCCCAGCGAGTATTCATTTTGCCTGGTGTAGCACGGTTGGGATCATAAAAAGAATTCACATCCCAGCGTTGTTGAGGAACTTCACTAATAGCATCTACGCCATTGCGGAGTAATTGCCAAAAGGCTTCCGGATTATTTGCACCAGGATAACGGCAACCAATACCCACGATCGCGATGGGCGCAGCCCCGCCAGAGGCGATCGCATGATTGTCTGTTGGTTGCTGTGAGACTACCTTGGGTTGTGGCACTCCATCACCTAAATATTGAGCTAAAGCAGCGATGGAAGGATAGTCATACAACAGCGTTGTTGGCAATTCCCGCCCTAACCATTCCTGCAATTCTCCGGAAATTCTCACTGCTGCTAAAGAACCCAAACCATATTGTGCTAGAGGTTCGTTAACGTTGATTGTTTGAGCAGGAACTTGTAATTGTTCGCTCACTTTTGTTAACAACCAAGTTGCAACTGCTTCGGTATTGACTGTTTTTTCTACCTGTGGAGCAATTAATTTTTCTGATGGACTATGGTTTTGAGCATCTGCACTCCACTGTGCAATTATGTCGAGACTTCCAGCTTCTAACTCAGCTTTACAGTTACTACGTCTGACTTTCCCAGAAGAAGTTTTCGGCAAACTGTTCGTTTTAATTAAAGCGATGGTATGAGTTTGTAAATCATGATGTTCGGCTACAGCCTTACGAATAGCACCTATGACTTCATCAGCATTTAGCTTGCGCAGATAGCTACGTTCCACTTCTTGAACAATCACCAATTTCTCCACGTTGTTAACTTCAACTGCAAAAGCCGCACCACCTGCTGGACGTAGTGCTGGGTGACAACTTTCCACTGTAAATTCAATATCTTGGGGATAATGATTGCGTCCCATAATGATAATTAAATCTTTGAGACGACCAGTAATAAATAACTCACCATCCTGTAAAAAGCCCAAATCTCCAGTCCGCAGAAAAGGGCCAGTTGTATTATCTGCTAGGTAAGCATGAAAGGTATGTTGTGTTTGTTCGGGGCGATTCCAGTAACCTTGAGCAACACTAGACCCCGATACCCAAATTTCTCCTACCTGTCCATCTGCACAAGATGTCAATGATTCAGGATTGACAATCAGTACTGTTTGGTCTGGGCTACTTTTACCGCAACCCACAATGGCTTTACCACCAGCCGCCGTAGTCGTATCTATGACTTGGTTTTGTAACAAAGCTGTGGTATCTATATGTCGCACAATGGGAGCTTCAGATTTCCAACCCCCAGAGACAATTAAAGTAGTTTCCGCCATCCCATAGCAAGGATAGAAAGCTTCTCTCCGGAAACCGCAAGGCGCAAAAGTTTCTGCAAATCGGTCTAGAGTTTGTGCGCGTATTGGTTCAGCACCGGTAAACGCCACTTCCCAACTACTCAAATCCAGGCTTGCTAGTTGTTCGGGAGTAATTTGACGACAGACTAAGTCATAAGCAAAATCAGGGCCGCCACTGGTAGTTGCTTTGTAATGAGAAATGGCCTGCAACCAACGAAAAGGCTTTTGCAAAAAGGCGACTGGGGCCATCAAAGTCACCGGAAAACCACCATACAGAGGTTGCAGAACCCCACCAATTAATCCCATATCGTGGTACGGAGGCAACCAAATTACACCTTGGCTATTGGGTGTGTGTTGGTAAAAGTTATAGATGAGTTGGGAATTATGCAATAAATTGCCGTGGGTAATCATTACCCCTTTGGGTGTGCCGGTTGAACCTGAAGTGTATTGCAGAAAGGCCAAAGTATCACTATTAATATTGGGTTGTTGCCAATCTTCAGCTATATTTGCATTGAGATTATCAGTTGTGATCCAGGGTATCGCTGTCAAGGTAGGATTTTCTGCTAACTGTAAGGCCATCGAAGTTAATTCTGTAGATGTAGTCAGTGCGACTACAGCCTCGGCATCTGATACGATCGCCTGTAGCCTAGACATTTTTTGGTTACGTCGGGGTGGATAAGCCGGAACAGCAATAAAGCCAGCATATAAACAACCAAAAAAGGCAGGGATAAATTCCATTCCTGGTGGATAAAGTAACAAAGCCCGTGAACCTGGTACTCCCCGTTGCAAAAGTTGAGTTGCGATCGCCCGTGCTTTTTGATCTAATTCTTGATAAGTTAAAGAGATGCTTTCTGTTTCCCCATCAACAAGAAATGTATAAGCTGTTTGTGTAGGTTGATTTTGCGCTCTGTATCTTAATAAGTCTACTAAAGTAGAAAATTCAACATTATCGTTAGTAATCATTGGGTTTTTCCTCAAAATAAATCCAGTAAAGGTAATGAACAGAATTGATAATTAATAATAAAGTTAAGAAACCTTGAACTGTGCTTGCTGAACATACATTTGTACGTTTTCTAACAAAGCATTTACATCTATTTGTAGTTGCTGCAAATCTTGTTGAGGATTTATTGTCCAAGTATGTATCGCATCCCAACTAGCATTGAGAAAAGCACGCTGACAAGCATGACGGTCAATCTTTCTATCTGATTTCTTGGGTAAACTACCTGTCTTCAGAAGTACCACAGCATAAATTTGTAATCCATATTCTTCTAAAAGAGCAGTGCGAATAGCTTTAATTACTTCATCGACATTGAGAATCCGAGAATAAGTTTTCTTTACTTCTTGAACAACTACTAATCGTTCTTTATCATTAACTTCCACAGAAAATGCCACTCCAGCATTTGGTCGTAGAGATGGATGGCTTTGTTTCACACATTGTTCAATAGTTTGAGTACAATGATTGCAACCTCGAATACTAATTATGTTCTTGATAGATTCTTGTTTGAGGTTACTTTCATTAACCAGGTGAGGTAATTCTTTTTGGGCATTCTCAATTAATACTAAATAATTCATTGTTTCCTACTTCATTGTGAAATTAACTCCAAAAAATTCATTTGAGAATTTAAATCAGCGATATTATATATTACGGATCAACATCGTGAAATTATGCACTAGAAAAAGAATCTTCTCAAAAAATAATTCCCAATATCAAACAATAGACTTACATCTAGAAAGAAACACAGGTAAATACAGATAAACATAGACTTATCTGTATTTACCCGTGGTTTTTTGGCTGGTAATTAGCCTAGTTGAGTATTAAATATTAAATCGATATAAAAAAGCTATTCATTAGTTTTTACGATATACAAGTTTGATATAATGAGTTTACGTGTATCATTTTGAAACCGTTCTGCTGTTATTTTGTCAGGAATTGATGCTGCTAAAATTTCTATAAGTTGATTAGCAGAACAATCTGGAAAAGTTACTAATACCTTATTCATAATTAAGTTGGCGATTGGGCCAATAAAATTTGTAAATTCTTTTTTAATAACTTCCAAAATCTGCGAGTTACGATTGATAGATGTTTTTTCTAAAAAATCATGTGTATTAATCTGAATATAATTTACGTTAGTAGCTTCACTTTTTCTTACTATATGTCTGTTAACTCTTCTAGTAAAAATATTAATAATTTTTGCAGCTATTTTAGAAGTTTTTTTAAAAGCACAACCAGAAGATTCACTAGCAGGAGTTGTGTGTTTCTCCATATACTCTGGTAAATCTAAGTTGAGATAAATAGGTTTTGGCAATTTATCATGATATTGTCTCAGGGTGCGTTCTAGATTTTGTAAAATTAATAACTCTTCTAATGCCTTGTTGGTCTCTTTTTCTTGTTGACGAGTTTTAATTGCTTCTATGGGAGATGTAATTTTGAATTCAACCTGAGTTACAGTAGGGGAATTATTATGGAGCTTATTTAACTTCAGAATAATTTCTTTAGCTGATTGGAAGCGTGCAGTGGGTGATTCTATCAGCATTCTGTCGATAATTGCTGCTAAATCATCAGCAATATTGACTTGCGATCGCCATTGCCAATTTAGTGATTCGTCTAAGAGCAAATGTGGCATTTTTCCTGTTAATAGTACAACTGCACAAACACCAAGTGCATAGATATCACTAGAAGGATAGGAAATTCCTAAACGCAACTGTTCAGGCGGAGAATAGCCATACTTACCCACGACGGAAGTGTGAATGGAGTTATAAAAATTTATGGAATCAGGAGACATAAGTTGAGTTACATTCTCTTTTACTGCGCCAAAATCAATTAGCACAGGTTTCGATTGATGATGAGGTAGCATGATGTTCTCCAGTGAAATATCTCTGTGAATGATCTTGCGATCGTGGAGATAATCTAAAACTGGTAAGACATCTGTCAACCATGTTCTCACTTCTATTTCCGAAAAAGGCTGACCTGTTTCTGAGACACGCTCAAATAAAATTTCAGAATAAGTTCTACCATCAATATATTCCTGCACAATAAAAGTGCGATCGCTATCCGTAAACCAAGCTAAAAATTGAGGAACTTGAGGATGCTTAAGCTTATATAAAACCTTTGCTTCACGCTCAAACAACTCTTTCGATTTACAAACATTTTTTTCTTGTGATGCTGTGGGGACAAACTCTTTCAACACACAGGGTTCATCAAATCGCTGATTATCTAATGCTAGATAAGTTCGTCCAAATCCTCCCTTACCAAGCAACTTCTGAATCTGGTAACGACCGTATATTAAAGTTCCTGGCTCGATTTCGGTAATCATCTCTAATACGTTATTCATTTGGCGTAAACATGATTTTTTATTTAATAGTGTTGCATCCTCAAGAATTATGCAGACAATGTACAGTGCGCGAATGTCTAAGTAAATCAATTAAGCAGCACGGACATCATTCTTTAAGTAACCATCTTCCATATAAATGATGCGATCAGCCATATCCAGAATGCGATTATCATGAGTGATTAAAAGAATGGAACAGCCTTGATATTTGGCACGTTCTTTTAATGTCTCAACGACTATCTGAGTGCTATTTTTATCTAGCGATGCTGTTGGTTCATCAGCTAGAATTAATTGGGGTTGAGTAACTAATGCCCGTGCAAATGCTACACGTTGTTTTTGTCCTTCAGAAAGTTGATCTGGATAATAATGAATACGGTGATTTAAACCCACTAATTCCAGCATAGCTTCTGCTCGACAGCACATTTCTTTACGAGACATATTACGAGCTAATTCCATAGTCATTTGTACATTTTGGCTAGCAGTGAGAAAGGGAACTAAGTTATGTTTTTGAAACACATATCCAATTTGACGACGTAGTTGCAGTAACTTTTTATTACCAGCTCGATATACTTCTTTACCAAAAACTTTAACGCTACCTTCTTGTACACTCCGTAAACCAGCCATCAGGCTTAACAAAGTTGTTTTTCCAGAACCAGAAGGGCCAGTCAAAATTACAATTTCACCAGGATTAATTGATAAACTAATATCAAATAAAACCTGTTTTCGTAATGAACCTTTACCAAAGTAGTGGTTAAGGTGCTGAACAGAGATGATAGAAGATTGAGACATGATTATGACCTAAAAATTCAATTAAACTGCATCAGTATTTGTTGTGGCGATAAAAAGGAGTCAGAAGACAGAATTCAGAATTCACAATACTCCACCCATAACGGGATGGAGTTTAAATGAGGAAGGGTATTTGATTTTTTTTTCGCCCACAATTCCACTCGGTTTTAAACCAATATTCATCCGTCACTTGCACAGAATTTATGCTGAATTCTGGCTCCTGACTTCTGAATTCTATTTTATAAAGCCAAAAACAGCAGAACTTTAGATTTTAGATTTTGCGTTAGTGTAGTGATTCAGAGACAGATGTAACTTTTAAAACAGGATTTTAGCTTGAACAATATAATCTAAAATTGACAATTTCAAATCCAACATTGAAGGGAAAGCAGGACTTGAATTTAGCCAAAAAGTTCGGCTGGATCAGCAGAACGTAGTTTATTCATCGCTAGCATCCCAGCAATAGAACACATAATAATTGTGAGTAACATCACCATCACCCCCCTAGTGATAGTCATAATCATCGGTAGACGAGTAGCTTCTTGAACAAAGCTATAGAGATACATACAAATAGCGAACCCAGGGATATATCCAATTAAGGACATTAAAAATGCTTGTTGTAAAACTACCTTTACTAGGTATGAATTTGCATATCCAATAGCTTTAAATGTAGCGTAGATAAATATGCTATCAGAAATTTGTGTGTAGAGAATTTGATAAACAATAATCCCACCGAATACACAACCAATAACTGTTCCCATATTAAAAATGAATCCAATGGGTGTGGATTGTGCTAAAATATCTTTCTCTAGTTGGATATAATCTGCTAGAGTCATAATTTTTAGTTCTTGAGGTAAGTCTTGTGAGACTTTTTTGATGATACTTTGTGGGTCAACACCAGGTTTAACTTTAATCACTCCCATCTGCACTTTTTCTAATGGGTGATTTAAAATTTCAGAAAAGGTTAAATCACTGGTGATAATCACACCATCTGCTGTCATTACACCACCTCCTAGAGAAAATAATCCTCTCACTTTAATTTGGCGATTGGATACATCTGTTGTTACTTCGCCATGTTTCTCTAAATTCTCAACAATGGAACCAAATTCAGGTCGAGACAGTCGGTCAAATAATATGGTATTAGCAGCTTTAATTACTTCTGCTTGTTGGTTGACTTCTGGTAAATTAAACACAGGTTGATCAGGTGTAAAACCAGCGATCGCAATTGGTCTGCTGACAAAAGTTTCAGGATTTTTGAAGTTAGTAACCGAAAAATAGAAAGGATTAACCGATTCTATCCCATCCACAGCCGAGATGTTATACAGATAGCGTCGCGGAAACACCTTCATATCAAAAAAACGCTCTGTATCACGATGCAGTAATACTAAATCCGCTTGAATTTGTTTATGAAATACAACAGCATCTTCAAAAAGTCCGTCTCTAAAACCCAATTGAATGAACATCAACATTACTGCAAAAGTAACGCCAGTAATGGTAACTAATAAACGAGGTTTACGATGAATTAGTTGTAACCAAGCAACGGGAGTAATAGCAGCCATAATTTAAGATTTTTATATAAATTTAAACGGTAGTAGTGTTTTTAATTTTGACATCAACTTGCAGATTAATAAAATTAGCGGCTTCCTTAGTATCAGCCGGGTCTAAACGAATTTTGATTTCTGCAACTCTTGAGTCTATATTGATTGAAGGGTCATTGTTTACCACATTTCTCTTACCTATTTGGACACCGATTTTTTCCACAGTTCCAATCATGCCTTTAGGTAGTGCTTTACTCGATATTTCTGCTTTTTGACCTATTTTAATTTTGCTAACATCAGTTTCATAAATTTCTGCAACAACATACATCTGTTGAGTCTGAGCTAACTCAACTATGCCCTTTTCGCTAATAGTTTCTCCTGGAAAAGTATTGACCTTTAAAATTTTTGCATTCATGGGCGATCGCACATAAGCTAGGGCTAAATTAGCTTTTGCTTCTAAAACAGCAGCCTTGGCTCTTTCTAACTCACTTTGAGCCACCTGCACATCTACAGGACGAACTTCTTTTAACTCTGCCAAACTAGCTTTAGCTTCTTGAATCTGTTTGGGAAACGATGATAAAGTTTGGTTGAGAGAACTTTGAGCTTCCTTGAGTTGTGCTTGCAAAGTTTCTACGGCTAGTAATTTAGTATCTTTTGTGACCGCAGATATAGCACCCTGCTCATACAACGACCGAAAACGTCCATATTCCGTTTCAGCATTTCTCAATTGTGCTTCTAAGCCAGCAATCTTAGACTTGTGAATGTTAATATCCCCTTGAAACTGGGCTTGTAAACTGGCAATGCGTGCTTGTTGAGCAGCAATTTCTCCTTGTTTTGTAGTTCCTGCTTGGGCTTGACTTAGTTGTGATTGAGCAACTCGAACACCCATTTGGGCTTTTGCTAGAGTTGTTTGCAGTTGACTGACGTTATCCAACACAGCAATGAGTTGTCCGCGACGAACATTATCCCCTTCTTTGACCAAAACCTGATCTAACCTGGCAGTCTGCAAAGCTGATGGCCCAGATAAGTTAATGATTTTATCCTTGGTTTGAATACGTCCTAAAGCTGCCACTGTAGGGATTACAGGCTTTTGAACTACAACTTTTGGGGTCACATGACTCTGCTTTGTAGATTGCCAAGTAAAATTTGAGCTAGTAGCAAAAATATATGCTGGTACACCAATAGCCGCTAATCCTACAGGAACTATGAAAGCTAGTGTCAATTTTTTGGATTTTGGATCAAATTTTATTGGTTTGCGAAAAATGTCCATTGGAGGTTAACCTCAATTAATATGCTTGCGATTGTGGGTGTGGGTAATTCGTGATTATTCTGGTTATTCGGCTAATTTTCTGGAGCATTAATTAACTTGATTTGCTCCTTTATCTTGATAGGGGGTAACCCAATTGTTTTATGCAGTTGCTTGACTAGATACTTGAGAAATGGAACAGGAAACAGGGAGAATTAGCCTGGTTATGCCATTTCACAAAAATCCTGAGACGACTAATACCATTTCACTAAAATTCTGATACAAATCCGAACCCAGAAACCTTTGCAAAATATAGGTTTCTTAATTTTGAATTTTGCGGAAAGTTGCGGTGCGGGGGTTCCCCCCGTTGAGCAAACTTTCCAAGACGAATTTTGAATTTTGAATTGGTATAACTCCCTCTGCTTGTTCTGCTTTCTCTGCATCCCCTAAAAGTGAAATGGTATGACTTGCACTATTCCCTTGGAAGATTCATTTTGAATTTACACTGGTACTAGCAACTGGGATTCATGGCATCGGGCAGTTGCCTTTCCACAAGTCTCAATGGTTTATACTGATAGGCGATAATCGTCGCCAATACGGTGAGTATTCCCATCACGATAAACATCAGACCGATACCACGTCCTTGACCAACACCAATAATTTTTCCCATACTTTCTGCTAACAGCCCATTCTGAGCCATTAACGGCTCGAAGATTTTATCCGCTAATGGCCCAGCGACAGTGTAAGCCAAAGGCTGTGATGCGTTAGCGATCGCTCCTATTGTCGCAAAAACTCGACCTTGCAGACTAGATGGTACTTTCTTTTGAAAAATAACTTGGGCTGAACTGTTAATAATTGGTAGACCAAAGAAAAACAGGAAAGCTATCAGCGCTAAGGCTAAAATCGATTGGTAAAACCCTGCACAGGTAATACAGATCCCACCTAGCAGCATAAAAGTAAAGATACTGAGAGCTAAATACTGTGGCATTCTCACGGTACTGACAAGGATGCTGCTTACTAGCATTCCGATACCGCCAGTAGTCATAATTGTCCCCAAGTCTGTAGCCGAACCAAAGGACAATACTAGCGGCGTAATTAGCATCTGCACAATTCCCACTAGGAAATTGTTCACAGCAAAGAACAGTAGTAGTGCAAACAGTCCTCTTCTGTTAACTAGATAGACCAAACCGGAAGATGCTTCCTTCAACCAAGGAGTTTTTTCCGCGCGATGTCTATCAATGTACTGCTTGGGAAACGGAGCTAGTAACAGAGTACTCAAAGCAAACAGAAATGTCGCAAAGTCAATAAAGATAATGCCATCAATTTCCAGAAACAGCAGCAGTATACCTCCTAACATTGGTGCAACTAACCGACCTGCGGCTTCCCCCACTTGCAACATACCGTTAGCTCGTGCCAGTTTTTCTGGTGGGACAAGCAAGGTAGTAGCTGCTGTATAAGCTGGCCATTGAAAAGCACCAAAGCAGGAACTAATAGCAGCACCCACGTATATATGCCAAGTAGCCAAATCGCCTGTAGCTAACAAAATTGCAATTACCCCCGTAGAAATACCTGCTCCTAAGTCACTAAATAACATCATCCAACGACGGGGGAATTGGTCTACCAGCGTGCCAGCTACGGGAGAAATCAGAATCATGGGCAAGCTGGTAAAGAGGGAAATCAAGGCGAACTGTGTGACTGAGCCAGTTCGCTGGTATACCCATACACCCAAGGCAAAATTAGTTAGCTGCGAGCCGATGAGGGAAATCATCTGTCCAAACCAGATGATGGTAAAAGTTTGCATTCCTGTATTTTTTGGATGTTGGGTCATTTCGACACTCCTCATGAACCTACATTTGTTTGCTCAATGCAGATTCTTAGTTGTTTGGCAACCGATGAGATGTGGGGTTGAGTCATCATCGTCATATGATCGCCTGGAACAATGTGAATATCGACTTTTTCAGTCGAAAACTGACCCCATCCCCAGGCGGGATCTTGGCGCAACTCAGTTAATAGTGCCGCATCCTCTGCGTTCACTTCCCTAGCCCGCAGCAGTGTCAGGCGATGGGGATAAACTTCCTGTGGTGAATATTTGATACTAGCTTGCAGATTGGTCTCGAACACTTGCACCAACCCACGCACTTGCTTTGTCTCAGTACCAGTCGGGAGTAAACCAACGGCAATTAATTGTTCTTTGAGATATTCCAATTGTGCGTCGAGTTCTAGTGGCTGGAGTATTTCATAGCTGATATTTAAGCTTTTACCTGCCCAACGTTCAATCAGGCGAGCAGTTTCGGTCAATCGCGTTGCATCATCAACATCAATATATATAGGTTTGTCACTAGCAACTGGGGCTGGAGCGTCTAAAATCGCCACTAAAGCCACCTCATGTCCGGATTTGACTAACTGTTGAGCTATTTCATAGGCCACAATACCCCCAAAGGAGTGACCACCGAGAAAATATGGCCCTTCCGGCTGCACGCTTTGTATAGCCTGGATGTAATAAGCCGCCATCTCTTCAACACTAGTCAAGGGGTCTGATTCTCCATTTAAACCTGGCGCTTGTAAACCGTAAAATGTTTGCTCAGAACCTAAATCACGCGCCAACTCATGTAAATAAAGGACATTACCACCGCCTCCAGGTAAGCAGAAGAAAGGATACTGGGAATTACCTGTTTGAATTTCTACTAAGGGAGACCAAGATGAGATTTCTGATGTTTGGCGAAGCAGATTAGCCAATTTTTCGATTGTGGGGTTTTGGAAAAGTGTGGCTAAGGCTAAGTTTTTACCAAACTCTTGGTTAATATGAGCCATCAAGCGCACAGCCAGCAGAGAGTGACCACCGAGTTCAAAAAAGCTATCTTTGATACCTATAGGATGGACATTGAGTAGATTTTCCCAAATATTGGCTAATTTTAGTTCTAGGCGATCGCGTGGTGCGATAAATTCTACTTTGAGTGTATCTAGACGGGATGTATCGGGTTGCGGTAGGGCTTGGCGGTCTACCTTACCATGAGTGGTGAGAGGGATGACCTCTAGCATCACAAAGGCAGAGGGTATCATGTATTCGGGTAACTTGGACTGTAAAAATTGGCGCAGTTCGCTACTGGTGGGGGCTTGCTCTTTCGGTACAATATAGCCTACCAACCGCTTATCTCCAGGTTGGTCTTCTCTCGCAATTACAGTGACAGCATTTACTAGGGGATGTTGGGCTAGTAAGGACTCAATTTCTTCTAATTCAATACGGAAACCACGAATTTTCACTTGATGGTCAATGCGTCCGAGGTACTCAATATTACCATCAGGTAAATATCGCGCTAAATCTCCTGTCTTGTATAGGCGAGAATTAGGTTCATCGCTAAAAGGATTAGGGATAAATCGCTGTTGTGTTAATTCTGGACGATTGAGATAGCCCCTAGCTACTCCTGCACCACCAATATATAATTCGCCGGGAACACCGATTGGTACAAGTTTTTGCTTGTCATCCAGCAAATAAAGTTGAGTATTTGCAATGGGGCGACCAATTAAAATTGCACCTGATAAAGAAGTTTGCTCATCAACCTCATAAACACAACAACCAACAACAGTTTCGGTGGGGCCATATTCGTTAATGATTCTGGTCTTTGGGGCATTATCGCGCCAAAAGTTCAAGCTTTTACCCAATAATGCTTCACCACCGATGATTAATGCTCTTGTTTCCGTGACACCTTTATGGTTAGGTAACATTTGATTGAGCATTTCCAGGTGCGCTGGTGTAATTTTCACCAAGCTATAGTTTTGATCAGACTGTAAAAGTGCTGACAAGGCTTCAATTTCTTCCTTCTCAGGTAACAATACAACCCTTTTTCCGACTAATAACGGTGAGAATAAGCTGGTAATTGTCGCGTCAAACCCGATGGAAGATTGTACTGGCGCACCATAACCTTGGGCTAACGCATAAGCATTTGTACACCAACTCAGGTAGTTAACTAAGCCTCTGTGGGGAATCATCGTTCCCTTGGGTTTTCCTGTAGAACCAGAGGTGTAAATGATATAAGCTAAATTTTCTGATGTAACATTGCTGACAGGGTTGTCAATGCTGAGGGTGGCATTTTCTGGTAAGTCTCGATCCAGACAAATTATCTGGGTTTTATGTTCAACAAATTTATCTACCAGTCTTTGTTGCGTTAACAGGATGGGAATTTGAGCATCTTCTAACATAAATCCCAGTCGTTCTTGGGGATAGGTGGGATCGAATGGTATATATGCACCACCAGCTTTGAGAATACCCAGGATACCAATCAGCATATCTAAGGAACGTTCTACACAAATTCCCACCAATACTTCTGGTTTTACTCCTAATTTTTGGAGATGATGCGCTAGCTGGTTGGATTTGGCGTTTAGTTGGGCATAAGTGAGGGATTCGTGATTGAATTCAACGGCGATGTTGTTGGGGGTACGTTCTACTTGTGCGGCAAATAGTTCATGAAGACATTTATCGTGGGGAAACTCTATTTTTGTATTGTTAAAATCAATCAATAATTTCTGGCGATCGCTTTCACTGATCATATTTAAATCAATGATTGCTGCTTCTGGGTTATAAGTGACACTTGCGATTAATGTTAGATATTGTTCCGCGAGAATTTTGATACTATCCTCCGAAAATAAGTTAGCATCGTAATCAAAATTCACCACCAAATTATCTTGGCTATAACCGCTAGATAGCTTAATTTGGAATTTGTCGATGTTGGCAGATTTTTTATATTCCGAAAAGGCAATATTTCCATTTACATAGCTCTGTGACTGTTGTGTAAAATCAAAGCAGAATGGGAAAAAGGGGCGAGCAGCAAATTTCTCATTAGTAGAGATGAAATTCTCCCAGTTAAAATACTCTTGCCATTTTTTTACAAACCGCAAAGACTCAGAAACTCTTTCCATCAGTTCTGAGAATTTTAAAGCATCCTCTAAGCGGGAGTGAATCGGTAAATATTTAGTTAAAAGTCCAAAAACTCCTTTTAATTCATCATATTCGCGTCCATCGCCAGCCGCCCCAATCACAATTTCCGACTGACCGCTTAACCGCCACAGTAGCACTTGCCAACAAGCTAATAAAATAGCTTCTGTTGAAGTATGATAACTTTCTTGGAGAATTTCTAGTTTTTCTACTGTATCGCGGTTCATCGCTAAACACAGCGACTGAGGTGCAAAGCTAATTTCTCCGGATGACTGATGATCATTTTTGATTTCAAAAGGAATTCGCAAATTTAACACAGAAGAAATATCTTGTTGTTGCCAATAATTTCTAGCTGTTTCTGTATCCTCAGATTCTAATAATTCATTCAGCCATTCAGAGACATCTGCATATTGCATTACTTCCTCAGAAATTTCTTCGCCATCTAAACAAGCTGTATAAGCACGACCGATTTCACATATAAGATAGTTGAGTGTTGTCTTATCTGCATATAAAGCAGGCAAGCTGATAAACAGTATATGCTGATCTGTCGCTAGCTTCCCTAAGATAAAATGTAAATTTGTCGCTTGTTCAAAATCAAAAACTCGGAGGCTGGTATCTTGAAAAAGTGTATCGATTTTGGCTTTTTGTACCTGAGAACTTAAACGACTCCAATCATATTCTGCTAGGGAAATATGGTTGTAAGTTGGAGCATCGCTAATTGATTGGAATGGGATATTCATCCCTGGTAAAGAATGAAAAGCAGTGTGAAATATTTCATAGCGATCGCTAAGATTTGCTAAAGCTAATTTCAGAATATCTGAGTTCAGATTCCCTGTGATATTAATAGCAATTTGTGTACAGTAAGCTTGATAATTATCTTTTTGTTGTAACCATAAATGCTTTTGTTGAGGAGAAATACGAATCAGATTAGTCATTTCAGTGTGCATAAAATTGAAATCCTTTGTGAGAGTAAAACGTCAATTAAATTAATAAATACTGGTGATACAAGTTATGTAAATTGAAGCAAAACACCTGCATCAATGTTTTAATAGGAGTAGGAAAATCAATTTATGCTTCCATTCGCCGAATTTTAAATAAAAACTCCCAAATACTTACTGAATAAGCATTTGGGAGCATAATAAGTAGGGTGTTAACGCACCTAGAATGATCAGCAAGGTTCCGCCATCGCCACTACAATCTTTCGTTTCCCGACGAATGGCATCCTTCCATGTGCAGCCAACATATTGTCCAGCATTAACACATCTCCTTCCTGCCAAGGATAAATTACTGCTTCTTGGCGATATATTTCCCGGATTTCGTCTAAAACCGAGACTTCAATGGGAGAACCATCACCATAATAGGCATTGCGGGGAAAATCATCTTCTTTGAGTAATGCAGATAATGATTCGCGCACTTCTGCTTTCAAACTGGAAATATGGAACAAATGGGCTTGGTTAAACCATACCATTTCACTGGTTTTCGGGTGTTTGGCAACAGCTGGACACACTTGGCTAGTTCTGAGAGTATTGTTCCCTGTCCATTCAAAAGAAATGCCTAACTGGCGACAATGACTTTCTACCTCAGATTTATTTGTAGTTTGAAAAACTTCTTGCCAAGGCAAATCGACATCGCCATAATTTCGCACATACATGACTTGCTTTTCTATAAACCGTTTTTTGATGGACGGGTTAATGCGTTCAAACACTTTACGGCTATCAGAGATTGGTGTTTCTCCGCCAATCTCTGATGCTTTCACACAGAAAAACCATATCTTCATGGGATAAACGGGAGAGTAAGCATTTTCGTTATGTAGTGGAATGATTTCATCTGCGGGATATTCAGTTGAAGTATAGATTTTATCAGTGACTTCTGTACGTGGCGTTGAGCGATAGGTGTAATCTAAGAGTTCTCCGGTGGATACTACTTTCACAAACTTTTGGAAATCTTCAACTGTATTAACATGAAAATTGCGAAAGAGTATGCCACCATTTTTCAGTAAGTTAGTTTCAATTAAATCACGATTCTGCTGCGCCCAATTGATTAAATTCATCCCATCTACAGCAGGGGAAATAACTAAAGGTAAAGGATTATCTGAGTTGAGTGGTTCTATGTTGACTAATTTTTCAACTACTTTGCGTTTGCCAATTTGTAGTTTTTTAATACTGTTTGTTGGTAATTCTACGTTATTCATTTTGATTCGTTTTAGTTAATAGATTTGTTGGTTTTACGTTCTAGGCACAGATGATCAGATGAAAAGAGTGTCAGAGATATAAAGAATTAAAGCTCAAGATAGGAACATATTCTTTGCATCTCTGCTTTGGTAAAAATCATTCTTGGTCATCAAATACGGTAAATTAAGCTGATTTACGCTTGAATTTGTGCAATTTATTAATTGCTGTCGCTGCCAGTTTTTGGTCTTTAATGAGTTGTTTTTGTTTGTCTGCTTGGACAAGAATTTCTGCTACGGTTTGTAACTTGGCATCAGGTTGTTCAGTAATTTTATTGGCTACAGTTGCAAAGTTTTCTAGAATATCCGCAATAGTTTCGTGATTAAAGCGATTTCCTTCATAACTTAGTCCCACAGATATATTTTCACCAGGCATAATTACCAACATCAAAGGATATTTTGTGCGTTCATAATTACTGATGTTGGTAATTTTTAAGCCGCTACTAGAATTTTGCAAAGCAGGATCTACTGGGTAATTATAAAAGGCGACGTTAGTCTCAAACATTGGTGTCCCGCTAGCTATTTCACTTACTCTTTGAATTTCCACTAAGGGAGTGTAAGAGTATTGCTCCCGTTCTACTTGCCGTGTGTGTAAATCTTTCAGCCAAGGTAATATTTGCTCATCCTCTGATACTTGTACCCTGACTGGTAAGGCATTGATAAACATCCCTACCATAGTTTCTACATCGACAAGTGCAGGGGGACGACCAGATACAGTTGTGCCAAATACTACATCTTTTTGATTACTGTAATGGCTGAGTAATAGCGCCCAAATTCCTTGTACTAAAGTGTTAAGAGTGAGTTGATTTTGTCTAGCAAGAGATTCCAGTTGAGTTGTTAATGCTTGTGGTAATTGAATATGCTGCTCGTGATAAGTCTGCTGTTGTTGGGAATTGTGAACAATAGATTTATCTGCCATGAGCGGAGTTGGGGCTGTAAAACCTTGCAGCGATCGCTGCCAAAATTCTTTGGCTTGGGAAAGGTCTTGTTGTTGCAACCAAGTTATATAATCCCGGAAGGGACGAGGTGTTTTTAAATATAAATCATGCCCCTGATTCGCAGCTTCATAGAAAGCAAAAGCTTCTTGAACCACGACAGGTAAAGACCATCCATCTATCAACAAATGATGGAATGTCCAGACGAATTCGTAAGTATCATCTGCTGTCTGAATGAGACTACAACGCATTAAGGGAGCTTGGTTAAGTTCAAAACCCTTGTTTCTATCTGCTTCCTGAAAAGCTGTCAGTTTTTCTTGTTGCTCGGTAGGCGATAGAGAACGCCAGTCATCAACCGCAAAAGGTAGATTGACAGTTTTGCAAACAACTTGGTGTGGCTGATCCAGATTGTCCCAAACAAAGAAGGTACGCAAAGCCGAATGACGCTCAACTACACGTTGCCAAGCTTGTGCAAATGCTGTGGTATTAATAGAGCCGTGAAGCGTGCAGCTTAGTTGTTCGCAATATACTCCGGACTCTGGATCATACAGGCTATGGAAGAGAATACCCTGCTGCATCGGGGAAAGTGGATAAATCGACTCAATATTTTTCTTGTGACTGGCTGTGTCACGGTTTGCCATTTCTCCGACTAAATTGTCCAGATATTCCTGAGTTAACTCAGCTTCGGGAAAATCTGAAGGTGTATAACCGCCAACATCAGTAGACTGACAGTGATGGATAATCTCTGTAAGTGCATTGATGAAACCAGCTGCTAAAGCCTCAATAGTAGATGTTTGGTGAATGTTTTGGCTATAAGTCCAATTCAGTTGCAGCTTACCTGATGCTACTAAGGCGTTAACTTCTAATAAGTGAGTGCGATCGCCCGATATACCTTGTTCATTACCCGCAGACTCTTGAGCCAATTTCCACGCGCCAGATTCCGATAACTCTTGGTCAAATTGTCCCAAGTAGTTGAAACTAACTTGTGCTTGGGGTGCAGTTGTGAGTTGATGGCGGATTGCGGGGTTGGGGTTGAGATAGCGGAGAATACCGTAGTTAATACCCCGTTTTTGGCAAGGGCGTAATTGTTCTTTAATGGATTTTAAGGTTTTACCCACATTGGCGATCGCTGCCAATTCTAATTTAATTGGGAACAGGCAAGTAAACCAGCCGACAGTGCGTGATAAATCGATGTCTGCAAACAGTTCTTCTCGTCCGTGACCTTCCAAATCAACAAGTAGGGAAGATTCACCAGTCCATTGAGCAAAGCTTTGTACCAAAGCAGTTAACAAGACATCGTTGATTTGGGTGTTGTAAATTGCAGGAACTTCTTGCAGCAAAGCACGAGTTTTTTCTATATCGAGAGATACCGAAACTTGTGCAGATGAAGCCACAGTATTAACCGCTTGGGGATAGTCTACAGGCAAAGCTATAGAGCCGGATGACTGACCTAGCCAAAAGTCGAGTTCCCCTGCAAGTGCTTCTGAGTGGCTATATTCAGTCAATCGCTGTGACCATTCTTTGAAGGAAGTTGTTTTAGCTGGTAGTTGAACTGTTTCACCACGATTGAGTTGCTGATAAGCATGAAATAAATCTTCTACCAAAATTCGCCAAGAGACACCATCCACAGCTAAGTGATGCACAATAATCAGCAACCGAGCAGATTGTGTAGCACCGAAGTGGAACAGGGCAGCTTGCATTAACTGTTGGGACAGATTTAAGCTAGCGTGTAGCTGATTTGCGGTAGTTTCGAGGGCTGTTTGTTGTGCTTGTGGGGCTTTTTCTGACAAATCTACACAAGTTAAAGCTACTGTAGCATTAGCATCCGCGTGAGTCTGTGACCAACTTTCCCCTTCTTGGACAAATCTCAACCGTAAAGCATCGTGGTGTAATAGTAATTGCTGCAATGCTGATTCCAAGATTTCTAGTTTCAGGTCATTTGGTACTTCCAATAACACCGACTGATTAAAATAAGCTGGTTGCGGTAGATTCTGGTCAAAAAACCAATGCTGGATCGGTGTTAAGGGTAACGAACCTGTAATTAAACCTTGTTCTGCCGTGATACTTGGTATTGTATTTGCCACAGCAGCCAACTCAGCAATTGTTTGATGCTGAAATAACTGCTTGATATTGAGTTGAATTCCGGCTTGGTTGGCTCTGGCAATAATCTGCAAGCTGAGGATAGAATCGCCACCAATTTCAAAGAAGTTATCATGAATCCCAACTTGCTGTAATCTCAACACATCTGCCCAAATCGCAGCTAACTTTTCTTCTTGTGGAGTACGTGGAGCAACAAAGTTAACTGCTAACTCAGGACGGGATTCTGGCGCAGGTAATGCACGGCGGTCTACTTTGCCGTTTGGTGTTAAAGGCAGAGTATCTAACATCACAAAAGCCGAAGGAACCATGTACTCAGGTAGCCGTTCCTTGAGGAATTGTCGCAGTTCACTAATTGTTGGTATTTGGTCGGGATTGGCAACTGTGTAAGCGACTAAACGTTGGCTACCAGGGATATCTTCACGGATGATCAGTGTATTTTGGATTACTCCTGGATGCTGGCTGAGTAAAGCTTCAATTTCTCCCAATTCAATACGGAAGCCGCGTAGTTTCACTTGATGATCGATACGTCCTAAGTATTCAATATTGCCATCGCTTAAGTAGCGAGCGAGGTCGCCTGTTTTGTAAAGTCGCGCTTCTGGTTCATTGCTAAAGGGGTGAGGAATGAATTTTTGTTGTGTCAACTCAGGACGGTTGAGATAACCTCTGGCTAATCCAATACCACCAATATGCAGTTCGCCTGGAACACCAACAGGTACAGGTTGCAAATCTTGATCGAGTAAATATATTTGTGTATTGGTAATTGGACGACCAATGGGGGGTTTGTTAGTGCTGTTGCTGCTGCATTCTGCAACTGTTGACCAAACAGTGGCTTCTGTCGGGCCGTAAGCATTGAAGAAACGACGACCACGAGACCAACGCTCGACTAAATCGGGAGGACAAGCTTCTCCTGCTACGATGATGGTTTGCAACGCTGGGAGTTCATCAGCAGGTAAGACCGCTAAAGCTGAGGGTGGTAAGGTGATGTGGGTAATACCGTATTTTTGTAATAGCTGAATTAATGATGAACCAGGCAATAAAGATTCTTTTGTTCCCAGATAAAGTCTAGCTCCCGTTCCCAGAGCCATCACAACTTCAAAAATAGAAGCGTCAAAACTAAAGGAGGCGAACTGAAGAATCCGGCTGGATGTTTGCACATCAAAAGTCTGAATCTGCGCTTTGGCTAAGTTGCATAACCCAGTATGCTCTACCATCACGCCTTTTGGTTTGCCTGTCGATCCAGAGGTATAAATTACATAGGCTAAATTGGCAGTGGTAACTGTACTGGTGGGATTAAAACTATTATTTTTGGCAATTTCGTTCCAGTCTGCATCCAAACAAATTGCGATCGCTTGATGCTCTGGTAATTTCTCTACTAATTGCTGTTGTGTTAATAATACTGGTAATTGAGCATCATTGAGCATAAAAGCCAAGCGATCGCTCGGATAGTTAGGATCTAAAGGTACATACCCACCACCTGCTTTGAGAATTCCCAATAATCCTACTATCATCTCTAGGGAACGCTCAACGCAAATCCCCACCAATACGTCTGGTTTGACACCCAAGGTTTGCAATTGGTGTGCTAATTGGTTGGCGCGATGATTTAACTCTTTGTAGGTAATTTGCTGATTTTCAAAGACTACCGCCACCGCATCTGGTGTTTGTTCTACCCACTCTTCAAATAACTGATGAATACATTTACCTTGGGGATAATCAGTGGTGGTGTTGTTCCAATCTACAAGTAATTGATGCTGCTCGCTAGCACTTAATAATGATACTTCCGCAATTCGTTGTTGAGGATTAGCCACAATATTTTCCAGCAAAGTCTGGAAATGTCTCGCCATGCGGCTAATCGTCGTAGCATCAAATAGATCGGTGTTGAATTCCCATTCTCCTAAAAGTCCTGACTCGGTTTCTTGCATTGATAGCGCCAGATCAAATTTCGCTGTGCGATTTTCGATTTTTAAGAGATTTAAACTCAAGTTGGGTAATTCTAATTTACCCATCGGTGCATTTTGCATCGCAAACGCCACTTGGAACAATGGCATATGGGAGAGCGATCGCTCTGGTTGCAAAGCTTCGACTAATCGCTCTAAAGGTACATCTTGATGAGCATAGGCATCTAAAGCCACTTGTTTGACTTTTTGCAGTAATTCTGCAAAACTCGGATTCCCCTCTAAATTAGTTCGCAGCACTAAAGTATTGACAAATAAACCAATTAGTGGAAATGTTTCTTGGCGATCGCGGTTAGCAATAGGAGAACCGATGACAATATCTGACTGGCGACTATAGCGGTACAGTAAAGTTGCAAAAGCTGCCATCAGGGTCATAAACATGGTTGTCCCTGACTTTTGGCACAGGATATTTAGTTGTTTGGTGAGATTTTGGTCGAGTTCAAAATATAAAGTTTGACCTTGAAAAGTTTGCACTGGAGGACGCGGGCGGTCTGTAGGTAATTCTAAGATGGGGGGAATACCTGCTAACTGCTGCCGCCAGTAGTTGAGTTGATTTTCTAATACCTCACCTTGCAAGCATTGTCTTTGCCAATGAGCAAAATCAGCATATTGGATGGCTAATTCTGGCAGTAGAGAAGGTTGATTTTGCGAAAAAGCGGTGTACAGAGTTGAAAATTCTTGAATAAATACCCCCATCGACCAGCCATCAGAAACAATATGGTGCATTGTGACCAGCAACACATAAGATTCTGGGGCTAACTGTAGCAACGTCACCCGTAACAAACAATCGTTCGCTAAGTCAAAAGGTTTTAATTGTTCCGCGATCGCTAAACATTCTACCTCGGCAAACTGTTCTGCTACTGGCAATGTTTGTAAGTCAATTACAGGAATATTTATTGTGAGATGAGGTGCAATTATCTGAACAGCATTGTCATCAACGTTTTTAAAGTTAGTCCGGAGAATGGCATGACGTTGAATGATTTCGGCAATGATGTTTTCTAGGATAGATACTTGCAGATTGCCAGTAATTTCTACCGCAGCCGCCATATTATATGCAGCACTATTACCCTCCATTTGGTCAAGAAACCAAAGTCTTTGTTGGGGAAAAGATAAAGGTATTAATTTGTCGCTGCTAACAGCTTCAATGCGCGGCAATTTAGGTTTATTGTTGATTGTAGAAGATTGCTGTGCTAACAATTTTTGCAGAACAAGTTCGCGTTTTTGAGGCGATAGCTGTTCCAAACGCTTTAGTAATTCACTCATATATTTATTGCTGGAATTTAAACAGGTAACTTTGGTCAAGTCACACAACTTAAGTGGCTAGTGCCGGTCAAAATTTCTATAGGGTAAGCTCAATTGAGTTTATGCACTCACTTCTCGAAAATATCTTTTTTGGCTCTGCTGATTTTGGACGCATTGATCATAGCTTCAGCTTGTCTGGTAATTTTCAAGCGAATTTGAGCAGCTATTGGAGATAAAAACCGAAGTCCCACTTATTTTTTTGGCAAAGCCAATATTTCTTCCTAGCAAAATTCCCTAAGTATAATAAACTAGACACAAGTACTGTTCAAGTTTTCTTTATACTTTCAATTTTATGTATAAGTTTATACAAAAATAATTAATTTTAAGTTATGCGTTCACGTCAAAATATCACTGAACAGTTTACGACCTTCTTGCAATTCGATACTGACAAAGCAATTAGTTGGGAAGTTGATGCTAGACTGCACAGAAATCTAATTAACTGTCAAACACGTCTTTCACAGCCAGAAAATTCCGAATCTTTTTGGGTGTGTTACTGGTATAAAGTATGGCAAGAGAAACCTGATGGTTTAGCCAGGGGACATTTTTCAGCTTATTTACAAGAAGTCTGTTACTGGGCTGTTCACAAAATAGTTACTAATCTTTCCTCTACCCAACACACACTATCTGACTGCTTTCAAATGGTGATCATTCGGGTTGATAAGGTGTTGAAAGGGTTTAAACCCAACCTGAACTTTAACCTGAAAAATTATGCTAGTGCGATTTTTAGCAGCGAATTCAAAGAAATGCTGCGATCGCAAAACGAAATTGATATTTGTACTAATTGGCGATTATTAAGAAAGTTAACTCAAAAGCGGCTAGTAGAGTCTTTACAAAATCAGGGAATCCATGAGGATGTTATCCAACGCTATGTATTAGCGTGGAAATGCTATCAAGCGTTATACGCTCCTAAGCAAATTGTCGGTACTCGCAAATTATCTAGACCAGATGATGCCACATGGACAGCGATCGCTCAACTTTATAATTTCCAACGTCAAACCCAACTTTCACAACCAGGGCCAGAGTGCAGTCGAGAAACCATAGAGAAATGGTTGATTATTTCTGCTCAAGCCGTAAGAGATTATTTATACCCCAATATGATTTCCCTGAATGTCTCAGTAGGGGAGGAAAATTCTGGAGATGAATATATAGATATAGTACCGCAACTCAAGCAGGAGTCCTTGATGACAGAAATTCTGGCTCAAGAAGAACTGCTCGACCGACAATCACAACAAGCGCAAATTAGCAACGTCCTAGTTACAGCTTTAACTGAACTAGATCCAGAAGCCCACAATATCATCCAACTTTACTACAGAGAAGGCTTAACTCAACAGCAGATTGCTCAACAGCTAGGAATTAAGCAGTACACCATTTCTCGTAGGCTGGCTAAAGTCAAAGATTTTTTGCTCCTCAAACTTGTAACGTGGAGTCAACAATCGCTGCATATTTCTTTAAACTCGCTGGTACTCAACTATGTAAGCACCATTCTCGAAGAATGGTTACAAACTTACTATCACCGTTCTCTCTCTGAATCACAATAGCAATTCTTATGGTTAGCTTAGATGCACTGGCTCTCAAAAACTCTACACACTTATGGCTAGAAATTTCGGAAACTGAGCAAAAAAAAATTTGGCAGCAAAGCCAAGCTTTTTCCTCAGATAGTCGGCGGTGGAGTGCCTATCTCAATCGCTTGAGCCTGAACACTTTTCTACCTTGGCTACAAGCCGAACACAATCCCGATGCGACTCCTTTTCCCCGACTGGCTGCGCTACCCAGTGTTTGGGAAGTAGTCAATGGTTTTGGGATTTCTTTCGGGACAAAACGTATGGTATTAATTCCTACGGAAGCAGTTGATTTAAGCGAACTGCGCGTTCCACAAGAATGGGTAGATATTCCTAGTTGGACAGCAGACTATTACCTAGCCGTACAAGTAAATCTCGAAGAAGGCTGCATCCGGATTTGGGGATACACCACCCATGCGCTACTGAAGAGTATGGGTACTTATGACGCAAGCGATCGCGCCTACTGTGTGGATGGAGAGAATTTGATTGCTAATCTTGGTATTTTGTGGATAGCAAGTCAACTTTGTGTGGAAGAACCCACACGTTCTGAAGAAACAGTACCTTTACAAGAGTTAGCGATCGCGCAAGCACAAAATTTACTGCAACGTCTCGGAAATCCGGCTCTAATTTTACCCCGTCTAGCAGTACCCTTTCCCACTTGGGGTGCGCTCCTACAACATGGCGGTTGGCGGGAACATTTGTATGAACAGCGTCAAGGACAACAACAAAAGTGGTCAATTACCCAATGGTTGCAAGCTGGTGTATCGGATTTTGCACAAGCATTCGGCTGGCATAGTGTCGAGCTAGAGTCAAATTTTGCAGGAGCTAGAGGTTTAGAATCAAAAACTGAATTACCAACTTTAGTGCGAACACTCACTATTGCTGGGCAAGAATATGAATTGCGAGTCAAGGCAAAAAATAGTATTACAGATAGAGTCTGGCGATTTGAATTACAAAATGCAATGAGAGGTGAAATGATTGCCCAGGGAATAAAATTACGACTGTTGACAGAAAATTTACAACCATTTTATGGCAATCAAGTACAGGCTAATACTCCAGTAAATAAGCTATACCTGGAAGTGGCACTGGGTGATACTGAGGAAGGATTGGTATGGGAAATAGAGCCAACTCCTGAAGATTTTGAACACGAAATTTTGTTTTTTTGAAAGATGCAGTTGCTCATCATGACTTGGAGAAAAACGACATACAGACCATTGGTTATTAACTAATGCCTGTTATCAAGCTGGCTGTAGAAAAATGTATGAAGATCAAAATCGTCGGCGAAATACAGCGTAAGATTTATAAACAGGAGTTGCGGGCAACGTTGTCACCAATTGCAGGTATAGTCTACGCCAACAGCCATTTAGAGATTTAGCTTTAAGCAACTAATCCAGCTCGTAAAGCACGAACAGCTATCTGAGTCCGATCACTAACACATAACTTATTGAGAATATTGCGAACGTGAGTCTTAACTGTACCTACGGAAACGTAGAGTTTTTCGGCAATCACAGCGTTAGAGCATCCATCTACAATCAGCTTTAAGACATCTAATTCTCTTCGAGTGAGCGGATATGTTTCTACAATGTGGCTATATTCTGGTGACAAGCCATTAATCGCTACCGTGTCTGGTCGAGCGTTGGCAGCAGTTGTAGCTTTTTGGGTCTGCTGTAAAACGATCCGAGCGATTACTGGGTCGATCCAGGAATTACCATTAACAGTCAGATGCAAAGCCTCTACTAATTTATCAGTACTGGCATCTTTCATGCAGTAAGAATCTGCTCCCGCCGCGAAGGCTGCTAGAACAGTATCTTCACTATCCTGCATGGTCATAATTAAAATCTTGGTTTGAGGGGTTTGTTGTGTGTCCATTGAGTTGAAAAAGTGTTGAGTCAACTCAATGCCGCTCATATCAGGCAAGCCCACATCAACAATCGCAATATCTGGTTGAGTAGATTTAAGCAACTTCAGACCAGAGGCAGCATCTCTAGCATCACCAATGACTTCAATGCCATCTAATTTTTGCAAAGTAGCACGTAGACCAATTCGT
Source organism: Trichormus variabilis 0441 (assembly GCF_009856605.1). NCBI lineage: Bacteria > Bacillati > Cyanobacteriota > Cyanophyceae > Nostocales > Nostocaceae > Trichormus > Trichormus variabilis. The sequence continues at coordinate 23,823 of NZ_CP047242.1, read as the reverse complement.
GTCAGGTCATGATCTTCAATTAAAACTACGCGGATTTTATTCATTGCCCAACCTCACATTTTCGCTCCTATTAGACACAAAAGCTCTCTTTCAACAGCAGTAGAGCTTGTATCGATTGTTAGCATTGTAATGCTTGAGTCTGCTTGTTTCTATTCATCTCTAGATGGGTCTATCAAGTTAAATCATCTTTCCTTAGTTAGAGAATAAGTGCAATCTGAGAGCAAATCTAAAAAATTTATTAAATAATTCTAAGGTTAAAGCTTTTGATGAGCCAAAGCGATGCCTTCGGCGGTAAACAACGCTTCACTCCACAAGCACTACTTTGTCGCATTAAATCATCCCATCTCCCATCATAAATGGCTTCTTCAGCCGACATTAAACGTTTATATAACTTGCTATCTACTGGGTGAGCTTCTAGTAGACGATGAAATTTTTGAGTGTAACGTTTGGGGATAAGTACACCTGTTACCAGGCTAAACTTCCAATTCCTTCATGATTTGCAACCACTTATCTGGTGTCGGCAGGGCTTGTTGGAGAAATTTGCTTGTCAGATTGCTAGCATTAGCTTGATATAGTAAGGTGGCATAGGTAAAACAACGAGCTGGTTTTTTGAACCCATCGTTACCATAAACAGAAATCAATTCCGCCAGTTTTTCCTCTACTTTCAAGATTATTTTGGGAGCAAGGGCAAGTAAATCGTACATCCACTGTTCCTTCTGGGCAATAAAAGCCGATAATTCTGAATTTGCAGAGTTTCTAAACTCGTCACAAATCGCCTGAATTTTTTCCCACTTATAACTACCCCAGGGTTTAGCCTTCATCACTGGCAACTGCCATTTAACTATCTCTTCTTGCCAATAGTCTTTAGCTGCTTGTACTTGAACAATTTCAAAACTAGGTAAAATTATGGCTGTCAATGTCCCACCATGACAGGCTCCAGTATCAATACCGTAGGTTTTTTGGGGAATTATGAGGGGATGATCTCCAACAACGCGATGACCAAAAATTACTGGCTTAACACCAGTATATAACTGACTCCAAGAACTATCTCCGTAGCGTTTTCCCAGGTGTTTTTCACCCGCAGTGCAACCACATAAAACCTCTTCCCTTTGTTCCTCGATGGGTATACCATCTTCCACCGCAGCATGAACGAAAATTGCCGATTCGGTTTCATGATAATAGGGTAGATGACTAATCCATTCTAAAAATTCGTCATAGCTGTCGCCAAATTGTAATTTGACAATTTCCTGGGAGTAGGAAAGAGTTTGCCTGAGATGTTTGCGTTCGTGATTACCCATCAAGACGATGGTATTAGGACGATTTTTGAGAAAATCATACACCTTGACTGAGTCAATCCCGCGATCGACAATATCCCCCAAAGAGACTAAACAATCTTCTTCTGCAATTTCTACTTTGGCTAATAGTTGAAGCAATTCTGCATAGCAACCATGAATATCGCCAACTACAATTGTTCGCATAACTCAAGTTTAATCGAATAAATTTAGTGTAGCCTATATACTACTTCTTGTAGTATATAGGCAAAAGTTGTGAAGATATGAAAAGCCAGCAGATGAGAAGTAAAAAGGTTGTTAATTTTATCAGTGGACACCTTGATATAACTCAAGCAGAATTTGAGATCCATTACCGTCCTTTGCGCGATCGCTCAAAACGAATGTTTTGTTGTTGGAGATGCGAGGGGTGCAGCCAAGTCAGCCTTATGTTAAACTTCTTGAAACCCTGCCAAATTGCTTAAATCTGCGCTTTTCATGAATATTACTTAAGCGCCTTCTGCTGTTTTCTACTAGGAATTATCTGCATATTCTGCGATCGCTTCTCGAACCACCCGATCAAAAAAAGCTGCGCCAACTTTCAATGCTTCTTCGTCAAAGTCAAAGGAAGGACTATGCAAAGGAATGTTCTCACAACCTTGTTGACAAGCACCAAATCTAACGTAACACCCAGGAACGTGTAACAAGTAGAAAGAAAAATCTTCTGCTCCCATGCTGGGATAATCCATTGTGACTAATCCCTTGGAACCCAAAATATCAACTATAGCCCGTCGAGCAATTTCTGTTTCTTTTCCTGTATTAATGACAGGTGGATATCCGTGGCGAATTTCTATTTCTACTCTGGCATTGTGCAGTTCTCCCACGGCTGTGGCTATGCGCTTGAGTCCGTCAATTATGTGGTTCTGCACATCTAAATTTGTTGTGCGAATAGTACCTTCTAGAATTGCTTCCTCCGCGATGACATTACCTGCACTACCTGCTTCTACTTTGCCGATGGTAACTACTGAAGGATAGGCGGGGTTGATTTCTCGTGAAACTAAGGTTTGCACAGCCATAATTAGCAGTCCGGCAACAACTACAGCATCAACAGCTTCATGGGGTCTAGCTCCATGTCCGCCTCGTCCTTTGACGCGAATAGTAAAGCCATCAGATTGGGCAGTAATTACTCCCTTGGCAACCATAATCTCTCCGACTTGGTAGTGACGGGTAACATGACCGCCAAAGATGGCATTTACTCCTTCTAAAGCACCAGATTGGATCATCACTTTCGCGCCAGCACCCTTTTCTTCCGCAGGTTGAAAGATGAAAACCACGTTTCCTGGTGGCGGATTCTCTTTCAATAAAGCTGCTGCACCCAACACCATCGCCATGTGACCGTCGTGACCGCAGGCGTGCATCTTACCTGGGTGCAAAGAAGCAAAGGGCAATCCTGTATTTTCTTGTCCGGGGAGAGCATCCATATCAGCCCGCAAAGCAATTGTCGGCGCTCTTTGTCCAGCATTGATCAGCTTGCCAATGATGCCACTACCCACCCCACCATACCAAAAAGGAATACCTAAACGCTTGAGTTCATCTATAACGATGGATGCTGTCTTTTTTTCCTCAAATGCCAGTTCAGGATGGCTGTGTAAATATCTGCGTAACTCTACCATTCGAGGGAAGACTTTTTCAGATGTCAGGACATGAGCCATAACATATCTCCTTGTTATTCCTCCAACTGCATCATTTTGGCGCTTATAGGGTCAAAATCCTCTGGAAAAACTGTGTAGCTGTCATATTTGGCTGCATTTAAGTTAGCCCCGTTCAAGTTAGCTCCTCTCAAATCTGCGCCTCGGAGATCAGCTTCACTCAAATCTGCTCCCACCAATTTATCTTTAAACAAATCTGCACCACTGAGGTTGGCTCCCCTCAGATTTGCCTTTCTTAAATAAACTCCACTGAGATTAGCACCACTCAAGTCTGCTTTACTAAGTTTGGCTGCATCCAAGTTAGCTCCACTCAGGTCTACTCCTTCTAAATAAGTTTCTTGTAAGTCAGCTTTAGATAACTCAGCTGCACGAAAGTCTCTTTCTCCTGCTTCATACTTTCTTTTGAGTTCATGAGCGCTTTTCACTGGTTGATTAGATAAGTTTTGCATAGTGAATTCACCAGTTTTTCTAAGTTAGAAGTGTTTAAATTTCTAAGTGCAAAGTGGCTCAATTTTTGGACTTAATTTAATGCTAAAAGAAAAATTCGAGAAAGTTGTGAAGTAGTTTAACTTTCCTCACAACTTTCTCAAATTTGTTACCTAACCTAAAAGATATCTTGCAAGCGGCGGTCAGTTATGGCTACTATGAGTCAAATCAAAACAAGATTCCGAAATCGCGCTGAAGCAGGGCAACAATTAGCTAACAAACTGACAGATTACGCCCATCGTCCAGATGTATTAGTGTTGGGACTCGTGCGTGGTGGTGTACCTGTTGCTTTTGAAGTAGCCACAGCTTTAAATGTATCGTGGGATATTTGTTTGGTGAGGAAACTGACTGTACCAGGACATAAAGAATTAGCAATGGGTAGCATTGCCTCTAGTGGTGTACGTTGCCTTAATTATGAGGTTGTGAGTTGGTTGGGGATTTCTGGGAAAACAATTGATGATGTTGCGGCTAGAGAACAACGAGAATTAGAGCGATGCGACAGAGATTATCGAGGTCATCTTTTGCCATTATAAATTAACAATCGCACTATCATTCTTGTGGATGATGGTATCGCCACTGGCTCAACCATGCGTGCTGCCATTGCTATTGTAAGAGAACAAAAGCCTCAGAAAATTATTGTTGCAGTTTCTGTAGGATTAGCCAAAACTTGTCAAGAATTAAGCCGTGAGGTAGATAAATTTATATGTTTAATAACACCAGAACCTTTGTATGCAATCGCTCTCTGGTATGAGAATTTTGCTCAAATCAGTGATGCTGCAATTCACGAACTTTTGACACAGCAATTTGCAGTTATTTCTTAAAATTTTATATACTTTTTTATCGTTTCTTCGTTGGTATTGACTTTTAGAGAAATAATAGAAATGGAAGGTAAAGGTTAATAATTCAAGTTCAAAATTTTCATATACGTTGATTACTGAGTTGTAATTGCTGCTATATATGTCGCAGATATAACGATTTTTCCTTCCTGATTTAGTGTGGGAGGTGAGTAGAATGACCATTACAGCCACTCAACCAAAATTGCAGGTAGAAAAGATAATTAAGAAAAAACGGTTATCTCAAAATTCAACAGATATTGGTACTCCTCAAGTTCCCCTCCGTCAACTCCCAGTAAAACAAGAGCATGAGTTGTTATGTGATTGGGAAAACGCATCTTAATTAGCATATTGCTTGAGCAATCTGTCAATCCAGGCAAGAGATACTTGAGAAATAGGAGAACACATGATCATTCCACTACAAATCACCTTTCACAACATCCCACCATCAGAAGCGGTAGAAGCAAAAATTCGCTCCTTAGCTGATAAACTAGAGCATTTTTATAACCGGATTACGAGCTGTCGAGTCATAGTTGATGCCCCACATCGACATCAACGTAACGGTAAACTTTATCAGGTGCGAATTGACATCACTGTGCCAACAGGGGAAATCGTTGTCAACCGTGACCCACCTGAACATCAATCCCACGAGGATATTTATGTAGCAATTCGTGATGCTTTTGATGCAGCCAAGCGTAAACTGCAAGACCACACCAGTATGCTGCGTCAGGAAACCAAAACTCATGAAGAACAGCCTCATGGACGAATTACGTCTTTGTTCTCTGATGAAGGCTACGGTTTTATCGAAACACCTGATGGTAGCGAAGTTTATTTTCACCGCAATAGTCTATTCAATGGTGATTTTGAGCAGTTGCAGGTGGGAGACGAAATTCGTTTTGCACAGGAAGAAGGTGATAAAGGACCGCAAGCTAGTACTGTTAGATTGATTGGTAAGCATCGCCTACAAGGTTAGGCTGTTGATTTAAAGCACTTTTTGAATAGTCCAGAGAACATCAACCACTTCCGCCTATAGCAAAGCCCGTCACTTTAGCATTTATTGGCGATGTCAGGCGACAACTCCCATCATTATGGATATTGCAGGTCTGCGCGCACTTGTGGATAGGGGTGTAAATATCTTTCACGGTCATTCTGCTCACCTTTTCCAATGTGTAGAACAGTACAAACAGGGGTTAATCCTTTATGACACAGGGGATTTTTTGGATGATTATGCAGTTGACCCTGTGTTGCGTAACGATTGGTCTTTTGTGTTTCTGGTGGAAGTGAGCGATCGCCGTTTGTATAAGTTGCGTTTAATACCTGCATTTTTAAGTTATACGCAAGTTGCCCTAGATAAAGGTGGAGAATTTACTGCTATCTGTCAGCGTATGCAGTTTCTTTGTGCAAGTTTCAATACCAGTATCATACAAACAACAGAAGGATTAGAAGTTAACTTGGGGGCTGGGAAAAACGCCACTATCAGTTCTAACCCTTCTCTATAAACACAAGAGGTAAACAAATGAAATTACTCTCTATTGCAGAACTCGAAACACTAGCAAAACAACCCAGAGAAGTCTGTGTATCGATTTTTCTCCCAACTTGCCATGCCGGGATGGACACGCAACAAAATCCTATCCGCTTTAAGAACTTAATTCGAGAAGCTGAAGAACGCCTGATTGAGCATGGTTGGCGTTCTGAAGATGCCAAAAACTTACTCGAACCAGTCAAAGAGCTAGATGAGTATGAATTTTGGCAACATCAAAGTAATGGTTTAGCAGTCTTCCGCTCACAAGATTTTTTCCAATATTACTCTGTGCCTATAGATTTTACAGAACGAGTAACTGTAAGTAACCATTTTTACCTTAAACCTCTATTCCCCTTATTCCAGAGTGATGGACATTTCTATATCCTGGCTCTCAGCCATAATCTGATTCGGCTATTAGAAGGAACTCACCATCATATTGAAGAGATTGATTTAACTGGGGTACTACCAAGTCTGGAAGAAGTACTACGGTTTGAAGAACCAGAACGACAAACACCTTCCCATACAGGCACTCCAGGCGCAACAGGTGGACGAAGCGGCGCTTCTGGTGGAGTCACGGTATTTCACGGTCATGGTGCTGGTGATGAGGATGAGAAAGAAAACCTCAGCCTGTACTTCCATCGGGTCAATGAAGCTTTGCAGGAGTTACTCAAAGCAGAACACGCTCCCTTAGTGCTGGCTGGAGTAGAGTATCTTTTGCCAATTTACCGAGAGGCAAATACTTATCCTAATCTCGTGGATGCTGGGATAACAGGTAATCCAGAACTGCTATCACCAGAAGAATTACACACCCAAGCTTGGGAAATAGTAGAACCATTATTTTTGCAAGCACAGCAAGATGCAATCAATCAATACAGGGAACTGCTAGGAACTGGAAAAGCCTCCAGCCAAATTACGGAAACTATTCCGGCTGCTTGTCAGGGACGGGTTGACAAGTTAATTGTCGCCCTCGGTCAGCAGCAGTGGGGTACTTTTGACTCGGATACCCAAACAATTCAGGTACATTCCGACGCAGAACCCAACGACGAGGAATTATTAGATTTCGCTGCAACTCAAACTATTCTAAATGGCGGTATTGTCTATGCAGTTGAATCGGCTGAAATGCCAGATGGTACCCCATTAGCTGCGGTATTTCGCTATTGATAGGTAAATTATGAACCTGAAGAGGCATTCTAATAATCATCTTGATTGTGATTTTTGGTTTGTCTCTATCCAAAACACTAGTGCATATTTTGACCGAAGCATGGTGGTTTGATACTGTTGGTTTTTCCGAAGTCTTTTGGACAAGGTTGACTTGGCAAATCCTTATCTGGATTGTCAAATGGATTCCTTGGTGTGCTGGTACTTGCCAAATAACCGTTTTATTGCATCACAAATTAGTTAAATGCCCGTCGTGTATTATCTTTTTTTCGTCGCCAAATTTTCAGTCCCTCAAACCACAAAATACTGAATACTCCAGAGGCGAGACTAATTATTAAATCATCAAAATGCAGAAAAGAAAAACGGAATAGATGCCGCAATACAGGAAAATAAAGTACGAGTCCCATAAAAACTACTGCACCACCCAGTACCCACCACAGTGCTTGATTGGGAGTGCGTAACATCTCTGGAATGGTGCGCGACCAAGAGCGATTGCTCAAAATCATACTCAAATTCGATACAATTAAGGTGGTGAAAGCAAGAGCGCGGGCATCAAATTCTCCGTTTCCAGAATAATAAGACACAGCAAATACAGCCACTAGCACTACTAATACACTTAATCCTTGCAGCAGTGCTAATTTCAAAGTGCGACGGCTAAATAATGGCTCTTTTGGGTTGCGGGGTGGACGCTTCATCACATTACTTTCTTCTGGTTCTGCCTCAAACACTACAGTGCAAGCTGGGTCAATAATTAGGTGTAGGAAGGCAATGTGGATAGGTAATAACACTAAAGGCCAATGAAAGATTACAGGAATCAAGGACATCCCAGCAATGGGGATATGAACCGCCAAGGTATAAGCCATACCTTTTTTCAGGTTGTCAAATACTCGTCGCCCCAACCTGACGGACTTGACAATGGAAGAAAAATCATCATCTAGCAATACCAAATCCGCAGACTCCCGCGCCACATCTGTACCCCGTTCGCCCATTGCAATGCCAATATTGGCGGCTTTCAAAGCTGGGGCATCGTTTACCCCGTCTCCAGTCATCGCCACGATTTCCCCTGAGCGCTTCAAGGCATTAACAATCAGTAATTTTTGCTCTGGGACAACCCGTGCAAAGATATTCACAGTTTGAATCCGAGAAAGCAACTCGCCTTCTGGCATCTTTTCTAATTCTGCTCCTGTGATGACTTCAGTAGCGGGTGTCAGTCCGATTTGACGGGCAATATTTTGGGCTGTTGCTGGATAATCACCTGTAATCATCACAACCCTAATCCCGGCAGTATAACACTCGGTAATGGCTGGCGCTACGGTAGGGCGCACTGGATCAGCCATGCCTACCAGTCCCAAAAATGCAAATACAAAGTCATGTTGTTTTTCAGGAAGAGAGTTTGGCTGATTGTTTGATTGATGTCGCCCGATCGCTTTCGCTATTCCCAAAACCCGCAAACCAGCAGCAGCCATTGTATTGATATGCTGCTCTAAGTCTCGCATTTGTTCGGCATTAAAGTGACATAGATCAGCGATCGCTTCTGGCGCACCTTTGGTAGCAATGACTAATCTATTTTCTGGCGATCGCCAAACACAAGACATGGCTAATAATTCACCAGACAGGGGATACTCGCGCAATATCTCCCAATCTTGATGTAAATGTTCAGTTCTGGCTAAATAGTCATCACCCACTTGTTTGAGGGCTTTTTCCATCGGGTCGAAGGGGTCTTTGCGACTGGCTAAAATCCCAAATTCGATTAATTCATGAAAGGTTTCTGGGAGTGCTTCCCGTTCATGCAAAGCAACATCATAAAAATTGGGAGATACGAATAATTGCTGCACCGACATCCGGTTAAAAGTCAGTGTCCCAGTTTTATCGACACACAGAACCGTAGTAGAACCCAGTGTTTCCACTACAGGGATGCGACGAGTTAACACCCTAGCTAGAGAAAATCTCCAAGCACCCAACGCCAAGAAAATCGCCAATACTACGGGAATTTCATTAGGCAAAATTGCCATCGCCAGCGCCAACCCTGCCAGAACCCCTTGTAGCCAATTGCTCGTAGATGCGCCATAAATTACGACTACAGCCACACAAATAGCGATCGCTACAAAGGTCAGCTTACTAACAATCCGTCGAGTTTCCCTTTCCAGAACCGTCTGTTGTGGTTCCACAGTCTGCAAAGCTTTACCAATCTTGCCCATTTCTGTCTGCATACCAGTGGCATAGACTTGAGCAATACCCTGACCTTGAACTATCAGCGTTCCCGAATAGACAAAGGGCAAATCCTCACCACCAGGACGGTGCTGTGTTGCAGTTCTCGTGGTGTTTGCTAAATCTGTGCTGTCCTTAACTGATTGCTTGCGTACAGGTAAAGATTCACCTGTTAACAAAGATTCATCGACGCTCAAATGCGTAGACCACAGCACCACAGCATCCGCAGGAACTCTATCACCCTCTGACAAAACAATCACATCTTCACGCACCACTTCCCGTCCCGCAATTCGTTGGCGTTTTCCATCACGAATCACTAATGCACGAGGACTAGAGAGGTCGCGTAACGCTTCCAGTGATTTTTCAGTTTTCTGTTCCTGGTATAAGTTAATGCCAACAATGAAAAAAACAAAGCCTAATAGAATTAACGCTTCCTGAACATCACCCAGAAACAAGTAAATGACACCACAGCCCAGCAAAAGTAGGAAAATAGGCTCTTGGAAGATTTCCAGCGCAATTCCCCAGATAGTACGCTGTTGGGTAGATGGTAGCTCATTATAGCCTTCTTGCTGTAGGCGATCGCCTACAGCTGATGCAGACAGCCCCGTGATAGATTCGATGTTGTAAATCACCTAATTGCCCAACCTAAATACTGGTAACTTCACGCGAAAACAACTTCCCACACCGACTTTACTCGTCACAGAAATCTCACCACCATGAGCATGAGTAATAGCTTGGGCAATAGCTAAACCCAAACCCGAACCACCTTGACGACGAGAACGGGCTTTTTCAGCTCGCCAAAAGCGATTAAATACAAAAGGCAGATTTTCAGGTGCGATACCAATACCAGTATCTGCCACTTCAATCACTACAAAATCATCCCTTTTAACGATTTCTACCCTGACTAAACCACCATTAGACGTATATTGCAGGGCATTTTCTAATAAATTACCAAATAGTCGTTGTAACTGATGTGCATCCCCCTTTACCCACACCGCATCAATCAAGTTAGCCTCTAAAGTAATTTCTTGAGATTTTGCCTGCGGCTGTAAGGTATCAATTAAATCAATTAAAATTTCATCTATGGGTATGGGAATTGCGGTTTTAGGCAAACTTATAGGTGCAGAATCACTTCTGGCTAACAATAGTAAATCCTCTACTAAGTGCGTCATCTGCTGTGTTGCACCCTCTATGATGTCGATTTTTTTGACATCACTGGGATGAATACGTTCTGGGTGACTTTGGATAACTTCCACAGTCGTTTTAATCGCCGTCAGAGGACTGCGTAATTCATGGGACGCATCCGCCGTAAACTGTTGTAATTGCTGGAAACTCTGCTCAATCGGTTGCAAGGCTTTACTCGTTAGCCACCAACCTGTACCACTAATTAAAACCATCCCCAAAACACCACCAATACCCAAACCCATCAACAGTCTCTCCAGTTCTTTTTGTATTTCAACTGTTGATGCACTGACACGCACATAACCTAAAAGTTGTTGATTTTTTCTGGAAGAATAAACCGGAATAGTTAATATCCTGATGCCATTTTGCTGCCATGAGTGAAAATTAGTTAGAAATGGTGTTTCGGGAAATGGCTTTCCTGCCTTTCCTAATAATTGCTGCCCAGCATCAAACCATTCCACACTCTGACGATATAACCGTAAATCTTGCCAAGGAATATCTAAATCCCCATCATTATCTAAAATTCGCGGCATCTTGCGGTTTACAGCCATCTTATCCACCTTAATAGCCGATAAATTATGAGCTGCTGCATCCGCCAACGTCAACAACTGCCTATCTAATTGCTGACTGAGACTATAAGCAAAAAAGTGATACACTACCACCGATGACAGTCCCATAACTACCATCATTGCTATTAAATAAGATAAGAGTAGTCGCCAACCGGTAGCACGAAATTGGGGGTTAGTTAAAATATCTAACCGCCGCCAAGGTACGGTAAACTTTCTAACAACAACCCTGCTTTTATTTCTAGAAGTTTTGGTTAAGCCGATACCCAAGCCCATAAACAGTTTCGATAAAATCATCTTTTGCTCCTGCGGCTTTGAGTTTTTGACGTATTCCTCGAATATGTACCTTGACTGTATCTTGTCCAGGTGGATCAATAGATGACCACAGGTGGTCAAGAATTTGACGACGACTGAGAACATACCCATTATTACGGAGAAAAAGTTCTAGTAATTGGTACTCTTTAGGTGTCATTAATAATAATTGCTCCTTGTAAGTGACAGTACAGTTGGCTGGGTCAAGCCGCAGTCCCCCCCACTCCAAAAAAGTCGATATTGTTGTATTTCCACGTCGCAGCAAAGCCCGAATACGTGCTAGTAATTCTTTTAAATCAAAAGGTTTGATGACGTAATCATCTGCACCTGCATCCAAACCTAGTACTTTATCAGTACTGCTATCTCTCGCAGTCAACATCAGTACTGGCAGCCCATAACCACGCTGACGTAATCTTTGACACAATTCTATACCATTCAATTTTGGTAGCATCACATCCAGAAGGATTAGATCATAGTCAAATGCTGTTATGAAGTCCCATCCTTCCTCACCGTCACCAGCTACATCAATCGCGTAATTATTGTCAGTTAAGGCTTCTGTAAGAGATGCGGCAATCCGTTCATCATCTTCAACTAATAAAAATTTCATTGCATAATCACTATTACAGTATTTCCTATTAATTATTTCCAGACATTATATAGGTAATCAAGTCAAGTCTAAAATCAGACATGAATGAAGTATATGAGGATTTTTACCTTGGTGGTACATCTTTCCAAGTTCTTTACTTTTCCTGTCTTATGCTCAAAGTTAGTTTGAGGTTAAGTAGCACATTTATTTTAAACAAGTATTGTTAAACCTCCAACCTCAGCAACATTGTATTCATTCAAGAGGTTCTAATGGTTAAGATCAATCAGTCTCGTGAATTTCGTAAACTCCATCGTCGCATTGCGCCGATTTTATTCATTCCTCTACTGCTGAGTGCGTTAACTGGTATTGCTTATCGTCTGGGAAGAAGTTGGTTTGGGATACCTAAAGACACTGCCGAGATTTTCCTGGCAATTCACCAGGGTACTTTTTTGGGTAAACCGCTAGAACCAGTTTATGTATCCTTGGTAGGGCTGGGACTAGTGGGATTGGTAATTACCGGATTTGGTATGATTCGTAAATCGAAGCAATCTCGATTAAATAAAGCACAATCTAAACTGACTGTCCGAACCATTCACAGTATTGTTGCACCTATTATTTTCCTACCCTTGTTAGCTAGTGCTGTTACTGGTATTGCTTACCGAGTTGGCGAAAGCTGGCTGGGATTACCAGAAGAACAAATTGAATTATTAATGACAATTCATCAAGGTAGCTATTTCGGGAGTTTTGGCAAACCTATTTATGTTTTTCTTGTTGGTTTAGGACTGATTGCTATGCTATTTACAGGCATCAGTATGACAGGAATTTTTCGCAAGCGTCGTTCCCCAGTTTCAGAAAGTGAACAAATAGATGATTAAGCATTTACAATTTTCTGATTTCTAAGTTATTTAAGTGAATGTATTTGCCTATACTAGAAGTATATTCACTTCGGTTGAACATAATAAATATCTACCAATGTTAAGAATAAAAAAACAGAGATGTTTTTAATTCTGAAGATTGACAAGTGTATGATTGGGAATAAACAAAGTCTAAATAATGAAAACCTTGTCTAAATAAAAAACATCAAGCAAAAAGTTGTCTTTATAACAGACAACTTTTTGCTTGATACTCTCATTTTCTTCTATAACACTAATACCAAACCAAAACTGTAGATTCCATTTGGAGTTAGAATGCGATCGCCTCTCCAGTTCGCTTAAATACTGTTAATGCACTCGATCACAGGCTTTGATCAAGTGTATGGCTGAAATGGTTTAAGCGAAACTTTGAGTAATGCAGGTGCTTGGGCAAAAACTTCTTCTAAATGTGCCTTGTGGAGAGAAGCAAAACACTTAGTAGATGACCTTATCGTCTATGTCTAAGATTTCTGCGCCAAGCAGCTTTTCTTAGTTCTTCTGCGCCTAAAATAATTGGCGGACATACTAGCAACAGCAACCATTGCCAAGGTGCTAGGGGTGCAGTGGAAAAAAATCTACTTAAGAATGTGCTGTTGGTAATCAGTATGACTAACATCCATTCAGTCGCAATTCCTAACCAAATCAGAGGATTAGAAAATAATCCTAGCCGCCAAATAGAAGTACGCTCCGAACGGCAAGCGAAAACATTACCATCCTGACAGGCGACAATGGTAGCTAAGGTCATAGTTGTAGCTTGAGTATAGATGGCAACGGTGGCGGCGTTGGCTGAGTGCGATAAAATACTGGGTGTGACGGCTTGTAATTGTTGTAAGTTATATCCGTAACTCCACCAGACGAGGAAGAATGCTGTCATTCCCAGAATCGCTTCCAGTAGACCTAGAAAACAATAGGCGCGTAAAAGCAGGGAACGGTCAAGAAGCGATCGCGATTTTTTCCGAGGTGGTTGGTGCATTGTACCAACTTCTGCTTTTTCTGCACCCAAGGCTAAAGCCGGTACTAAGTCAGTGCCTAAATCAATGGCGAGAATCTGCATAATTACCAAGGCGGGGGGAACTTTCAGGGCTACCATTAGCAAAAAAGGCACTAATTCCGCTACATTCGATGCCAAGATATAAGTCATAAATTTGCGGATGTTTTGATACACGGTGCGTCCCTGCTCGATCGCGCTCACAATGGTAGCAAAGTTATCATCTGTAAGCACAATATCGGCGGCTTCCCGTGCTACATCTGTGCCATTCATCCCCATCGCTACTCCTATATGAGCGGCTCTTAAGGCTGGGGCATCATTAACTCCATCCCCTGTGACTGCAACTACATCACCTATATCTTTGTAGGCTTGCACCAATCGTAACTTGTGTTCCGGAGACATCCGCGCAAATACCAACCCAGAACGATATTTGACAATTTGCCGCAGTTGTGCATCAGATAAATTTCCCATGCCTTCACCGGTGACTATCCGTACCGAGTTGTTGACCAGTCCAATTTGACGGGCGATCGCTTCCGCAGTTAAACCATAATCACCTGTCACCATACTTACCTTGATTCCGGCAGCATGGCATTCAGCGATCGCATCACTTACTTCTGGACGGGGCGGATCAAACATCGCCACTAAACCAATAAAGGTTAAATTCTGCTCTAGGTCTTGCGATCGCCAATCTAACATTTCACTCCCACCACGCCGCGCCGCCACTCCTAGCACCCGAAAACCTTGGGCGGCTAAACTATCGTTAGCTGCCACCACTTGATTCCAGTCGTCTTGGTTGATGTCTGCAAGTGTGCCATTTCTTAAGATATATGTGCAGTGGCGTAAGACTTCTAACGGCGCACCTTTAGTAAAAGCTAAGTTCGGCAAGTCACCAGTCCATACCGTTGAGGCACGCCAATCTAATATTACCGTCATCATTCGCCGCCGCGAATCAAATGGCACTTCGCGCAAGCGTGGCAGTTGTGTTTGCAAGGTTTCCAAATTTAGCCCAGCCTTAGCAGCAGCGACTAACAAAGCTGCTTCTGTAGGATCACCAATCTCTTGCCAACGGCTAGGGGCTGTCAGGTGAATCAGACGGGCATTAGAGCAAAGTGCTGCGCCTGTGAGTAACAAATGAACTTTCCAGGCGGCAGCAAAATTCCCCGACATATGCACTTTCCCGACTGTAGGGTCATATCCTGCCCCAGTGACTTCAATCAGGGTGGGTGAGATAGCCAATGGTGTTTCCGGCAGTTCATTGCCAGTGGGTTGCCAGGGAATCCAGAGATAATGCACCGTCATTTCGTTTTTGGTCAATGTGCCGGTTTTGTCTGTACAGATGACCGTAGTAGCACTTAAGGTTTCCACAGCCGACAGCCGACGCACTAGAGCATTACGCCGTACCATCCGCCGGACTCCAATTGCTAATGATAATGTGACGGTAGGCAATAACCCCTCCGGCACTAAGGCTACAATAATACCGATCGCAAAAATAAAACTCTCTTTCACTTCCATCCCCACTAACAGAGATGTTAGTAAAAATACCAAGACTCCCATCGTCAAAGCGATCGCTGTGATCACCCGTACCACTTGTGCCACTTGCACTTCTAAAGTGCTAGGTTCGCGTTGCACAACGGTTGTGAGATGTGCTACATGACCAAATTCTGTTTGTGCGCCTGTAGCATAGACTATAGCTACCCCTCGTCCTGATGACACTGTTGAACCTGCTAACACCAAATTGGGAATTTCCGCCAAATTAGTTGGTTCTTGTAAAGGTTGTTCACCGGCTGGTAGAGTCTTACCGCCCCGAATAGAGGCAACTTCCCGCACCCTTACTGGATAAGCATTGCGAGCCACAGGCAGAGATTCACCAGTCAGCACAGAAACATCGAGGTATAGACTTTCAGATTTTACCAACCGCGCATCAGCCGAAACGTGATCCCCTTCTTCCAATTGCATAATATCCCCACGCACCAGTTCCCGTGCTGGTATTTGCTTGAGTTCACCATCTCGATACACTTTTACCTGCATCGGTAACACATTCTTAAGTGCTGATAATGCTTGTTCTGCCTGAAACTCTTGCCAAAAACTAAAGACGGCATTAATCCAGATCACAGCCCAGATTGCCCATCCCAGTTCTGGAGTGCGGGAAATAAATGCCAAAATTCCTGCTACCCATAGCAATAGAGCCATAAAGTGAGTGAGTTGATCCGTGAAGCGAAGCCACATTGGGCGCTGGGGCGTTTCTGGCAGTTCATTCGCACCATAACGCTCAAGGCTTTGTGTTGCCTCATATTCAGTTAAGCCGTTCTCAGTAGTTCCCAATAACTCATAAACTGCTGCAATGGGTAATGTCCAGACTGGTTGATGCAATGACATTATAATTCCCAGATTTTGTAGTGTTTGTGTGTAAAAATTTGGGGCGTTGCTGATTAGTGGGATGATTTTTGTCGGGCTACGCCCCGCTAACGCGGAACCCGCAGGGTAGGCGCATTCGCTCAAAGCGTTCCCAAAGGGCAGAATCAATATTCTGCTTTGTATAAAAGTCTCAATTCATCCCGCATTTATAAAATAGAATTCAGAAGTCAGGAGCCAGAATTCAGCATGAATTCTGTGGAAGTGACGGATGAATATTGGTTTAAAACCTCGCCTCTAGTGGGCGAAAAAAAAATCAAATACCCTTCCTCATTTAAACTCCATCCCTGTCTTACAAAGTTCAGATGCCTGCGGCAACCCCTTCGGGGAACGGCGGAAGCCGCCGCTCCGACTTTGCGCTTTATGGGTGGAGTATTGTGAATTCTGAATTCTGTCTTCTGACTCCTTTTTATGCAACGCCAAATTTGGTTATTTATGAATAGTACCGTCAGGCATAATTGTCCCAGTTAAAAAGGCTTCACTCATATCTGTGGCATTTAAATTTGCCCCAGTCAGGTTCACCTCACTCAGATTTGCTTCACTTAAATCAGCACCACTCAGGTCTGATTCTCGCAAATCAGCTTTCCACATCCTGACTCCGCTCATTTTGGCATCACTCAGGTTTACACGCTGCAAGTTTGCGGCGCTCATTAATGCCATATGCAAACTAGCCTCACGTAAGTCTGCACCACAAAGATATGCACCACTAAAGTCTGATTCATTGAGGTTAGCTGTTGTTAGTGTAGCTTCACGCAAATTAGCTCCACTAAAAATAACTTCAGATAAATTTGCGTGTTCTAGGTTTGCACCTTGAAGATTTGCTTGACACAGATTAGCTCCATTCATGGAGGCTTTGGCTAGGTTAGCTCCCTGTAGATCAGCTCTACCAAAGTCTACACCTCCCAAGTTAACACCCTGTAGGTCTGCTTTTGGTAATATGATGCCTTGGAAGTTTCGTTCTCCAGCTGCGTATCGATTGAGAAGTTCTTTAATGTCCATATTCTTATAGTTTTAGTGAAACTTGAGTTTTTTATTGATGCTGCTGTAGTAACAATCTTTCGTCAGCATCCAAAGCTGTTAGGGGATTTTCTGTTTGTAAAATACTGCAACACGAGAGTCAACTACCCCAGGCGGGACTTCCAAATGCAGATGTGTGCCAGGAAATTTCCCAGCGTGCAGAAATTTATCCTCAAGACCGATACGACCCTTGACTATATCCATAAACTCCTACCTTCTACACCTCTACCCCAATCCTATCTACCTGAGATAGTGCATAAACCATTCACTCGCTAGTTGTGCGACTGCGGTTAATGCGCCTGGTTCTTCAAATAAGTGACTGGCACGGGGTATAATCACTAAACGTTTTGATGTTTGTAATTGCTCTAGAGCATCTTCATTCATTGCTATTACTGGCAGATCGTACCCACCAACAATCAACAATGTCGGCGCTTTGACATGGGGTAAGGCTGAAGGAGCTAAATCTGGTCTTCCACCACGAGAAACAACAGCCTGCACTGTTTCTGGACGTTCTGCGGCTGCTACCAGAGCTGCACCGCCGCCTGTACTAGCACCAAAGTAGCCTACTTTCAGATGTTGAGTATCTGGGTTATGTGTCAGCCAATCTGTAGCCCCAACTAATCGTGAGGCTAACAAACCAATATCAAAGCGCAAATGTCTTGTTCGCAGGTCAATTTCTTCTTCTTCCTGCGTGAGCAAATCAATTAACAAAGTTGCCAGTCCCGCCTGTTGTAAAACTTCGGCAACATAGCGGTTGCGGGGACTATAACGGCTGCTACCACTACCATGAGCAAATAACACTATGCCTGTAGCACCGTTGGGAATCACTAAATTACCTTTGAGCTTTACTTCACCGACTGATACTGACACCGCATATTCTTGGGGTTGGTGTGTTAATGTCCTATCCATAACGGGTATTACGAATTACTTGTAGTTAATTTTTGCCTTGTCAAGAGTTCACATACTTCTGCGTGGGTTTTTTGCCGAAAATCCTCACACCACAGAGCGATGCCTGCGGCGGGCTTCGCCAACGCATCCAAATTTTCTGGCATCATTACGCATACAATCCGATATACACTATCTAGAAAGCGTTCACCCAGAGATTTACCCAAAGGAATGTTGAGTTTCTGGGCAACTGCGGCAGCTAAATCAGGGTTAGCTGTGCCAGCAATTCCTTCTACTGGTAAATAAGTTTCTTTGCCAGAAAAATAGGCAATACGCCCAGAATCATCTAACCAAACTTCTTCTAACTCACCCAAACTATTAGCAGTTGAGCTATCTATTGCTATCCAACCGATAATTTGACTGCAACGCACAACATTGAGCATACTTTTTCTCCAATATTCTCTATTTCTCTTGGAGTTTGATTAATAAACGCAGTAGTTCACCTTTTGCCATGTTGCTGTTGGGAAGGTGAAATCTACTTTGAGGTTATCAACAAAATGTGAGGAATATGTGAGGAATTGTTTGGGACTTGAACTCACATAATTCAATCATGTTTACCTCGCAAAAATGGAATTGGACAATCGGTAATCAATGAAAAAAACAGTTCATTTAATACCACATCCTGCTCAAGTTTATATTCTGCAACTAGATATCTATGATCCTCAATCATCAGAAAAAGAGCTATTTAAAGGTGCAAATTTATCTATTAGAGAGTGTTTGAAAAGTTATGAAATGTACGATTTTATGCCAAACGTCGTACCATAATACGAATCATAGCAAGATAGATCAAAGTCTCTGAGATTTGAGGCAATAGCTAGTAGTCTTTGTTCCAAAGCTAACAACCAGTGAGCCAAGCAAAAGTAGATTCCACAACCCAACGTTTAGGTAACAAAACAAAGCCCTTGTATTCATGGGGTCGCAGCACTTGTATTCCGCCTCTGTATATGAAATATTTATATTAATGAACACAAAATACTGTTTATCGCCCAATTTATAGTAGATTATATACCTAGAGCAATTTATCTGCTGCTAGATGTGACTTAAATCTGGCAAGTTTCAGTAGGAAGATGTAAACAGCTAAAAACCATGATGAAGATACGGAAATTTTCTTGGGCAAAGTTTAAGAAAAACAAACTACTTGCTCTAGGAGTAGCAATTTGTACTTTTTTGTTACTCACTCCCATGTTGCATTTACCAGCCAGGGGAGCTGCGACTAGCACTAAGATCCAGTTCGTTGCTCCTAACTGGGTGGCCGAGAATGTCAAAGATCCTAATCTGAGAATTTTGGATGTCCGAAATTTACCTTTAGACTATATCGATGGACACTTACCTCAAGCAGTTAATATTGCCGATACAGCCTTTCGCGGCCCAAGAGAAGGTCTACCAGTACAATATTGGGACAATCAAAAATTAGGACAAATATTTGCTAATTCAGGAGTCACAAATAATAATCGTGTCCTTGTTTACTCTGATGGCAGA
This sequence comes from Trichormus variabilis 0441, assembly GCF_009856605.1. Lineage (NCBI taxonomy): Bacteria > Bacillati > Cyanobacteriota > Cyanophyceae > Nostocales > Nostocaceae > Trichormus > Trichormus variabilis. The sequence continues at coordinate 4,241 of NZ_CP047242.1, read as the reverse complement.
GATGTACTAGGGGCAACGATGGTAGCTTATTTGCTAGAACGTTCTGGAGTGCAGGATATAGCTGTATTGGATGGTGGCTACAAAGGTTACGCGGCTGCATCGGCAACAGTAACAAAGGAATTTCCTAAATACAAAGTAGGTCGATTTATAGTTAAAGATAATCCTGCTGTGCGTGTCTCTTTAAGTGAAGTCAGAAAACTGATTGGGAAAAAAGGCGTTACATTCATCGACCCCAGACCAGCAGATTTATTCCAAGGAAAGGAAAATCTTTGGGTACGAAATGGACATATTCCAGGGGCGCGAAATATTCCTTGGCCTACTTTTACAGATGCTCAAAATCCCCACAAACTAAAATCTTTAGATGAAATCAAACAAATCCTAGCTGACAAGAAAATTACTCCTGCTGATGACATCATTGTTACTTGCAGTACAGGACGGGAAGCAACTCTGCAATATGTGGTATTAAAACATTTGCTGGGTTATCCCAAAGTTAGAGTTTATGAAGGTTCTTGGACTGAGTACAGCACTCAATCAGACTTACCTGTTGCCACTGGCCCAGAACAGGTAAGCTAGATGGACGTGGGATATTGGATATTCGTGGAAATTTCCTGTTCAAGAAAGCTACTTATGAGAAAATCCCACAACCAAACATGAAAATGTATTTCTCCTACACCTATACCCCCATTTTCAAGTAAGAGGATAAAAAGATGAAATTTGCAATGCTATTTTTTGCTGTGTTACTAACTACTTTTGGTGTAGTGAACACAGTCCAAGCCAGCCAAGCTGCTAATAATTCAGATCAAGACAGTTTAGTAGCTTGTAGAAGGAGTAAAGACGGTCAAACAACCGATGACAAAAAAGATAGTTCTAGAGCTTAATTTATTTCCATAAGACAGAAGCTTCAAGAAATAACCCAACACTTAAACAGGTGTTGGGTTTTCCTGCTTACCTCACTAAAAGCAAGTTATATCTGGCAAGACTAAATTATGAGTAATGGGGTTGAGAATACGTTGACATCTAAATCTCAGTTATTACCTCCCAGACCACAAAAATTAGTTGTGGCGATCGCATTATTTATCTTTACAGTCGGATCTGTTTTATTGAGTAAATATGGCTGGCGACAAAGTGTATTATTCCTCATCGGTGGTTTGTTGGGTGTGAGCCTTTATAATTCTAGTTTTGGCTTTGCCTCTGCTTATCGCAAACTGCTGTTGAATAGAGATGTGCGGGGAATATATGCTCAGTTAGTAATGCTAGCGATCGCTACTGTGTTATTTGCGCCAGTGTTAGCTGCTGGTAAGGCTTTCGGTCAAGAAGTAGCAGGAGCGATCGCACCTGTGAGTATATCAGGGGCGATTGGTGCATTCATCTTTGGAATCGGAATGCAATTAGGTGGAGCTTGTGGTTGCGGTACACTCTACACCATTGGCGGAGGTAGTTACACCATGCTCATTACCCTGATCACCTTTTGTTTAGGCGCATTCTGGGCTAGTTTGACTAGATATCTTTGGGCTGGTTTGCCAAAAGCCGAACCAATTGTTTTAGGTGAAACTCTCGGTTGGACAGGTGCAGTAGTCTTACAGTTGGGTATATTGTTGCTGTTAGCTGGGGGGCTTTGGTTGTGGAGTAAAAACAGCAAATCAGCATCAGCAGAACATCCCTCACCCACACGCTCAGGATTTTTATTTGGCTCTTGGTCAGTATTTACAGGTGCGATCGCCTTAGCTGTACTTAATTGGTTAACCCTGCTTATTTCTGGCGAACCTTGGCGAATTACCTGGGGGTTTGCTCTATGGACAGCAAAAATAGCCACCATGTTCGGCTGGAATTCCTCCACGAGTAAATTTTGGGATGGTGATACAGCATTATCAAATAGTGTGTTTGCAGATGTCACCTCCGTGATGAATCTAGGTATTATCTTAGGTGCATTATTAGCAGCCGCCTTAGCAGGAAAACTCACACCACAAACTCAAGTTAGCCCATCAAAAATTCTTGCTACGGTGATTGGTGGATTAATTATGGGTTATGGTGCTTTTACAGCTTTCGGGTGTAATGTCAGTGCCTTTTTTAGTGGTATTGCTTCCACTAGCATACATGGTTGGGTTTGGATTGTTTGCGCTTTATTAGGAACGGCAATTGGTATTAAACTGCGTCCTCTGTTCAGTTTGCCAAATTAGAGACTAAGGCAAGCAGGGGCGAGAAAGAGATTGTTTGCTGTTATTAACCTTGCAAAGTTGACGCTCAGAATTATTTTAGTTTATGGACTGTTGACAGATGAAAGTTAACAGTCTGACAATTTTGGATGCTAAAATACTATAAATCTATCGGCTTATGCTTGTTTGCGGAAATATATTGCCTAACAGTAATTTTATATGTCTGAAAAATACCGTTTTGAAACTTTGCAAGTCCATGCTGGGCAAGAACCAGCCTTAGGAACTAATGCCCGTGCTGTACCGATTTATCAAACAACTTCATACGTTTTTGATGATGCCGATCATGGAGCGCGATTGTTTGCTCTGCAAGAGTTCGGCAACATTTACACAAGGATAATGAATCCGACAACAGACGTGTTTGAAAAGCGTATTGCAGCTTTAGAAGGGGGTGTGGCAGCATTAGCCACTTCTAGCGGTCAAGCGGCGCAATTCTTAGCTATCAGCACGATCGCTCAAGCTGGAGATAATATTGTTTCCACCAGTTTTTTATACGGGGGAACCTATAACCAATTTAAAGTTTCTATACCACGTTTAGGAATAAATGTCAAATTTGTCGAAGGCGATGATGTAGAAACTTTTCGTCAGGCGATCGACGATCGCACAAAAGCATTGTACGTGGAAACTATTGGCAATCCCCAATTCAATATTCCCGACTTTGCGGCATTAGCCCATATTGCCCATGAACATGGTATTCCCTTGATTGTTGATAATACCTTTGGGGCTGGGGGCTATTTGGCTCGACCAATTGAACACGGTGCAGATATTGTAGTTGAGTCTGCAACTAAATGGATTGGTGGACATGGCACTTCTATCGGTGGCGTAATTGTTGATTCTGGTAAATTTAACTGGGGTAACGGCAAATTTCCTGTATTTACTGAACCATCACCTGGTTATCATGGGCTGAATTTTCAAGAGGTATTTGGTGTAGGTAGTCCCTTTGGGAATATTGCCTTTATTATTCGCGCCAGAGTAGAAGGATTAAGAGATTTCGGCCCCTCCTTAAGTCCATTTAACGCATTTTTACTATTGCAAGGATTAGAAACACTTTCTTTGCGTGTAGATCGCCATGTCTCCAACGCCTTAGAATTAGCCCAGTGGCTAGAACAACAACCCCAAGTAGCATGGGTAAATTATCCCGGACTTCCCCATCACCCCTATCATGAAAGAGCCAAAAAATATCTGAGACACGGATTTGGTGGGGTATTGAATTTTGGCATCAAAGGGGGACTAGAAGCAGGTAAAACCTTTATTAATCATGTTAAATTGGCAAGTCACTTAGCAAACGTAGGTGATGCTAAAACCCTTGTCATTCATCCTGCTTCTACCACTCATCAACAACTCAGTGATACAGAACAACTTTCCGCCGGTGTGACACCTGATTTGGTGCGTGTATCTGTGGGAATTGAACACATCGACGATATTAAAGAAGATTTTGAGCAAGCGTTTCAGAAGATTAGTCAATAGTCAATAACCCCTCTGCAACAACTCCCCACCTAGTTAGTATTAGATGAACTACCAGGACTTCATTTCAGAACAAACTGAGTATTATCATTTACCAGTGCCATTTGAGTTAGAAGGCGGCGGGGTTTTAACTGGGGTTCAGGTCGCTTATCGGACTTGGGGAAAGTTAAACTCAGCAGGTGATAATGGAGTACTGATTTGTCATGCTTTAACTGGTTCTGCTGATGCTGACGAATGGTGGGAAGGTTTGTTGGGTGCAAACAAAGCACTAGATAGCGATCGCGATTTTATTATATGCAGTAATATTTTGGGCAGTTGCTACGGTACAACAGGAGCAACGAGCATCAATCCCCAAACTGGAATCCCTTACGGTGCATCATTTCCAGCAATTACAATTCGGGATATGGTGCGCTTACAAGCTGCACTGATTCAACATCTGGGAATTAAATCTTTACAGTTAGTTATTGGTGGCTCACTGGGTGGGATGCAGGTACTAGAGTGGGCGTTACTATATCCAGAAATTGTACAAGCGATCGCACCCATTGCTACTTCCGGTAGACACTCAGC